>NZ_JAWRYH010000019.1:0-61422 GCF_046534675.1 Pseudomonas sp. SIMBA_067 | reverse complement strand
CCCAGCGCTTGACGGGCATCCATGCCCGTCACCTCCCTTCGCAAGCCCTGCGCTCGGCCTCCTGAAGTCGCAATCTGTGTCGCCTGAGCTACCGCGCGCTTAGAAGCCAAAGCCAAAGCAAGAGCAAGTGCAAGTGCAAGTGCAAGTGCACTCAGGCTCATGCGCCATCAAGCCATCCGCGCCAACGGGAACAACCGCTTGAAGTTGGCAGTAGTCTGCTCAGCCAGTTGCTCATAACTGGCCCCCCGCAACGAAGCCACATACTCCGCCACTTCCCGCACATACTGCGGAAGGTTCGGCTTGCCACGGTACGGAATGGGTGCCAGATACGGCGAATCGGTCTCGACCAGCAAACGATCGACCGGCACCTGCCGCGCCACTTCGCGCAGGGCATCGGCATTGCGGAAGGTAACGATGCCAGACAGCGAGATGTAATACCCCAGGTCCAGCGCGGCCTTGGCCATTTCCCAGTCTTCGGTGAAGCAATGCAGCACCCCAGCCTGCGGCAGGTTGGCCTCGCGCAATAGTGCCAAGGTATCGGCGCGTGCCGCACGGGTGTGCACGATGACCGGCTTGCCGGTCTGCCGCGAGGCCTCCAGGTGCAGGCGGAACGAAGCCTGCTGCAGCTCGGCAGCTTCCGGCTCATAGTGGTAGTCCAGCCCGGTTTCGCCAATCGCCACCACATGGGGGTGGGCCAGCTCGCGCAGCAGCCATTCCAGCGCAGGGGTTTCACCCGGCGCCAGGTCCAGCGGGTGCACACCCACCGAGCAATCGACGTCAGCATACTGCTCGCTCAACGCCTTCACCGCACCGGCGTTTTCGGCACTTACGCCGATACACAGAAAATGCCCGACCCCGCGCTCACGGGCCGCCTGCAATGCAGCATCGAGGGAGCCCTGGTGGGCGCTCAGGTCAAGACGGTCGAGGTGGCAATGGGAATCTACGAGCATGGGATAACGGCACACATGAAAAAATGAAAATCAGCGGGCACCCGGCAGTTGCAGCCAGTGAGCCAGCAGCGATTCGAGCAGCAGGGCGCGGTTGAGGTTGGCCTTGCCCAGCACCTTCTGGCGCTGCTCCAGAATCCAGGCCTGCACCTCCAGCACCTTGGACTGGCGGCTCTTCTGCGCCAGGTATTGCACCACCTTGCGCATATCGGCCAAGCCTAACCCCTCCTCGTCCTGGGTCAACTGGTAGCGCAGGATCAGATGCGACCAATCGCAGAACCAGTCGAACAGCAACAGCAGTGGCACGCCGTTCCAGGCATCGGCCAGCTGGCTGGGCGATTGCTGCTGCTTGATCAGCTTCTTCGCCCCGTCAGTAACCAGCGCACGTTGCTCGCGCACACCCTGTGCCTGCAGGCTGACCGCCATCAATGGCGAACCAGCGGCCAGCGTCAGTAGCTCGTCACGCTCGGCCTCGTCACTGTCAGGCAACGCACCGGCCAGCCAGGCCTGGCTCTGGGCCAGGCTTGGCTGCGGGCACGCCACCTGCTGGCAGCGGCTCTTGATGGTCGGCAACAAGCGGCTGGGCTGGTGCGTGACCAGCAGCAGCACCGTATTGCCAGATGGCTCTTCGAGGCTTTTGAGCAGCGCGTTGGAGGCGTTGACGTTCATCGCCTCGACAGGCTCGATCAGCACCACCTTGCGACCGCCCAATTGCGCGGTTTGCACCACGAATGCCACCAGCTCGCGCACCTGGTCGACCTTGATCGGCTTGTCGGCCTCTTCAGGCTCGAGCACAAAGTTGTCCGGGTGGCTACCGGCCTTGAGCAACAGGCAGGACTTGCACCCACCGCAGGCATCCAGCCCTTGGGGCTGCTGGCACAGCAGGCGGGCCATCAGGCGCTCGGCCATGGCCCGCTTGCCGATACCCTGCGGCCCGTGCAGCAGGTAGGCGTGCGCGTGCTGGCTGCGGCCGGCCAGTTGCTGCCAGAGGGCCTGCTGCCAGGGGTAGGCGTCAGCCACGGCAACGCTCCACAATCGCCGGCAGCAGCGCATCGATGGCGCGCTGCACGGCTTCCAGCGTTTGCGCGGCATCGAGCATGCTGTAGCGCTGCGGCTCGCGCTGGGCGCGCTGCAGGTATGCCTGGCGCACCGCTTCGAAAAACGCCTGGCCTTCTTGCTCGAACCGGTCCAGGCGGCCGCGGGCGGTGGCACGGGCCAAGCCCACTTCCACTGGCAGGTCGAAGACCAAGGTCAGGTCCGGGCGCAGGTCACCCTGGACGAATTGCTCCAGGGTAGCGATGCGCTCGACCGACAAACCGCGCCCACCGCCCTGATAGGCATAGGTGGCGTCGGTGAAGCGGTCACACAGCACCACGGCGCCGCGGGCCAGTGCCGGGCGGATTACCTGCGCGAGGTGTTGGGCGCGCGCCGCGAACACCAGCAACAGCTCGGTGTCGGCCGCCATGGTTTCATCGGTGGGGGCCAGCAGCAGCTCGCGCACTTTTTCGGCCAGCGGCGTACCACCGGGCTCACGGGTCAGCACTACATCCAGGCCCTGCTCGCGCAAGCGCGCAGCAAGGTAATCGCGGTTGGTGCTCTTGCCCGCGCCTTCGGGGCCTTCCAGCGTAATAAACAAGCCGCTCACAGGCAGTCCTTAATGTTGTTGGTCAGGCGTCGGCCGTTCGGCCGCTTGCGCACCACCAGCAGGGGCATCCTGCGCAGGCAGCGCTTCGGGTGCTGGCTGTGCAGCCGGCTCGTCAGTTGCGGGCATCTGGGGCTGGGCGTCGTCAGTACCCGGCTGTGCCTCTTGCTGCGGCGCAGGGCTGGAGCGGTAGTCTGTACGACGCTTGAGCTGGAACTCGCGCACCGCCGAATTATGGTCGTCGAGGTCGTCGGAGAACACATGGCTGCCATCGCCGCGGGCGACGAAGTACAGGCTGGTGCCATCGGACGGGTTGAGCGCCGCGTGAATCGCTTCGCGGCCGACCATGGCAATAGGGGTGGGCGGTAGCCCTGTCATGGTATAGGTGTTGTAGGGCGTCGGATCGCGCAGGTCGGCGCGGGTAATCCTGCCGTTGTAACGCTCACCCATGCCGTAGATCACCGTCGGGTCGGTCTGCAGCATCATGCCCAGGCGCAGGCGCCGTACAAATACGCCGGCAATCTGCCCACGCTCCTGGGGGATACCGGTTTCCTTTTCCACCAGCGAGGCCATGATCAGCGCCTGGTACGGGTCGCGATACGGCAGGTCGGTGGTGCGCTCGGCCCACTCCTTTGCCAGCACTTCGTCCAGGCGCATGTAGGCCTGCTGCAGCAACTCGACATCGCTCATGCCACGCACGAAGCGGTAGGTGTCCGGGAAGAAGCGCCCTTCGGGGAACACGCCGGTGTGGCCGAGCTTGTCCATCACTTCGGAATCCGACAGGCCGTCCAGGGTGTGCTTGATCTTTTCATGCTTGGCTACAGCCGAGCGCACCTGACGGAAGGTCCAGCCCTCGACCAGAGTGAGGTTGTATTGCACCACATCGGCCCGGCGCCAAGCGTCGAACAACTGTTCGACCGTCATGCCTGGGGTGAGGCGGTATTCGCCGGTGTGCAGGGCGGTGCCAGCCATGTTGAAGCGCCAGTACAAGCGCAACCAGACAGCATCGTCGAGCAACCCTTCTTGTTGCATGCGGTAGAACATGCGGTTGGGGTTGGTGCCATTTGGCACGTCGAGCAGGCGCTCCTGCGTCACGTGCAGGGGCTGCTCCAGGACCGAGTTGACCTTCCAGGCCGACCAGCCAAGCGCCAGCCCAGCAAGTATCAAGCCCATTTCCAGCAGTAGCAGGAATTTACGTCTCACGAATTCAGGTTTCCAGTAACGTACGGGCAACGGCCTGCAGTTTACGGGTGAGCGGGCCAGGCGACCAGTTTAGCGCGGCTACGCCCCGCACGGGCCAGATGCCGTAAACGCTATTGCAAACAAATACTTCATCTGCCTGCTCCAGCGCGTCAAACGGCAGGTCAGCGACCTGCGCCGGGATGCCCAGCAGCGCGGCCTGTTCCAGCAATGCAGCACGCATCACCCCGGCCACACCACAACGGCTGAGGTCGGCAGTGAACAGCACGCCATCGCGCACCAGGAACAGATTGCTGTACACCCCTTCGATCACCCTGCCCTGCCCGTCACGCATCAGGCCTTCGGCATGCTCGCTGTCCTGCCATTCGGCACGGGCCAGCACCTGCTCCAGGCGGTTGAGGTGTTTGAGGCCGGCCAGCAGCGGTTGTTCCCCAAGCCGGGTCTGGCACGGAAACAAGCGCACGCCGTGCTCGGCATGCTCCACAGGATAGCTGGGTAACGGGCTGCCCTGCAGGATTCGCCGCGGCGCGGCACCGGCAACCGGCGCATAGCCACGCTGGCTGTCACCACGGGTAAGGATGAGTTTGGCTACACCTTCACCGAGCTGGCTTGTATAGCGCAGGAGCTCGTCGCGCACCAGCGCCATGTCGGCACTGATCGCCAGGCGCTGACAACCCAGCGCCAGGCGTGCGAGGTGGCCGTCCAGCAAGCTGGGCTGGCCGCCGCGCACGGCAATGGTCTCGAACAGGCCATCGCCGTAGGCCAGGCCGCGGTTCTGCAGGTTGACTGCAACCGCGGGCTGGCCATCGACCCAGCTGTGCATCAACCGGCGAACCGGCGGAACACCAGCGAGCCGTTGGTGCCGCCAAAGCCGAACGAGTTGGACAACACCACGTCGATCGGCATGCTGCGCGCCTGGTGCGGAACGAAGTCGAGGTCGCAACCTTCGTCCGGTTCGTCCAGGTTGATGGTGGGCGGGGCCATCTGACTGTTGATCGCCAGCACACTGAAGATCGCTTCCACCGCGCCTGCGGCGCCCAGCAGGTGGCCGGTCATCGACTTGGTCGAACTGACAGCCAGCTTGTAGGCATGCTCACCGAACACGCGCTTGATCGCGGCCACCTCGGCCACGTCGCCCGCAGGGGTCGAGGTACCGTGGGCGTTGATGTAGCTGACCTCTTCCGGCTGGATACCGGCATCGCGCAAGGCGTTGGCCATGCAGCGGGCAGCACCCTCGCCGGTGTCGGGTGGCGAAGTCATGTGGTAGGCGTCGCCGCTCATGCCAAAGCCAACCAGCTCGGCATAGATGGTCGCACCACGGGCCTTGGCGTGCTCCAGTTCTTCGAGCACCAGGGCACCGGCACCGTCGGACAATACAAAGCCGTCACGGCCCTTGTCCCACGGGCGGCTGGCCCGGCTTGGCTCGTCGTTGCGGGTGGACAGCGCACGCGAGGCACCGAAGCCGCCCATGCCCAGGCCACAGGCAGCCATCTCCGCGCCACCTGCAATCATCACGTCAGCTTCACCGTAGGCGATATTGCGCGCGGCCATGCCGATGCAATGGGTGCCGGTGGTGCAGGCGGTGGCAATGGCGTAGTTCGGCCCCTGCAGGCCCAGGTGGATCGACAGGAACCCGGAGATCATGTTGATGATCGAGCCCGGCACAAAGAACGGGGAAATGCGACGCGGCCCCGAATCGTGCAGCGTACGGCTGGTTTCCTCGATGTTGGTAAGGCCGCCGATCCCCGAGCCCATGGCCACGCCAATGCGTTCACGGTTGGCGTCGGTGACATCCAGGCCGGCATTACGCACCGCCTGGAAACCGGCCGCCAGGCCGTACTGGATGAACAGGTCAAGCTTGCGGGCCTCTTTGGCCGACAGGTATTGCTCGACCTCGAAGCCTTTCACCGAGCCGCCAAAACGGGTGGAGTAGGCAGACAGGTCCGTGTGTTCGATCGGACCAATGCCACTGCGGCCAGCCAGAATGCCCTGCCAGGTGCTCGGTACATCGGTACCCAGTGGCGACAGCATACCCATACCGGTGACCACGACGCGTCTACGCGACACAGTACTCTCCTTTTCTAATAACAGAGTCTCTTGCGATTACATTCAAGCGCAGGAATGGAATGGCAACAGGCTCTTGGTGCGCGGTCAGCGAAGCCGGCTCGCCCGAAAGCAGCACGTTCGCAAAGAAAAAACCGCACGCCGGCAAAGGCAGTGCGGTTTTTCTCGTCAAATAGCGACGACTACAGCGTCTTAGGCCTTGTGGCTGTTGACGTAGTCGATAGCGGCTTGAACGGTAGTGATTTTCTCGGCTTCTTCGTCAGGGATTTCGGTCTCGAATTCCTCTTCCAGAGCCATCACCAGCTCAACGGTGTCAAGCGAATCGGCACCCAGGTCATCGACGAAGGACTTCTCGTTAGTCACTTCCTCTTCCTTCACGCCCAGTTGCTCGGCGACGATTTTCTTGACGCGTTCTTCGATGGTGCTCATACCTAGTTTTCACTCCTAATGGATATATGTCAGGCAGCTGGCCGGTGGCTAATTTTATAGAAAGACGTTCGCTTTTCAAGCTAAACGCACCTTCAAACCAGTCACCGCACCCGCCGCCTGGAATCTGGTTGCAGCTTTATAACGGATTTTAGGCTCGCAGTATGACTCTTTTTTTACGAAATCCGTCACATTGAGTTGCAGTGTTACATGTACATCCCGCCGTTGACCGGCACGGTAGCACCGGTCACGTAGGCCGCGCCGTCGGACGCCAGGAACGAAACCACCTTGGCGATTTCATCAGCCTGGCCCAGGCGGCCCAGCGGAATCTGGGTTTGCAGGGCTTCACGCTGCGCTTCTGGCAGTTCGCGGGTCATGTCGGTGTCGATGAAGCCCGGAGTCACCGAGTTTACGGTGATGCCACGCGAGCCCACTTCACGCGCGAGGGCGCGGCTGAAGCCTTCCAGGCCAGCCTTGGCGGCGGCGTAGTTGGCCTGGCCAGCGTTACCCATTGCACCGACGACCGAGCCGATGCTGATGATACGACCCCAACGTGCCTTGGTCATGCCACGCAGCACGCCCTTGGACAGACGGTAGAGGCTGTTCAGGTTGGTGTCGATCACGTCGAACCACTCGTCGTCCTTCATGCGCAGCATGAGGTTGTCGCGAGTGATACCGGCGTTGTTGACCAGGATGGCCGGCGCGCCAAACTGTTCGGCGATGGCACCCAGAACAGCTTCAACGGATTCGGCGCTGGTCACGTTCAGCTCCATGCCGGTACCGGTGATGCCGTGCTCTTTCAGGGTGGCAGCGATGCGCTCGGCGCCGGAGGCCGAAGTGGCGGTACCGATCACGGTCGCGCCCTGGCGGCCCAGCTCGAGGGCGATGGCCTGGCCAATGCCACGGCTGGCGCCGGTGACCAGTGCAACTTTACCTTGCAGGCTCATGCAAGCTTCTCCAAATCAGGCCAGTGCCGCGCGGGTGGCGGCAACGGCGTCAGGGGTATTGAGGTTGTAGGTGGTCACGCCGTCGGCGCAACGCTTGTTCAGGCCAGCCAGGACCTTGCCCGGGCCGCACTCGACCAGGTTGACCGCGCCGTTTGCGGCGAGCGTCTGCACGCACTCGACCCAGCGTACCGGCTGGTACAGCTGCGCCAGCAAGTCATGCTTGAGCGCATCGAGGTCGGCGGCGATGGCGGCGGTGACGTTCTGCACCACCGGAATCTGTGGGGCCTTCCATTCGATGGCGTTGACCGATTCGGCAAAACGCTCGGCAGCCGGCTTCATCAGTGCGCAGTGCGACGGCACGCTGACCGGCAGCGGCAGAGTGCGCTTGGCACCGGCCTCTTTGCACAGCGCCATGGCGCGGTCTACCGCCGCCTTGTTACCGGCGATCACGACCTGGCCTGGCGAGTTGAAATTCACTGCGCTGACCACTTCGTCTTCGGCAGCCTTGGCACAGATCTCGACAACGACAGCGTCGTCCAGCCCGAGAATCGCGGCCATGGCACCGTGACCGGCAGGCACGGCTTCCTGCATCAGTTCGCCGCGGCGCTTGACCAGCTTCACTGCATCTTTGAGCGACAGGCTGCCCGCCGCGACCAACGCACTGTACTCACCCAGGCTGTGACCGGAAACGAAGGCCGGCTTCGCGCCGCCCTCTTCCAGCCATAGGCGCCACAGCGCGATGGAGGCAGCGAGGATCGCCGGCTGAGTCTTGTCGGTTTGGTTGAGTTGCTCTTCCGGCCCTTCCTGGACCAGCTTCCACAGGTCGTAGCCCAGAGCTTCGGACGCTTCCTTGAAGGTCTCGACGATTACCGGCTTCTCGGCGCCGAGTTCATTGAGCATGCCCAGCGACTGGGAACCTTGACCGGGAAAGACAAATGCGAGGGATGCAGACATTGAACAAGCCCTTATGATCTTGTCGTCGGATAGGGTGCGCCGAGCCCGGGGCTAGACGCAGAATCTGAAAACTTGGATGGAAACACAGACCAAGCGGTCACATTTAAGCACTTCATCGGCGAAATGCCTAAGGCAACAGGTCTTCGAGGCGCCCATGCAGGCGCTGCGGCAGGTTTTCCTGGATCTCGATCAGCGCGCGCTGAATGGCGCTCTGAAAACCCTGCACGCCTGCCGAGCCATGGCTCTTGATGACGATACCCTGCAACCCCAGAAAGCTCGCACCGTTGTGACGCGCCGGCGCCAGGTCGGCCTGCAGGCGCTTGAGCAGCGGCATGGCCACGGCCCCGGCAACCCGGGCAAATGCACCGCCCTTGAACAGCTTTTCGATGCGCGCACCGATCATCGTTGCCAGGCCCTCGCTGGATTTAAGCAGGATGTTGCCGACAAAACCGTCGCACACCACCACGTCCGCCTCCCCTCTGTACAGGCCATCCCCTTCGACGAAACCGACGTAGTTAAGGCCGCGAGCGTTCTGCAACAGCGTGGCCGCCAGCTTGACCTGCTGGTTGCCCTTGATGTCCTCGGTACCGATATTCAGCAATGCCACACGCGGCCGATGCACACCCAGGGCCTGGGCGGCCACCGAGCCCATCACCGCGAACTGATAGAGGTTCTCGGCGCTGCAATCGACATTGGCACCCAGGTCCAGCAGCTGGCAGTAACCCGCCTGGGTCGGGATCGCCGCCACCATGGCTGGCCGATCGATACCCGGCAAGGTTTTGAGCACGAAGCGTGACAGCGCCATCAGCGCCCCGGTGTTGCCGGCACTGACGCAGGCCTGGGCCTTGCCGTCACGCACCAGTTCGAGGGCGATGCGCATCGACGAGTCCGGCTTGCCGCGTAGCGCCTGGGAGGGCCGCTCGTCCATACCGATCACCTCACTGGCGGCGACAATCTGCAGGCGCGCGCGATCCGCAGCTGCAAGGCCGCTGACAAGATCTTCTAGGAGGGAGGGTTGACCGACGAGGGTCAGGTGCAGCGAGGGGGTAGCCGAAAGGCAGGCAATGCTAGCCTGGACAATGCTGCGGGGACCGAAGTCCCCGCCCATTGCGTCGATCGCGATGATCTGAGCGGACAAGGATTACTCGTCAGCGCCCTTATCGATCACTTTACGACCACGGTATACGCCTTCTGGCGAAACGTGGTGGCGCAGGTGAATTTCACCGGTGGTTTTCTCTACCGACAGCGCGTTTTCCGACAGGGCGTCGTGCGAACGGCGCATGTCACGGGCAGAGCGGGATTTTTTGTTCTGCTGAACAGCCATAATTGATTAACTCCTAAACGTTTGGGTCACGCTTTAACTGCGCCAAAACACTGAACGGGTTGGACCGCGATACCTCGTCCTTGCTCGATTCGGGCTCGTCTGCGCCCGCCGGCTGCTGGCATTCTTCCGGATGGTGAGCAGGCACGATTGGCAAGGCGAGCAGAAGCTCCTCCTCGACCAATGCCTGCAGATCCAAAGGATCTTCGCCCAGTTCCAGCACGTCATAGCCTTTCGGCAACGACTGGGTATTCGCACCCTCCTTCACCACAGCGTATGTACATTCGCTGTAGATCGGCAGGGTGACCAGCTCAAGACAACGCTGGCAAACCATCTTGACCTCGACGTTCAGCTCGGTGTGGATAACCACCACGTGCTGTTCATCTCGTTCAAAATCGAACTTCGCCTGCACCGTACCGACATTGTCGGAAAGCGGGTCGCAGAGTCTTTCCAAATCAGCGAGTTGCAGCGAACCGTTGAGGGTTACGCCACGATCGGCTAATTTGCGCGGGTCAACGTGAGGTGGAATCGGGTCATTCAACATAGGCGCAGCATTCTAGGGATGCCCCCCGTCCCTGTCAAAGGAAATTCGGCGGCATCGTGCGTGATAGGATTGGTTCAACCGAAACGGAGTCTACCATGCTTCCTTTGTTACTGGCTTCCAGCTCTGCCTATCGCCGCGAACTGCTGACACGCCTGCGCCTGCCCTTCACTTGGGCAAGCCCCGATATAGACGAACAGCGACGGGATGACGAGCCCGCCGTGGAACTGGTGCGCCGGCTGGCCAGGCAAAAGGCCGAGGCCTTGGCGGGTAGCCACCCCGCGCACCTGATTATCGGTTCGGACCAGGTTGCAGTACTGGGCGAACAGGTGCTGGGCAAACCACACACATTCGAGCGGGCTTGCGAGCAACTGCTGGAGTGCAGCGGGCAGCAGGTGAGCTTTCTGACCGGATTGGCATTGCTCAATAGCGCGACCGGGCACTGCCAGGTGGACTGCGTGCCGTTTACGGTGACGCTGCGCGAATTAAGCCGGGAGCGGGTGGAGCGCTATGTGACGGCGGAACAGCCACTGGATTGCGCAGGGAGCTTCAAGGCAGAGGGCTTGGGGGTGAGTTTGTTTCAGAGCACCCACGGGTGCGATGCGACCAGCCTGATCGGCCTGCCGCTGATTCGGTTGGTGGATATGCTGACCAAGGAAGGGGTTGTCATCCCTTGATATTTGGGGGCCGCAAAGCGCCCCCAGCAGCTTCAGCGTAGCTGAGGCCCTTGGAACCCCATCCACATCGCCAGGTGCTCAGCCACGCTGGCACCTACGCGCTTGGAGAAACGGTCGAAAGGCGACTCCTGGACGGTGAAGTCCACCAGCTCTTTCTCGCCGACAATCTCACGCGCCACATAGCTGGCACTGCCCAGCCCATCTACCAGCCCCAACGCCTTGGCCTGCTCGCCCGACCAGATCAGGCCGCTGAACAACTCAGGATGCTCCTTGTCCTTCAGCCGCTCGCCCCGCCCCTGCTTGACCATGGCAATGAACTGCTGGTGAGTGGTATCCAGCACACCCTGCCAGAATCGGGTTTCTTCGGGCTTTTCAGGCGAGAACGGATCGAGGAAGGCCTTGTGCTCGCCCGAGGTATAGGAACGCCGTTCCACCCCTAGCTTCTCCATGGTGCCGACAAAGCCATAACCGGCCGCCGTCACACCAATGGAACCCACCAGGCTGGCTTTATCGGCGTAGATCTCATCCGCTGCACTGGCAATGTAATAGGCACCAGAAGCGCCGAGATCCGCGATGACTGCATACAGCTTGATAGCCGGGTATTCAGCACGCAGGCGGCGGATTTCGTCATACACGTAACCCGCCTGCACCGGGCTGCCGCCCGGGCTGTTGATGCGCATGACCACGGCCTTGGTCTTGCTGTCCTTGAACGCGTCGCGCAGGCTCTTGACAATGTTGTCGGCGCTGGCGCCCTCCTGGTCGGCAATCACCCCGCGCACCTCGACCAGCGCGGTATGGCTGGCACTGCGCGATGCCGCCTTGTCCATGTCCATCAGCGGCGTGAACAATGCCAGGAAGCCGAAGAGGTAGATGAAAGTCAGCAGCTTGAAGAAGATCCCCCAGCGCCGCGCCCGGCGCTGCTCCTGCACACTGGCCAGCAAGGTCTTTTCCAGCAGCTGCCAGCTCTTGCGCTCTTCGCGCCCTTCGCGCTCCTCGGGTTCGGCCTCGGGGGCTTTCCATTCGTCTGCCATGCTTACCTACCTTGGAAGTGGAATTGCGGAACCGCCCAGCCACTCACGCAGCTGGGAAAAGTGATCGATGCACACCTGCGGACCAAACTCGGCCAGCGCCTGCAGCGACATGGCACCATAGCCCACCGCCACCGAATGCATGCCGGCATTGCTGGCCATCTGCAGGTCGAATGCCGAATCTCCGACCATCAGCGCCCGCCCCGGTTCGACGCCGCAATGGCCGAGAATTTCCTCAAGCATCAGCGGATGCGGCTTGCCGCGGGTTTCGTCAGCAGCGCGAGTGATGTCAAAGAACGCCTCCCAGCCATTGGCCTTGAGCACCCGATCCAGCCCACGACGCGCCTTGCCTGTGGCCACCGCCAGGCGGTAACCCTCGGCACGGAAGGCATCCAGCGACTCGACCACGCCCTCGAACAGCGGCGAAGGCTGCTGGTCCAGCGCCATGTAGATATCGGCATAGTGCTGACGGAAGCGCTCGACCTGCACAGGCGCCAGGTGCGGGTACAGGGTATGGATCGCCTCACCCAGGGCCAGACCGATGATGCCCTTGACCGCGTCGTCTTGGCTGGGCGCCTCGCCGGCACGCTCGGCGGCGGCATTCATGGCCTCGACAATACGCCCGATGGAATCGGCCAGGGTACCGTCCCAGTCGAAGATCAGTAGCTCATAGCCTTTATTCATGGATCAGGACGCACTCAGACGTTCAATGGTTTTCGCCCAGACTTCATCCACAGGCGCTTCAAGCTTCAGCTCACCACCGTCCGGCAGCGGCACGGTCAGCGCATAGGCATGCAGGAACAGGCGCTTGCCCCCCAACTCGCGAATTTCGCGACTGAAGTCTTCGTCACCGTACTTGCTGTCACCGGCAATCATGTGCCCGGCATGCAGTGTGTGCACGCGGATCTGGTGGGTACGCCCAGTGATCGGACGGGCCTCGACAATGGTGGCGAACTCGCCAAAGCGGCGCAGCACGCGGAACAGGGTCAACGCCTCCTTGCCCTCTTCGTTCACTTCGACCATGCGCTCGCCGGAGCGCAGGTTGCTCTTGAGCAACGGGGCGTTTACCTGCTTCTTCGAGGTCGGCCAGTGGCCGCGCACCAGCGCCATGTAGCGCTTGTCGACGCCATCGCCACGCAGGGCGGCATGCAGGTGGCGCAGCATGCTGCGCTTCTTGGCGATCATCAGCAGGCCGGAGGTGTCACGGTCCAGGCGGTGTACCAGCTCCAGCTCCTTGGCGTCCGGGCGCAGCTGGCGCAGCGCTTCGATCACGCCAAAGCTCAGGCCGCTGCCGCCATGCACGGCAATGCCGGACGGCTTGTTCATCACGATCAACGCCTTGTCTTCGTAGACAATGGCCGCCTCAAGGCGTTGCAGCAAGCCCTGAGCCACCGGCGCCGGCTCGTCACGCTCCGGCAGGCGGACGGGCGGTACCCGCACGATATCGCCGGCCTGGATCTTGTACTCAGGCTTTACCCGACCTTTGTTCACCCGTACTTCACCCTTGCGCAGGATGCGGTAGACCAAGGTCTTGGGCACGCCCTTGAGGGCCGTGATGAGGAAATTATCGATGCGTTGGCCGGCAAGCTCCGGCGCGACTTCGATCAGCTGTACGCCGGAAGTCGGAGGGGTATTGGTCGTCATTGCGGGATCATAACAATTTTTTATGGAATTGAAGCACTTAATCATTGCTGCTATAGTCGCGAACGCCGCCAAAAGCGGCAGGCCAGCGGCACCAGGCTTTCAGCCGGCCCTGACCAACGCAATTCTCCAGGACGCGAGGCCGTCCTACGGGGTTTTCGCCAGTTTACCGAATTGCCTGGAATCGCCACCAGCGCTGTGTAGAGAAGAGCGAAAAAAAACGACAAGTGCGGTGTTTCACCTGCTTACCCGATTCTTTTCGCAGTACCTCTGCCCGCGAGTCGCTTCCACGCAACGCACGGCGAATGCTTCGGAAATACCTGCCTTGGACATGAATGGCGCCAGTGCAGTACCTGCAGTGGCGAAAAATGCAACCCGTTGCGGATTCAGCGCGCGGCAGCACCCGAATTATCAGGGATACGTGCAGGGTGGAGATGCACAGCCCTCGGACCGTGTAGCACCGCGTCCGGCCACCAGCCACTGACGGCTGGCGAGCGGATAAGGTCCTGAACAGATGCCCCCGGGCGTCCACGGCTGAAGGTTGATTCCTCCTCCTGACTGAGTGCACAAGGCCCGCTTGGTTGATTCGATATCCATTCGAAGCCACCGGGGCCTTGTTGGCACCGCAGCAAACAGGACGCGTCGTCGTGACAACGGCAGGCTGGGCAACCGGCTGGTGCCGAACGTCGCTCGACACGGGGGTGGCCCGGCCACCCTTTGCGCACCTTGGCACCGACCATGAGACGTCGTGTGTGCCGAACGCCGTTTCCGGCAGCCCGGAAACCGACGGTACAACATGAAAAGAATGCTGATTAACGCAACTCAACCCGAAGAGTTGCGTGTAGCCCTGGTGGACGGCCAACGCCTCTACGACCTGGACATCGAGTCCGGCGCACGTGAGCAGAAAAAGGCCAACATCTACAAAGGCAAGATCACCCGCATCGAACCCAGCCTCGAAGCCGCCTTCGTCGACTTCGGTTCCGAACGTCACGGCTTCCTGCCGCTGAAAGAAATCTCCCGCGAATACTTCAAGAAAGCCCCCGAGGGCCGGGTGAACATCAAGGAAGTGCTCAGCGAAGGCCAGGAAGTCATCGTCCAGGTCGAGAAGGAAGAGCGCGGCAACAAAGGCGCCGCCCTCACCACCTTCATCAGCCTGGCTGGCCGCTACCTGGTGCTGATGCCCAACAACCCGCGTGCTGGCGGCATCTCCCGCCGCATCGAAGGCGAAGAGCGCAACGAACTGCGCGAAGCCCTGAACGGTCTGACCGTGCCGGGCGACATGGGCCTGATCGTGCGCACTGCCGGCCTTGGCCGCAGCAGCGAAGAAATGCAGTGGGACCTCGACTACCTGCTGCAGCTGTGGACCGCCATCAAGGAAGCGTCCCTGGACCGCGCCGCGCCATTCCTGATCTACCAGGAAAGTAACGTCATCATCCGCGCCATCCGCGACTACCTGCGCCAGGACATCGGTGAAGTGCTGATCGACAGCATCGACGCCCAGGAAGAAGCCCTGACCTTCATCCGCCAGGTGATGCCGCAGTACGCCAGCAAGGTGAAACTGTACGAAGACAGCGTACCGCTGTTCAACCGCTTCCAGATCGAAAGCCAGATCGAAACCGCCTTCCAGCGCGTGGTCGACCTGCCGTCCGGTGGTTCGATCGTGATCGACCCGACCGAAGCCCTGGTGTCTATCGACATCAACTCGGCGCGCGCCACCAAAGGCAGCGACATCGAAGAAACCGCCCTGCAGACCAACCTGGAAGCGGCCGAGGAAATCGCCCGCCAGCTGCGCCTGCGTGACATCGGCGGCCTGATCGTGATCGACTTCATCGACATGACCCCGGCGAAAAACCAGCGCGCCGTTGAAGAACGCGTGCGCGAATGCCTGGAAGCGGACCGTGCCCGCGTGCAGGTTGGCCGCATCTCGCGCTTCGGCCTGCTGGAAATGTCCCGTCAGCGCCTGCGCCCATCGCTGGGCGAAAGCAGTGGCATTGTCTGCCCACGCTGCTCCGGCACCGGCATCATCCGTGACGTCGAGTCGCTGTCGCTGGCCATCCTGCGCCTGATCGAAGAAGAAGCCCTGAAGGACCGCACCGCCGAAGTCCGTGCACAAGTGCCGATCCCAGTGGCCGCGTTCCTGCTCAACGAGAAGCGCAACTCGATCACCAAGATCGAACTGCGCACACGTGCCCGCATCATCATCCTGCCGAACGATCACCTGGAAACCCCGCACTTCGAAGTCCAGCGCCTGCGCGACGACAACCCGGAAGTGCTGAACAACCAGTCCAGCTACGAGATCGCCACCACCGAAGCCGAAGAGGCACCGCAGCAGACCGCCACCCGCACCCTGGTTCGCCAGGAAGCAGCGGTCAAGACCGCCCCGGCCCGCACCAACGCGCCGGTACCGGTTGCTGAAGAGCCTCAGGCTGTCGCCCCGGCCGCCCCGGCCCCGAGCGCCCCGGAGCCAAGCCTGTTCAAAGGCCTGGTGAAGTCGCTGGTCAGCCTGTTCGCCGGCAAGGACGAACCTGCCGCTGCTGCACCGGTCGTCGCCGAGAAACCGGCCGCCGAGCGCAGCCCGCGCAACGAGGAGCGCCGCAACGGCCGTCAACAGAGCCGCAACCGCAACGGACGCCGCGACGAAGAGCGCAAGCCGCGTGAAGAACGTGCCGAGCGCGCCCCGCGCGAAGAGCGTGCACCTCGTGAAGAACGCGCGCCACGTGAAGAGCGTGCACCTCGTGAAGAGCGTGCACCTCGTGAAGAACGCGCCCCACGCGAAGAACGCGCCCCACGCCAGCCACGCGAAGACCGCCGCAGCAACCGCGGCGAAGAGCGCGTGCGCGAACTGCGTGAGCCGCTGGATGCCACCCCGCCAGCCGAACGCGAAGAGCGCCAGCCACGTGAAGAGCGTGTAGCCCGTGAAGAACGCGCCCCACGTGAAGAGCGTGCACCTCGCGAAGAACGTGCTCCGCGTGAAGAGCGCGCACCTCGCGAAGAACGTGCTCCGCGTGAAGAACGTGCTCCGCGTGAAGAGCGTGCTCCTCGCGAAGAACGCGCCCCACGCGAAGAACGTGCCCCGCGCCCACCACGCGAAGAGCGCCAGCCACGCGTAGCCGAAGAAGCGGCCGAGCAGGCTGCCGAACTGGCCGAAGAGCAACTGCCGAACGAAGAGCTGCTGCAAGACGAACAGGAAGGCACCGATGGCGAGCGTCCGCGCCGCCGCTCCCGTGGCCAGCGTCGTCGCAGCAACCGTCGTGAGCGCCAGCGCAACGCCAATGGCGAGCTGATCGACGGTGGCGAAGAGGAAGAAGGCAGCGAAGGGCAGCCACAACAGCACCAGGCCACCGAGCTGGGTGCCGAACTGGCCGCCGGCCTGGCCGTGACTGCCGCTGTTGCCAGCAGCAACATCAGCGCGGACGCCGAAGCCCAGGCCAACCAGCAGGCCGAACTGGCCACCGCCGAAGTCGCTGCCGCAGCAGAGACCGACAACAGCCAAGCCGCCCAGCCGGTCGAGAAGGCTGAAAAGGTCGAGCAGGTTGAAGCTGTCGCCAAGGCTGAAGAAGTTGCCGTAGCCCCAGTGGTGGAGCAGCCTGTCAGCGAGCCGGTTGTCGTGGCCGAGGTCACCGCCGAGCCTGTGGTCGAAGTCGCCCCGCAACCCGTGGTTGAAGAAGCGCCTGCTGCCGAACCGGTGATCGTCGCCGACGCCCCTGTTGAAACGCCTGTTGTCGAAGCGGGCGAAATCGAACAGGCTCCGGCCGTGGTTGAAACCGCTCCGGTTGCCGAGCAGCCTGCACCGGCTGTCGAAGCACAGCCAGAAGTAGTCGCAGAGCCTGCACCTGTGGTCGTCGAGCCTGCCCCGGTCGAAGCCCCGGTAGAGGCAGAAGCTGCCACCGTCATGCTGGCCAACGGCCGTGCGCCGAACGACCCGCGGGAAGTGCGCCGCCGCAAGCGTGAGGCCGAGGCCGCCGCCAAAGCCGCGCAGGAAGCTGCTGCAGCGACCGAGGAGCCAGCCCTGGAAGCCGCCGATGAGCACAAGCCTCATCACGGTTGATAGCCAAGGCTGAATGAAAAAGCCCCGCCAGTGCGAACTGGCGGGGCTTTTTCTTGTGTTCGTCGCTACTGGCGCATTGCCTATGAGATCGAGCGCCGCGCGGGCGGCGCGCGATTTCTGCCACCCCGCAATTCCAAAGCCGAACGCTCAGTAGAGGTTAGGCTCCATCTCCAGCTCAACCCCGAACCGCTCCAGGATATCCGCCTGGATCTGCTGAGCCAGCGCATGCATCTGTGCCCCGCTCGCATGCCCGTAGTTGACCAGCACCAGCGACTGCAAGCGATGCACGCCCGCATCGCCGTCGCGATGGCCCTTCCAGCCCGCCTGCTCGATCAACCAGCCCGCGGCCAGCTTCACTTGGCCATCGGCCTGAGGATAAGCGACCACTGCCGGGTATTGCGCACGAATACGCTCAACCAGCTCAGCCGACACCACCGGGTTCTTGAAAAAGCTCCCGGCATTGCCGAGCTCCACCGGGTCTGGCAGCTTTTCACGGCGAATGCTGCAAATAGCATCACTGATCGCCTGCGCAGTCGGCTCGGCCACGCCCTGCTCCGCCAGGCGCTGACGCACCGGGCCATAGTCCAGATGGGCCTGCAAGGTACGGCTCAAGGCAAAACGCACGCGCAGGATCAACCAGCGCCCGGGGTTGCGCTTAAACAGGCTGTCGCGATAACCGAAGGCACATTCTGCCAAACCGAAGTCATGCAGGTCGCCCGTCTCGCGGTCCAGGGCGGTCAGGCCGGCAAACACGTCCTTGATCTCCACCCCATAGGCGCCCACGTTCTGCATCGGTGCGGCGCCCACGGTGCCTGGGATCAGGCTGAGGTTTTCCAGCCCGCAAAAGCCCTGCGCCAGTGTCCACTGCACAAATACATGCCACGGCTCACCAGCCTCGGCTTCGACCACGACATGTTCACCATCGTCGCTGAGCACACGGCAGCCACGGCTGGCCATGTGCAGCACCAGCGCGTCGATATCGCGGGTGAGCAGCAGGTTGCTACCACCACCGATGACCAACACCGGCAGCCCGCGCTGCTGCGCCTGGCCCAGTGCCTGACGCACCTGCTGGTCATCCTGCACCTGGCTGAAGTAACGCGCCTTCACGTCTATGCCGAAGGTGTTGTACGGTTTGAGCGATACCTGCTCCTGCCACTGCCCTGTCATAGCCGCCCCTTGATTTCCAGCACCAGCGCCTGGCAGGCCGCCTCGACCAGGTCGAGCACCTGCTCGAAGCCGTCAGCGCCGCCGTAGTACGGGTCAGGTACCTCATCCAGCACCGAGCCATAGCGGCGCAGGAACAGGTCGAGTTCACCCGCTGCGGTATGCGGGCGCAGGGCGCGCAGATCGCGCAGGTTGCTCTCGTCCATGGCCAGGATCAGGTCATACTCGGCAAAATGCGCCGCCTTGACCTGCTGGGCGCGCTGCGGCGACAGGTCGTAACCGCGCGCCAGCGCCGCCTTGCAGGTGCGGCTGTCTGGCGCCTTGCCGACATGCCAGTCGCCGGTGCCGGCAGAAGCCACTTGCACCCGGTCGGCAAGCCCGGCGGCCTGCAATTGATGGCGCAGCACGCCTTCGGCGGTAGGCGAGCGGCAGATGTTGCCCAGGCAGACGAACAGGACGCGCATCAAGCCTCCAGCAAGCGCCTTACGCGCTCCAGGTCTTCAGGTGTATCAACGCCCACGGCAGGCGCCTCGATGGCATCCTCGACGTGAATACGCACGCCGTGCCACAAGGCACGCAGCTGCTCCAGCGCTTCGGTCTGTTCGAGCCCGCACGGGCCCCAACCGACAAAGTCCTGCAGGAAGCCGACGCGGTAAGCGTACATGCCGATGTGGCGGCGATACGGCACGCCTTCTGGCAGCACGTTGCGGTCCCTGGCAAAAGCATCGCGGGCCCAGGGCAGCGGCGCGCGGCTGAACGTCAGGGCCAAGCCGTTCTTGTCGCTCACCACCTTGACCGCGTTGGGGTTGAACACGGTTTCCGGCTCATGAATCGGCTCGGCCAGGGTGGCGATGCCAGCTTCCGGGTGCGCAGCCAGGTTGGCCGCCACCTGGTCGATGATCATCGGCGGGATCAGCGGCTCGTCGCCCTGCACGTTGACCACGATGGCGTCAGCCGGCAAGCCCAGGTGCGCCGCCACTTCGGCCAGGCGGTCGGTGCCCGATTCATGGTCGGCACGGGTCATCAGCACTTCGGCGCCGAAAGCCTGGCAGGCTTCCAGGATACTGGCGTCGTCGGTGGCGATGACCACACGGCTGGCAGCACTTTTGCGCGCCTGCTCCCACACATGCTGCACCATCGGCTTGCCGGCAATCGCCAGCAACGGCTTGCCTGGCAGGCGTGTGGAGCGCAGCCGGGCGGGGATTACCACGGTGAAGTCCAGGCTCATTTGTCCAGACGCTCGTCGTCAGTCAGGGTACGCGCCTCGCTTTCCAGCATGACCGGGATGCCGTCGCGGATCGGGTAGGCCAGGCCAGCGCCCTTGCTGATCAGCTCGGTCTTGTCGGCGCTGAGCTTGAGCGGGCCCTTGGTGATCGGGCAGGCCAGGATATCGAGCAGTTTGGTGTCCATTGGAGGCTTCCTTCTAGGCCAGGTGGCCGAAAATTGAAAACGGGCTCAGGGCTTGCGCAGCAGACACTGCAGCTGGTTGTCGAACCAGGCGCTGAAAGCCGGCGTGGGCTGCGCCTCGACGGCCAGGTACCACCAGTCATCAGCGGCGAAGGCCCGGCATTTCACCGCATCCTTCTCGGTCATCACCAGCGGCAGCGGGGGGCTGAAGGCCAGGCTTTGGACACTGAACTGTGCATGGTCGGCGAAGGGATGCGGCACCGGCTGCCAGTTTAGCCCCAGCAGGGTATTGAAGAAACGTTGCGGGTTGCCAATACCGGCCACCGCGTGCAGGCGCTGGCCTGCGGGGAAATGGTCGAGGGCACGACGCTCGCCGCTGCGCAGGTTGACCAGGGCGGACGGCTGCAGGCAGAAGCCAAAACCATCGGCGCGGTCGGCACTGGCACCGTTGAACAGCACCGCGTCAGCATCCTGCAGGCGTTCGGCGGGCTCGCGCAAAGGGCCGGCTGGCAGGCAGCGGCCATTGCCCAGGCCGCGGGCGGCATCGATCAGCACCAGTTCGAGGTCGCGGGCCAGGCGGTAGTGCTGCATGCCGTCATCGCACAGGATCAGGTCGAGCGGTTCGCTGGCCAACAACGCCTGCACAGCGCGGGAGCGGTCGGGGTCGATCATCAGCGGCACGCCGGTGCGCTGCACGATCAGCAGCGGTTCATCGCCCGCCTGGTCGGCCGGCTGGTCGGCCTGCACCCGCCAGGGCAGCTGCGGCGGCTTGGCACCATAGCCACGGCTGACCACGCCCACCTTCAGCCCCTGCTGGCGGCAGTGCTCGATCAGCCAGAGAATCATCGGCGTCTTGCCGGTGCCGCCCACGGTGATGTTGCCCACCACGATGATTGGCACTGGCGCCCGGTAGCTGGCACTTTCGCCACTGAGAAAACGTGCCCGCTTGCGCGTGACCACGCGGCGGTACAACGCCTCCAGCGGGCGCAGCAGCGCCAGCGCTGGGTGCCCGGCGTACCAGGCGGCGAGCAAACGGTCGGCGAAAGCCATCAAGGCGTGCCCTGGGCCGCCTCGACGGTGGTCATGCGCAACTGGCTGAAACCGAGCTTGCCGGCGGCGTCCATTGCGGTGACCACAGCCTGGTGCGGGGTCTTGCCGTCGGCGCTGATGGCCAGCGGCAGCTTGTTGTCACCGCCCGACTCACGCTCGATGGCCTCGCTCAAGGTGGCCAGGTCGCTCTTGGGCAGCAGGTGGTTGTTCACCGAATACACGCCTTCGGCGCTGATGGTGATTTCCACCAGCTTGTCCTGGTCGGCCGGCGCCTTCTCGGCGCTGGCAGCTTCGGGCAGCTCGACGCGCAGCTGGGTCTCGCGGGTGAAGGTGGTGGTGACCACGAAGAACAGCAGCAGGACGAACACCACGTCGATCAACGACGCCAGGTTGATGTCAACGTTCTCCCGCTGGCGATTGCGCCGGAACTTCACGCCTTGCCTCCGGCCACTTCCACTTCACGGTCGCCCTGGATCACTTCCACCAGCTTGATTGCCTCCTGTTCCATGCCCACCACCAGCTCATCAATGCGGCGCAGCAGGAAGCGGTGGAAGAACACCGCCGGGATACCGACCATCAGGCCGGCCGCAGTGGTGACCAGGGCCTTGGAGATACCACCGGCCAGCACGGACGCATTGGCATTCATCTGCGAGCCCATGAAGGCGCTGAAGATGTCGATCATGCCCAGCACGGTGCCCAGCAGGCCCAGCAGCGGGGCCATGGCGGCGATGGTGCCGAGCGTGCTGATGTAGCGCTCCAGTTCGTGAATGACGCGCGAGGCGGCTTCCTCGATGCACTCTTTCATGATTTCGCGGCCATGGCGCGAGTTGGCCAGGCCCGCGGCAAGGATTTCGCCCAATGGCGAATCGGCGCGCAGGGCCTTGAGCTTGTCACTGGTCAGTTGCTTGTCCTTGATCCACATCCACACCTGGCCCAGCAGGTGCGGCGGGGTGACGCGACTGGCGCGCAGGGTCCACAGGCGCTCGACGACGATAGCCATGGCAGCGATGGAACTCAGAATGATCGGCAGCATCATCCAACCACCGGACTTGACCAATTCCCACACAGTAAACGCCCCTTCGCAAAAAGGCCGCCACTCTACCATAGGCGCGCCGAGGGCTCATCTGCCGGAGGTCAGGGAATTGGCGTATGCACCGGCCTGCCTCCCGCTCACTCAGCTCGAACCCGCCAAAACCGCCGCTGCCCCCTCATACCTTCGACTTCGCCATGCTGCCCCACCACCAACCTCAATGCCCCCTCCACCGCCGTGTCATGCACCGCCAGCCCATGCCGCTGATAACGCTCCATCACCTGAACATGCGGGTGCCCGAAGCTGTTGTTGCGCCCTCGCGAAATCAATACCCCACGCGGCGCAGTAGCCCGGATGAATGCCTCGGTGGACGAACTGCGGCTGCCATGGTGCGGTGACTGCAACCAGTCGATACGCGGCGTTTCATGGTCCGCCAGCCAGGCCCGTTCGGCAGCAGCTTCCATATCCCCCGCCAGCAGCAAGCGCTCGCCCTGCGCCTCTACCAACAGCACACAGGAACGGTCATTGCTGCTCTGCCCGGCCGCCCAGCGCCACAGCGAAAAGCGCACGCCATCCCAGTCCCATTGTTCGCCACTGGCACAGGGCTGCAATGGCACTTCTTCCAGCGCTTCCCCGCCGATCAGCCGCCTGACCGGCAGACCACGCTGTATGGCCGAGGCACCACCCGCATGGTCGGCATGCGCGTGGCTGATCACCATCGTGTCCAGGCTGCCCACCCCCAGCTTGCGCAACGTCGGTAGCACCACCCGCTCCCCCAGGTCGCTTTCGCCTCTGGCCGGCCCGGCGTCGTACAGCAGGCTGTGATGCCGGGTGCGCAACAGCACCGCCAGCCCTTGGCCAACGTCCAGCTGCCAGACCTCGACCTGCCCGTGGGGCACCGGTTCTCTGGGCACCCACAAGGCCAGCAGCATCACCCCGCCCAACCCGCGCAGCGGCACACCACGGGGCAGCAAAACCAACAGAGCGCCCAGGCTCACCAATAGCCAGGCCCATAATGGCAGGGCCGGCGCCACCCATGCCGGACGCTGCTGCGCCACCAGCGCCAGCAGCCGGAACAGCCCATCCAGCAGGCCACCCGCCAGCCATAGCAACGCCTCCCCTACCCCGCCCAGTGGCAGCAGCAACGTACCCAGCAGTGCCAAAGGCAGCACCGCCACGCTCACCCAAGGCACTGCGACAAGATTGGCCAGCGGCGCACTCAGGCTCACCGGCAAGCCCGTGGCCAGCAACACCGGCAGCAGGCCGATGGCGATCACCCATTGCGCGCGCGTCCAGGCCTGCCAAGGCCGCCAGCCCCCTAGCCGGGCACTGAAGCAATAGACAAGCGTGGCCACCGCGGTAAATGACAGCCAGAACCCAGGCAGCAGCGCTGCCAGTGGTTCGACCAGCAGCACCGCGACCAGCGCCAGCAACAGCGGCAGCGTCGCACCGAGATGGCGAAAGCGCAGGCGCCAGAGCAGCACCACCGCCAGCATCAGGCAGGCGCGCTGCACCGGCACACCAGCACCGGCCAGCCAGCCGTAGGCCAATGCCGCCGCCATGGCCAGACCACACGCCCAGGGCAGCCACGGCAACCGAGCGGGCCACAGCCCCCAACGCGCCAGTCCGGCGACCAGACCGTACAGCAAGCCGGCCACCAGGCCGATGTGCTGGCCAGAGATTACCAACAGGTGCACCGTGCCGGTGGCTTGCAACGTCTGCCAGTCCTCCCGGGCCAGGCCTGTGCCGTCGCCAAGCACCAGTGCCACCAACGCGGCCTGCCGGCCATTGGCTTCGACCGCCAGCAAACGCTGACGCAGCACATCGCGCCAACCACCGGTTACCGGCGCCAGCAGTTGCCCGGCTTTTACCGTACCGGTGGCACCCACCCGCCGCGCCAGCAGTTGCGCCTCCCGGTCGGGCCCATGTGGGTTGAGCAGCCCGGCGGGGCGCTGCAAGGTCACGGCCAGCCGCCACTGCTCACCGGCCCGCAGCGGCGGCCCGTCGAACCAGCTCAGTTGCAACCGTTGCGGCAGCTCGGCCCGCCGCGAGTGTGCTGCCTCCAGCTCGAAGCGCACGCCTTGCGCCGTTCGGGCTGGCAAGCCGACCACCCGCCCCTCCAGCCACAAGGTGCGGCCATCCAGGCCGTCAGCCAGGCGATCATCCAGGGCGTGCTGAGCAGACCAGCACGCCCAGCACAGGCCCAGCAGAAAGCAGCCCAACGGCCAAGCGCGGGAAAACAGGCTTAGGACAGCGAAGGCCGCCAGCGCCAGCAGCCATCCGACCGATGGCAATACGGGGAGAAAGCCCAGGCACAGCAGCCCGAGCGCGAGCGCAAACATCCCTGTGCGCATGAGGTAGAGCTCCAGAAGGTAAATCACCCCCTGAGGCATAGCTCAATTGCCGGCAAAGCTTGCTCAACAATTGTCACAAACTCTAAACGAGACTGCGCAGGATTAAGGGCATACTGCGCGGATCAACGCTCCGGGAGCCTACATGCCGCGCCGCCTTTTCAAACGCTACATGCCGGACCCGACCAGCATTCGGGAACACAAGTCCTTACGCTTTTTCGGCAAGTTGCTGCACGATCCCAACCTCTGGCACCTGAACCGCCATTCGGTGGCACGGGCCATGGGCGTGGGCCTGTTCGCGGCGTTGATTCCTATCCCCATGCAGATGCTGCTGGCGGCGGCGCTGGCAATCCCGGTACGTGGCAACTTGCCGATCGCGGTCAGCCTGGTGTGGCTGACCAACCCGCTCACCATGCCGCCGGTGTTCTTCGTCACCTACATGACCGGCGCCTGGCTGATGCAGGTGCCGCCGCGCACATTGCCCGACGAACTGACGTTCGACTGGATCACCGACCAGCTTGCCACCGTGTGGCAGCCGTTCCTGCTGGGGTCGGTGGTGTGCGGGGTGGTGCTGGGCATTGCCGCCTACTTCACCACCCTGCTGTACTGGCGCTGGTGGATTGGCCGGCAGTGGCGCCGGCGCAAGCTCAGATGTTCACAACAGGGCTCATGCCCGCATCCCGCGGCCGCTGACCAGCAGGCGGATGCACAATGTGTAGAGCACTGCGGTGGCCACAAGCATGAAGGTGATCGCCGTGCCAATACTGATATCCGACACCCCTAGGATGCCGTAGCGGAACGAGTTCACCATGTGCAGCACCGGGTTGGCCAGCGACACGGTCTGCCAGAATGGCGGCAGCAGGTTGATCGAGTAGAACACCCCGCCCAGGTAGGTCAGCGGCGTCAGCACAAAGGTCGGGATAATCGAGATATCGTCGAAATTGCGCGCAAACACGGCGTTGACGAAGCCCAGCAGCGAGAAGATGGTGGCCGTCAGCAGCACCACGACCACGGTCACGCCCAGGTGGTGCACCTGCAGGTCGGTGAAGAACATCGACAGGATGGTTACGATCACCCCCACCGCCAAACCGCGCAGCACGCCGCCCAGCACATAGCCGACAAGAATGGTGTGCGGCGACACCGGTGACACCATCAGCTCTTCGATCGAACGCTGGAACTTGCTGCCGAAGAAGCTCGACACCACGTTGCCGTAGGAGTTGGTGATCACCGACATCATGATCAGCCCCGGCACGATGTACTGCATGTAGGTGAAGCCACCCATGTCGCCAATCTGTCGGCCGATCAGGTTACCGAAGATGACAAAGTACAAAACCATGGTGATCGCAGGCGGCAGCAACGTCTGCGGCCAGATGCGCAAGAAGCGCCGCACTTCGCGGTAGACGATGGTGTTCAGGGCGACCCAGTTGGTGCGCAGCTCCACACTCATACGGCCACCTTCGACAGGTTTTTTTCCACCAGGGACACGAACAGCTCCTCGAGTCGGTTGGTCTTGTTGCGCAAGCTCTGCACCTCGATGTTCTGCAGCGCCAGCTGGCCGAACAGCGCGGTGATGCCGATGTCCTTCTCCACCTGCACTTCCAGGGTATGCGGGGTCAGCAGCCGGCACGGGTAGCCCTGCAGTACCGGCGCCGCGGCCAGGTCCTGCTTGAGGTCGAGCACGAAGGTTTCGACATGCAGCTTGCCCAGCAACTGGCGCATGCTGGTGTTCTCGACGATGGTGCCATGGTCGATGATGCCGATGTTACGGCACAGCTGTTCAGCCTCTTCCAGGTAGTGGGTGGTGAGGATGATGGTGATGCCCTTCTGGTTCAGCTCGGTGAGGAAGCTCCACATCGAGCGGCGCAGCTCGATATCCACCCCGGCGGTGGGTTCGTCCAGGATCAGCAGGCGCGGTTCGTGGATCAATGCACGGGCAATCATCAGACGCCGCTTCATGCCGCCGGACAACGAACGCGACTGCACATCACGTTTGTCCCACAGGCCCAGCTGGGTCAGGTACTGCTCGGCGCGCTCCTTGGCCAGCTTGGGCGGAATACCGTAATAGCCGGCCTGGGTCACGACGATGTCGAAGGTTTTCTCGAACTGGTTGAAGTTGAATTCCTGCGGCACCACACCCAGGCAGCGCTTCAGCGCTGAAGGCTCGCGGTCCAGGTCATGGCCGAACACGCTCACCGTGCCGCTGGTCTTGTTCACCAGGGTTGAGAGAATGCCGATGGTGGTGGATTTGCCGGCGCCGTTGGGGCCGAGCAAGGCGAAGAAGTCGCCTTCGGCAACATCGAGGTCGATGCCTTTGAGGGCCTGGAAGCCATTGCCGTAGGTCTTGGTCAGCTGTCGGATGGACAGGGCGGAACTCATAGCGGGTCATTTACCGAAAAAAGGTGCAGGACACGCCAGGTAAAGTCACTGGCGCAGTGAGTGCAGCCATGGTGCAAGGCCAGGCCGCACAAGTACAGTCACATCTATTGATAATGACTATCGAAGCAGGTTCAAGTGAGCGCGGTCATCACCGCGGCCTGGTAGGCCGGGCGTTGTTTCAGGCGTTCATACCAGGCTTGCAGGTTGTACATGGCCGGGCGCTCGATGGGCATTTCGAACCAGGCATAGATGAAGCTACCCAGTGGGATGTCGCCCATGCCGATCCGGTCACCGGACAGGTAGGGCTGTTTGGCCAGGGTTTCATCGGCAATGGCCAGCAGCTGGGCGCACTGCTTGTGCGCGGCGTTGATCGCCACCCAGTCGCGCTGGTCTTCCGGGGTGCGCAACAGGCCCCAGAACAGCGGACGGAACGGTGCGGCGAAGGACGAGGTGGTCCAGTCCATCCATTTGTCGGCCAAGGCGCGCTGGCGCGGGTCCTCCAGGTACCAGCCCTGCTCTGCGCCGTACTCGGCGCACAGGTAGCGGACGATGGTGTTGGACTCCCACAGGGTCAGGTCGCCGTCTTCGAGCATGGGCACCAGCCCGTTGGGGTTGCGGGCGCGGTAGTGCGGCTCGTTGACCACGCCGAAAGCGCCACCGGCGTCGATGGACTCGAAATCAAGGCCCAGTTCCTGGGCAATCCACAGTGCCTTGCGCACATTGCTCGAATTCTTGCGGCCCCAGATCTTCAGCATGGCAACGTCCTTATAAATGCGGAGGTGGTGCAGTCTACTCCAGACCTTCGCCGCCTGTACCGGCCTCTTCGCGGGCACGCCCGCGAAGAGGCCGGTACAGACGAACAAATCAACTGAAACTCCCGCTGCCACACCCTGTCACTGTTCTGAAGCTGCCGTTCACAGCATTGCGTCTAAGCTGTCTGGGACGGCTCAAGCCCTTGGTTCCAAGGAGGACCGATTATGTTGCTGTTGTGGTTGGTAGTGCTGGTGATCGGCGCGGCGTACCTCACGCACCGGCGCCTGGCGCCCTTGCAGATTCTCGGCATCATGGCGGCCTATGTGCTGCTCATGGGCATTTTCAGCAGCGCGCCCGGCTGGCTTCTGGCTGTGATCTGGATCGTACTGGCCTTGAAGATCGCCCTGGTTGCGCTGCCGGAGTGGCGCCGCAAAGTGTTCACCGGCCCGGTATTCAGCTGGTTCCAGCGCACCCTGCCGCCAATGTCGCAAACCGAGCGCGAGGCCATCGATGCCGGCACGGTATGGTGGGACGGCGAACTGTTCAGCGGGCGCCCCGATTGGCGCACATTGCTGGCTTACCCGGCACCGAAGCTGACCGAAGAAGAACAGGCCTTCATCGACGGCCCCACTGAGGACCTGTGTGCCATGGTCAGCGACTGGCAGATCGGCCAGGACCTGGACCTGCCGCCCGAAGCCTGGGACCACATCAAGCAGCATGGTTTCTTCGCGCTGATCATCCCCAAGGAATATGGCGGCAAAGGCTTCTCTGCCTACGCGCATTCGCAGGTGGCGATGAAACTGGCCACCCGCAGTGGTGACCTGGCCTCCACGGTGATGGTGCCCAACTCCCTCGGCCCTGCCGAACTGCTGCTGCACTACGGCACCGACGAACAACGCAACCACTACCTGCCCCGCCTGGCCCGAGGCGAGGAAATCCCCTGCTTCGCCCTGACCGGCCCGCTCGCTGGCTCTGATGCCGGCGCCATGCCCGACACTGGCATCATCTGCAAAGGCCAGTGGAATGGCGAAGAAGTGCTGGGCCTGCGCCTGAACTGGGAAAAGCGCTACATCACCCTGGGCCCGGTCGCTACCCTGCTTGGCCTGGCATTCAAGGCCTACGACCCGGACCACCTGCTGGGCGATGAGGAAGAACTGGGCATCAGCCTTGCGCTGATACCCACCGATACCCCCGGGGTGGAAATCGGTAAACGCCACCTGCCACTGGGCGCCGCGTTCATGAATGGCCCCAACAGCGGCAAGGACGTGTTCGTCCCGCTGGATTTCCTCATTGGCGGCCAAGCCATGCTCGGCAAAGGCTGGATGATGCTGATGAACTGCCTGTCGGTGGGCCGCTCCATCTCACTGCCTGCCGTGGGTACAGGGGCTGCCAAGTACACCAGCCTGGTCACCGGCCAGTACGCCAATATCCGTGAGCAGTTCAACGTGCCACTGGCGGCCTTCGAGGGCATCCAGGAATCACTGGCACGCATTGGCGGCAACGCCTGGCTGATGGACAGTGCCCGCCTGCTGACCGCCAAGGCGGTGGACCTGGGCGAAAAGCCCTCGGTGCTGTCGGCGATCCTCAAGTACCACCTGACCGAGCGTGGCCGCGAATGCATCCAGCACGCCATGGACGTGCACGGTGGCAAGGGCATCATCATGGGCCCGAACAACTACCTGGGCCGCAACTGGCAAGGTGCGCCGATCTTCATCACGGTCGAGGGCGCCAACATCCTTTCGCGCAACCTGATGATCTTCGGCCAAGGCGCCATTCGCTGCCATCCGTTCGTGCTCAAGGAAATGGCATTGGCCGGGCGTGAAGACCACGATCAGGCACTCAAGGAATTCGATGACCTGCTAATGAAACACATCCTGTTCGCCGCCGGCAATGCGGCAAGCACCCTGGTCTACGGCCTGGGGCTGGGTCGCTTTGAGCGGGTGCCGGGCGATGCCCTGAGCCAGGGCTACTTCCGTGCCCTTAACCGCCAGGCGGCGGCGTTTGCCATGATGGCCGACCTTTCGATGATGCTGCTGGGTGGGGCGCTCAAGCGCCGCGAGCGCCTCAGCGCTCGACTTGGCGATGTGCTGAGCTACCTGTACCTCGCCAGCGCCGCCCTGAAGCGCTATCACGATCAGGGCTCGCCTGAATACCTGCAGCCGCTGCTGCGCTGGGCCATGGAGGAAAGCCTTGCGCAAACGGAGCGTGCGCTGGACCGCCTGCTCGACAATTTCCCCAACCGCTTCGCCGGCTGCGCGCTGCGGGTACTGGTATTCCCCTTCGGCCGCCGCCATAAGGGCCCCAGTGATGAACTGGATGCCGAGGTGGCCGAGCTGATCGGCCGGCGCAAGGGCGATCCGGCGCTGGAGGAACTGCTGGCCGGCTGCTACCGCCCGCAGGCACAACACGACCCGGTCGCGGATCTGCAACGGGCCAGTGACCTGCTCGAAGACACGGCACAGTTGAGCAAGGCCCTGTACCAAACCGTCAAGGAAGGCAAAGTCCAGCCAGCCCCCGGCCAGTCCGGTATCGACGCCGCCGTCGAGGCAGGCGTGCTGCAACCCGGCGAGGGCCAGCGGCTGCACGAGGCCGAACAGGCTCGGCGCAAGGTGATCGATGTCGATGCCTTCGACAAGGCGCAGTTGCTCGCCGAACCGGGCAAGGTGCGCTGACCCTTCGCGAGAAACGGGGGGGCGGCGTATACTCCGCCCCCGTTTCAGCCATACCGAGGACCCATTCCATGGCCAACCCCTACCTGGAATATCACCTGCAACTGCTCCAGCACCTGCGCACCATTCTGCTGGCGCTGGGTGAAGCAGAGCAGGTGCCAGAAGAAAGCCACGCCCTGTTCCTCGAACGCTTCGACGAACTGCTGACGCTATTGCCGCAGGATCCGCTTGAGAGCCAGTACCTGGGCCAGGACCTGATGTGTCAGGTTATCCAGCGTTACCCGCAGATCGCTCATCTGGTGCCGCGTGACTTGCTGTGGTTCTTCGCTGGCGATTGCCTGCACTTCATGCCAGACGAGGAGCTGGCGCTTTATCAGCAGCTTGAAGAGCGTCGTCACGAGGCCGAGTTGAACGCAGAGCCATTCGACTGGAACCTGGAAAAGCAACTGCTGAGCCAGAGTGGCCCAAGCAGTACCCATTAACCTGATTTCACGTGCCCTGGTAACGCCAGGGCACCTGTGGACGCTTACACCTCAAGATCTTGTAACAAAGCGAAAGATCGCAAAGTTTTCCGGCTTATTCCTACAGCCCGATAAATCTCATGACAAATAGAATCAGCGCCGGGGCGAAAACGGGAAACTGGAAAGACCCAGCCCACCCCCGCACTGAAACTTGACCCATTTACCCAATCAGGTTATGTCATGAAGAAGTCCTTAGTACTATCCCTCGGCCTGCTTACTGGCCTGGCAAGCAATGCTGCATTCGCTTCCGGCTCGATATTCTTTGAAGGCCGCATCACGCCCGAAACGTGCCCTATCGAGATCGTCAATCCCGGTGACGGCAATGTCAGTGACCGCGTCGCCATGGGCGAAATTCCCATGGGGCGATTCCCCGCTGCCAATGTTGAAGTCCGTGGCGCATCTTTTAACATCCGCGTACCCGACAAAACAGTCTGTGGCATCAGCGAAGACAATGCCTTCGTAAAGTTTGACGGTGCCGCTGATGCCAGCGGCGACTATTTCAGCATTGGTACCAGTGTCGGCACGGCAGAAAACATCTCGATTGTGATCAGGGACAGTTCCAAGGCCTCGATCAAACCCGGTGGAACCTCGGTTGATTATCCACTCAACGCGACAGGCCCAACCGACCTCCGGTTCGACGCCTACTACCGTTCCACTGCCAGCACCGTGACGCACGGCCTTGCATCCGCCCAGGTTCGTTACACAGTCGACTATCAATAATTACGCATAAATTCTGTGCAGTCCTTGCACGGTTAAACCATCCAGGCGTAGTTGTGCGTCTGGATGCAGCGAGTTACCCGATGACCAATCCGTCAATATTCACGATACCCGCCCGCGTCGTTGCTTGCGCCTGCCTGACCTTATGGATGCTTACCCTCTCGGTAAGCAGTCATGCCGCCTTGACATTAAACAACACACGCCTCGTTTTCAACGGTGACAAACGCAGTACATCCGTCGTTGTTCGAAACCCATCGAAAAGCATTTATGCCGTGCAGGCCTGGATAAATACGGACGCCGACGACAATACGACCAGCGTACCCTTTGCAACGTCCCCACCGCTGTTCAAAATGAACCCGAACAGTGAACAACTTCTAAAGATAATTGGACTGCCCAATACACTGCCGCACGACCGCGAGTCGCTGTTCTTCTTCAACGTGCAGGAGATTCCGCAAGTCAGCAGCGACACGGACAATCAACTCAACATCGCCTTGCGCACACGCATCAAACTGTTCTATCGGCCGCCCACACTCAAGGGTACGCCGACCGATCACCTGAGCTCGCTGACATTTTCCTTGAGCGTACGTAACGGGGTGGAGCAGTTGGTGGTCAAGAACCCATCGCCTTTCCACATCACCTTCAACCGCCTGGAGGTGAATGGCCCAGGCCAGCAACACACCTTGAAAAACACCGCCATGCTGGAACCCTTTGGCGAAAAAGCCTACCCGCTGACCGGCATCACTCGCGCCTCCAGCCTGCAGGCCCGTTTTTCCATCGTCAATGACTACGGTGGCTTCACCGAACCGCTGAGCGCGCCTATTCAACTGGCCAACTAGGGCCTGCCTCGCACGCAAACAGGAATCGTCATCATGGTCCTCCCCCCACTACGCTGGCGCACTATGCGCCGCCAGCGCAGCGCACTGCTGTGCCTGCTGGGTAGCTCCACCTTGCTCTCAGCGCCCTATTCCCAGGCAGACTCCGGGTTCCAGAGCGGCTTCCTGCGCCAGGTGCCTGGCCAACCGCAAGCAGCGAGTGCCTGGTCGCTGAGCATGTTGACCAGCGATCAGGGGCTCGCGTCTGGCCGCTACCGGGTAGAGGTACAGGTCAATCTTGAACCTGCCGGCCAGCATGAGCTGGACTTCCAGCCAGGCCCGGACGGCGAGCTGCAGCCTTGCCTGCCAGCCAAGCTGCTTGGCGAATGGGGAATGCGCCTGGACGCACTGGCCAATCCAGAGGATCAGGCGAGTGGCTGCCTGGACTTGCTGGCCGTCGTTCCTGGTGCACAAATCGTCTTCACCCCTGCGGAGCTGCACCTGGCCATCTCGATTCCGCAGATCGCCATGCGCCGGAACACCGCTAACCAGGTCGACCCTTCCCGCTGGGACAGTGGTATCAATGCCGCTTTCATCAACTATCAGGCCTCCACTCTGAACGGCCGCAATCGCTCCTCTGGCCGGTACACCAGCAACGACCTGTACCTGAACAGCGGTATCAACCTGGGCGAATGGCGCCTGCGCAGTACCCAGTCCTGGCGCCAGGACAGCCAGGGCAAAACTGAATGGACCCGGGCACAGACCTACGCACAGCGCGATATACCGGGTACCCTCGCCAATCTGACGATCGGCGAAACCTTCACGGACAGGGACGTGTTCCGTTCGGTGCCGATATCAGGCGTACGCGTGGCCTCGGACATGGGCATGCTGGCCGACAACCAGCGCGGTTATGCCCCGATCATTCGCGGCGTGGCCCAGAGCCGGGCGAAAGTCGAGATCTGGCAGCATGGTTATCCGATCTACTCGACGTACGTCAGCGCCGGCCCCTACGCCATCGACGACCTGAGTACCGCAGGCAGCGGCGAGCTGGAAGTCGTCGTGACCGAGGCCGATGGCCAGGTCCGCCGCTTCATCCAGCCGTACTCGACCATGAGCAATCTGCTGCGCCCAGGCGTATGGCGTTACAGTGCCACGGTCGGGCGCTACAACCCCTCCAGCGCCCTCGAGACCCCTCTGCTCTGGCAAGGCACGCTGGCCGTAGGCTCCTACTGGGACACCACTGTTTACGGCGGCTTGATGGCCAGCGAATTCTACCGCGCGGCCAACCTGGGGTTTAGCAAGGACCTGGGCCACTTGGGTGCAGTGGCCTTCGATGTAACGCAGGCGTCCAGCGCAATCGACAATGCCGATGAGCGCGAGGTGCAGGGTTCCAGTTATGCCCTGAAGTATGCCAAGGCCTTCACCACCCAAACCAACCTGCGCTTTGCCGGATATCGCTATTCGACCCAAGGCTACCGTGACTTCGATGAAGTGGTGCGCCAGCGCAGCCAAGACACTACGTTCAGCGGCAGTCGCCGCAGCCGCCTGGAGGCCTCGGTCCACCAGAGCCTGGGCAGGACCAGCTCGCTGACCCTGACGCTGTCACAACAGGACTACTGGCGCAGCAATGCCACCCAACGGCAATACCAGTTCAACTTCAATACCCATCATCGGGGTGTAGGCTACAACCTGTTCGCCTCACAATCGTTGACCGACCGTTACGGCAGTGATCGTCAGTTCGGCCTGAGCGTGACGATACCCTTGCATTTCGGTCACCGCGCCAATGCGACCTTCGACCTGCAGCACAACGCCAACGGCTACAGCCAGCGCGCCACGCTCAGCGGCAGTGACAGCGCGCTGAGCTACAGCACCAGCCTGAGCCGTGACGAACACGCCCGCAAGACAGCAGCACTGTCACTCGGCCATCAGGCGCCCTATGCCAGCGTGAGTGCTGGCTATACCGAAGCCGACAACTACCGCAGCCTGTCCTTGAATGCCAGTGGTGCGGTGCTGCTGCATGCTGACGGGCTGGAGTTCGGCCGATACCTGGGAGATACCGCGGCCTTGATCGAAGTCCCTGGCGTGGCCAATGTGGGCCTGCAAAACGCAACGGGTACGCGCACCAATTCACGCGGTTATGCACTTTTGCCCTACTTGCAACCGTACCGGACCAATTCGGTCGTCCTGGAAACCGACCGTCTCGATCCTGATGTGGAAATCGACAACGGCATCGCCCAGGTAGTGCCTCGCCAGGGTGCAGTGGTCAAGCACCGCTTCGAGGCACGCCGCGTTTCACGCCTTGTACTGACCCTGCACGATACCCAGGGTCAACCGCTGCCCTTTGGGGCCCGGGTGCTGGCCCAGAACGGTACCCGACTCGGCATGGTCGGGCAGGCGGGCCTGGTAATGCTCACCAACCCCAGCCAGGAGCAACCGCTACAGGTGAGTTGGGGCGACCAGCCCAACGCCGGCTGCCAGGTGCATCTCGATGAACTGGACGCTCCCGTCGTCGACGGCTATCGCCAGCAAACCCTGACCTGTATCTAGCAACCTTCACGCGGTGCCGCCTTACCCACGGCTGTACCGCGTCTTTCAGGACCCCCATGAAAAACATCAACAAGACCCTTTTCAAGGCGCTGCTCGCCACCCTGGCATGGCCGGCTGCAAACGCCATGGCCATGCCGGTAGACCGGACCGGCTGCGAGTTCCAACAGCTGACCAGCGCAAACCTCAAGGTCCATATCCGCGACCTGTACACCCTTTATGTGCCACGCGATGCGCGGATCGGCACAACGATCGGCACCCCTGAGCTGCTCGACGGCACTATCGACCAGAACAACCTTACCCTCCGGTGCCGGACCTACGGCGAGCGGATAAATTTCAACTTCCAGGCCGCCCGCGGGGTACATCCTCCCCTGCCTGCGGTTGATGGACGCTTCCTCGACGCCCCCGTCCTCAGGACCAACATTCCAGGCATCGGAGCGATCGTAGAGTTGCTGTACCCCTTTCTCGGTGGCACCGACCAGTTCATCCCCGACAGCAGGCCACCCAGGGTGCCGTTCACGGCCTATTACGAGCAGACCCAGTTGGGCCCGGCCACGCTATCCACGTTCAGGCACAGGATCACGCTGGTCAAGACCGGCGATCTGCCGCCCGGCGAGCATGAGTTGGATGGCGTACTGGTGACCGGCCATCTGGACTGGGGAGGCTTTGGCAAAGTTCTGGAATACACCCTCAGGGCAAAGGTCATCCAGACCCAGTGCGATGCTTCAGCAGACGTCAGTGCCAACCCGGTGGACCTTGGCGAATGGAGCGTCAACGACTTCACCGGCCCAGGCTTCACCACGCCCCCTGCAGCATTCCAGGTCCGCTTGAACAACTGCAAGGTGGACCCTGACCCGGGTAACGAGGCCCTCGCTACCATCGAACTCGATGGCATCAATGGTTCTCGACCGATTGGCCCTGCGGATGAAAACGTGTTCAGCCTGACCGACGACTCCGCAGCCCGTGGCATAGGTATTCAGATGCTGTACAACGGGGTATCGATGCCCCTGAACAAAGAGATCGACCTGGTACCCCTGACGAGCAGAAAGGTGCCTTTGAATTTTCAGGCTCGCTTCTTCCAGACAGAACCCAACAGCAGCCTGCGCCCGGGCTTGGCCAAGGGTGCCTTGAACTTCACCATTCGCTACCGCTAAATGCGACAAGGCCGGTTCCCATACCGGCCTCGTCGGCCCCGGTGCCCTTAGCCAGGTGTCGTGCCGGACAGAATGTTCTCTGGGTCATAGTTGTAGCGACAGCGTTCACCGTCCGGGGTCTCGACCCTGAGCAAACGGTTGAGCCCGTCATACGTCAGTACCCGCCCCTGCTCATCACTGATCAGGTTGCCATTGTCGTCGTAATGCAACTCTATAGCCAGCTGCGGATCGTATTTGACGATCTTGAACAACTCCTCCAGGTCGTGATCGACGTCATAGGTCTCCAGTAGCGCATCAGGCGGAATGATCCGGCTCATTTGTGCCGGATCGCTATTCTTGAATTCGTACAAGGTCCGCTGCCACGACTCGTCCGGGCTGAAAGTGATCACCGAGAGGATGTTGTCCAGGCCATCGAAGCCGAATATCTGCTTGGCAATGGTTTGACCGGAGGGGTCCACGGGCGCTTCAGGGCCATCACAGGTGTATATCTGCAGCCGCCCGCGCCGGTCGTACAGGTAAGTCTCATGCCGCAACAGCGTGGCCTGGCTTTCGTCGCTGCCCTTCGGGCGCTCTTTCAGAGTGCGGAACTTCAAACAATCGAACTCATCATAGTCCTGTGCCAACGTTTGCACGGTGTCACCAAAATCGAAGGTCCGCAGGATCTCCCTGTCGAATTCATCGTACTCGAGCAGAATTGCCAAAGCATTCCCGGTGCTGGCATCGGTGGTGGTAATGGACTCCATGCGTCCTTGGGGGTCATACCCGAACGTCGACTCCAGCAGCAGTTGCCCGGCAGGCGCACGCTGCAGCCGGTAGCGAGTCCTTTTGGGCTCAGGCGCGTGCAGCGTGGTTTTTTCCAGGCGCCCGACATCGTCGAAATCATAGAGCTGTGTCTGCCCCAGCACATCCACATAGGCACGCAAGCGACTGCGAAAACTGTAGTCGTAGGCCATGCTGAACACTTCACCATCCACCGTACGCGACTCGTGCTTGACCTCACCGTTGCTCAGGAAATGGCTACGGTCCAATGTGTAACCGGAATTCTCGTCATCCCCAGGCTCTTCGCAATGGGTAAGCCTGGCATTTTTCTCGTCATACGTGTATTTCGCTTCCTTGCCGGATAGGACCCGAAGGACGGGCTCTTCACCCAACTCTGGCCGGTAATGGTACTCGATCCGGGTACCATCCGGCGCCTCCACCCAGTGCGGTTGCCGCTCACCTGGGTCATATTCGAATTTCTGCTCTCGCCCTCCGGTGATGGCCACGGTTCGCCGCTCAAGACCATCGAACACCTGTTCGCCCAACAACACGGCGGCGTTTTCGGTGTTACCCACCTTGATGCTGACCGGCAGGTCATTGCGACTGTGCCCGGCATAGGTGCGATAGACCGTGTTGACTCGATCTGCCAGCCGTTCCTCGCGGACACGGTCGAAAGCGTCGTAACGATACTCAACCACACGCTGGCCTGTACCGCTTCCTTGAGCTTCCCTGCTCAGCCGGCCAAGCCCATCGTAGTCATTGACCTGCAAGCTGATACTGGTGCTTCCATCCAGGGCAAATCGCTCGATCCGCACCGGCTTCTCGAACAGGTTGTACCACGTCTCGTTGATGCCGCTGACCCGTGAGTGCTCCACCTCTCGCCAGGCGCGATGCACCGGACCGTCCTTGCTCGCCACCTGGTCGATCTCCTCGACTTGAGTCGTGCCATCCGGATTCAGGACAGCGTACCTCTGGCCCCAGTCGTCGTAACTGATGTGGCTGGTCAATTCCAGCAACCCATCACCCAGCCAGTCGATTTCGGTTTCCTCGACCAGCTGGTCCAGTTCGTCGTAACGTGCGCGGTAGATAGGCCGCAAAGCACCAGCATACGTCGCGCTGTCCTTGTCTGCGCGCTCTTCGAAGATGGGTCGGCTGAGCCCGTCGAGCAGCGTGTGCGTCTCGACTTGCTTCACGTCATAGGCCCATTGCTGGGCCTGCTCGTTGTCGTATGCGCAGAGGAAGTACTTGTAATTGCGTTCCGCTTCGAAAATCTTGCCTGGCGCCACGACCTCGCGCGTTACCCGACGCAAAGCGTCGTAGTAGTATCGGATTTCGACACCGTTGTCGTCGAGGTTGAGCAGCGGCTCGCCCGTTTCCAGGGAATGTCGCAAGGTGATGGTCTTGGACTCACCGTCAACACCCACCAGCTTTTCCACCGTCTGCAGTGCACGCTCATCGTCCGGCAGGGAGTAGCCATAATGGGTCAGGGTGTCGAACGGGCTGCCCCCATCGACACCGGGGTAACTGACGGTTTGCTGCCTGACTCGCCCATAGCTGAAGCGCTCGGCCGATTCCTCCCGGTAAAGCTTGCTGATTTTTTCCAGGAACGTATCAGGCGCGCTACCTGATTCGCTCAGGGTCTCGCTTTCCAGCAAGCGCCAGGGCTGCTTCAGGTAGCTACCCAGCGGGGTCAGCGCCCGGTACTGGTACGCCTGGGTCAAGGTGGCCGCCGCCCCGTGTCCTGTCGCTGCGGGTTGCACGGTCCGGGTCTTCAGGTTGCGCACGAAACCGTGCTCATCACCCTCCTCCTCAGCCGAGTACCAGACATTGGTTTCCAGTACCTGATTCGGCAAAAGGCGAGTCAACACGTTGCCGTGGCTATCATAGCGGGTGACTCGCTGCTCTTCTCGCTGCCGGGAGGAGTTGCTGATCAGCGACCAACGCTGGGTTTCGTCATGGGGCAGCTGGAAATAAGGCTCCTGGCTCTCGAATTTGCCAGCCTTGTCAGCGTAACGGGTGAAGGCTTGCAACAGCTTGTCACCCTGAGCGGTGGCTTGCTCGGTGAGCAAATGGAAGCGGTTGAATGTACGCGTGATCGTACGCACAGGCTGCCTGAGCACTTCCTGTATCTGTAGCGACTGGTAGGTATAGTCCTCCGGCACCTCATAGAGATTGTCCAGGCCCTCGTCAGACCACGGGATGCTGCTGCCACCGCCGATGAAGTTGTGCGTGCCGGGGTATTCATACCGCACCACTTTCGCCGCCTGACAAAAGCGTGGATCGATTTCATGGCGGGTAACCCTGGGCAGATTTTTGTCACGTGCTGCGCTGCTTGGGAACTCATGCCCGGCGTCCTCGTAGAACACGCGCTCCACCCCACCATAGGGTGTTGTGCACTCACGTACGCACAAGTACCCCAATACGTAGTCATAAGTGAAGCGCCAGCGGGCCTGATTGGCCGTGGGCAGGATGATCTCACTGACCCGGTTGTCGCTTTCGCGCAACGTCATCGCATACCGGGCCAGCGGGCCACCATCATCACCACCGGAAGGGTAGCAAAGCAGTTCGACACGGCTGTTGTCGCTGCGTAGCAGCCTCAGCAGCACGTCACTTTCATCCTGGACCTCGTCCAAACGCATGTGACCCTCGCCGAAGGGCAGGTAACTCAGGTGCAACATGTGCCCCAGCGGTGAATGCAGCTCCACGGGCAAGGCGACCTCGCCATCTTCCGAGCCCATCACTTCCAGTACCTCGACCAACCCTGAACGGTGCTCCACGCGATAACGTGCGGCACCACCGGGCCCAGGGGGATCCTCATACAGATCGAACTGCCGCAGCTTCTGTTCTTTCATTTCCAGCCGCCCGGTAACCGATGACTTACCGGTGATCCTGTACGTTTCACCACTGCTCAGCGTCACGATGTGCTTGCGTACTTGTGTCAGTTGCAGGTTCCAGCCCTTGCCGAATCCAGAGTCCTCGCCATTCAAAGGGCTATAGAACAACGTCAGTTCGAAACCCGGGCCTTGCAAATCATTACCTTGCAATTCGGGCAGCCTTATCGACACGGTGTATTGCCCGGTGCGAGGATCAACGCCGTTTTCAATATAGGAAGAAAAGTTAAAAGCGTTGGAATGCACTGAAGTGGATGTGCTCATTAGTTAGCTCCATCAAAGAATCTAGACTATTGATGATTACGGATATTCGGGCCCCGGCAACCAAATGCGCACACAAGATAACTTGCCATGGATATTGCCATGATTATAAATATGTTGATCTAGCTCCAATCCCGCCGTCACCACGTCACCTTCAGCATGCGCCTTGAGCTCTTCGATACTCATCCAACCCGTGGTAGTCGGTTGCTTTATTGTTAAAACGCGAAACCTCCAGTCATCCAAATCGCGGCAGTTTGCTTCGGAGTTAAACATCACCGTTGCCGTTGAGGGTACATTATTGAATTTGAAGTAGGAAGCCGAATCATTTTTACAGGTGGTGTCCGACATTACGATGTTTTTGAATCCACCACCCTCTTTCCCCGAGACCGTACATTGCTTGCCACTGGGTAGCCCTGACGGGTCCATATTCTCGGCGAACTGAATCGTACCTGGACGAACTGGCTCAGTCGCTGCCTGGCCCACACTGTGGAAGCCGAAAAACATACCGATTACAAGGGGTGCCATGCAATAACGTTTCATACGTGTTCTCCTTCTTGGTAATTACTAAGCCGGACAATCGAAGTTTGTCTGCCCGTCGGTCGCCAAGGGACCGTGTGGACAAGAATATTACGATCACCGATGGTGTCAGCGGGCAGGTAATCGATCTGGACAATATGCAAATTCGCGTGAGCGTCGCGCAACTGAACAAATAACGGTTTACTCAGCTTCTCAAAGACAGCCTTATTATTGGTCGCCTCACCATAGGACAGGTCCCGCCGACGGAAATTGACAATTGCCAAAAGACCGGCCTGGTACACCGAGCTGACTTCACGTTCGACGCCATCGATCAAAGGCTTCGAATCGGGGTCAAAGGAAACAAACTTCGGCAGCGGCTCGTTGTAGCCCTGAAAAACATACCCTGTGTAACTGCGATAGTTCTCTCCAGGAAAAGAACTTTCCCAGCGTACCATCGAGGTATTCACATCCCTGTCGTTATCACTTTCCCTGGCCTTGACGAATTCGGCCGTATAGAAGGTCCCGTGGTTGTAGCTCAACATCCAGTAATCGTCGGTCTCCGGGTGCAGGTCGAAATCTTCGTGCTCCGGTTCTGTCGAGCCCGAGTTACCACCGCCACCCGCCGCCCGTATGCGGGTAAATGTGTAGTCTGTGGATTTGTAGGCGTCCGGCGTGTGTACCTTGACCTCGATTTCGGCATTCTGATGACGGGTGTCGTTCGAGTAGTGCCATATCCCGCTCCTTGCCTGGAAACCGGCGTAAAAAACTTCCGACGAAGAGGTTCCGCGGCGGTGCAAGAACAGCTGCAGGCGGATGGTTCGGTCCTCCACGCCTTGTGGCGCTGCGGGCTGCGGCCCCTGCCCTTCAGTCGCCATCAGACTTTCATTGGCGAGGATAAAATCATTCCGCTCCAGGTGTGTGCGCCAGACATTGCCAGAGCCCGAGCCTATCCCGTCCTCGCACAGAAAAGGAATCTTCTGCCCCGACCTGTCGAACAGCGAGATGGAGGCTATCTCGTCCAGATTCAGTTTGTAATCCTTGCCATCCGCCTGCATGGTTTCGATGGTGACCTCGAGTTCCAGTTGCTGGTAACCATTGGAACCCACGGTGCCGGTCACACCGTCAGGGCTCTTGCCGACCGTGAGGGCAAAGCGCTGCAGATCCACCCAGCCGCTGATGGCTTTGACCGCGGTCTCTTTCACCACGCTGTAGCCCGCCGCGAACACGACACCGTTGCGCACCACTTCACAGGTCACTACGTTGGGTTGCGAAACAGCAAGCTCAGAAGCCCGGAAATGGCCCGATGGCGAGACGCTGCCCGGCCCTGCCAGCATCCGCCAACGCCGCGCTTCGTTGGGCATGATACGGTTCACCTCGCTCAGCTGGGTGGCCTCACCGTGGCCGAGCCTGGGTACGAAAGGTGGGTCAACCGAAACCAGTGGCTGGTTGTTCACCAGGACAAGCGCGTTGTAGCCCTTTGCCGTTGAACTGGCTTGCAATCGTTGCACGCCCAGAATCCGCCGGCTGGCTTGCTGATCAGGCACAAAGCGCGAGCGCCCATTGCCCAGGCTGGCTATCTGGCCCAGCGGCTGCCCGAGCATTTCAAAGCTGACGTTGCCTTTACCTGCATTCCACAGATCGATCCCGTTCGCACTCTCTTGCGGGCGATATGCGCCGAAGGCAGGCATCGCCAGCACTGGCTCGGAAATCACCAGTGCGCGGGCGGCGGCATGGTAAGTGTCCTCACCCTGCTTGTATTCAGCTTTGATGATGAATGTCTGCACTTCCTGTCCGATCACTTCCGGTGAAGGGGCCGTGAAAAGGCCATCTCCATCGATCGAACCATGCCCTGCGTCATCATGGCTTTGCGGGTTGATCACCGACCAGGCGCTGGCAGTGATCACCTGATCCTTGCCGTCGTACAGCCGAAACTGCTGCGTCTTGCCGGCCGTCACCACGGTGTCCATGGTCGGTTTCACCGTCAGTTGCGTGCGCAACGGGTCGATATTGCCGAACATGACGCGGTCCAACGGCGTACTGTCCACTTTCTTGACAAAGGCATTGAGCTCAGGGAACAGCAGTCGGGCGAGTAGCTCCAGGCCGTCGTCGGAGGCATGGCCAAGCATGTCCTTGTTCAGCACCAGCGTTGCCGAGTAATCGCCGTCGGGCAACAGATACGGGTAGCTTGTGCCTGGCGGCTGACCATCGATCAGGCTATCGCGCAGGCGGATGAACACCAGCACTGCGCCATCGCCGTAGTTGACGCCATCGCGTACTCGCGCACCAGGTGCCGCCTGGGTGCGCAGGATGAAGCCTGTAGGTGTCAGCGGGCCATAACCAGAAAAGTCCACGGTGCCCAGCTGGAACCTGGCGCAACGGCCAGGCATCTCGCCCATCCAGGCTTGCAGTGCGTCGATCAGCTGCTGAGCGAGGTCGGGTTTATCCTCGAACAGGTTGCTGGTGAACCGCCCCCCCTTGGCAAGGTTGAGCGCAACGAGGCCGTACGGGTGAACCTCACCGCGCACGGTCTCCAGGTCGACCTCCATCTGCAGCCAGTACCCCGACGCCTCGGTGATCTCGACGCTGCTGACCAACTTGCCACTGTTGTTCACCGTACCTTTGATGATGTTCATGGTCAGGGTTGCTTTGGCATCGCTCGTCGACGCATTGCTGAACGACAGCAAGGGCGTACCGAACTCCAGCGACTTAACGCTGACGGCCTCCTTCACCCCCACGCCTGCGAACGTGTGACTGAAAGGCGGGAGGTAGCGGTTTTCCTTGAAGCGCGTCAGGTATTGCTGCTCCAGCAAGCGGTTGAGCCGGTCACGGCTATAGACAGCAACCGCCCCCCAGCCTAGCGTTACTGAGCCCTTTTTCATGTGCTCGAGCAGTTCTTCCAGTGAATTGGACATGGTCTCAGCCTCCAATGGATGGTGATGTGGCCACACGCAGGCCTGTCGGGCTGGCAGCGCGCCGTGCGGCGTCGAAGTGCAAGGAAAGGGGCAGCGGCAGAATGAGGTGGCCTTCGAGGATGAAGACAGAACCTGGAATCGCCCATTTGGCGGTAATCAGCGCGAAACGCGCATCGGCGTCGGCAGATGCAGGGGAATAGCGGCCAGTGGCCTCATCGATCTCCCCAGTCCCTGCAATTGGCAATGCCCACTGGGTGTCTGGCCGGCCTACCCCATCGAAAATACCTGTCAACTGCAGCTCGCCATCGGGCAACTGCTCGACGTCGATCACCAGTTCAGGCCGCCGCTGGCGTACCAGCACATAAATTGAACGCGACTCGCTGGTCTCCCGGTTCTGTACCCTGACCTGATCGAGCACGTAGGCCACGTTGGCATCCACCTTACTGCCTGCGGTATAGGTGCAACGCCTGCCATCGCCCTCAGCGACGACCGAGCCCCGTCCTTCTTCGCCATCATCGACCACAGACCAGTCAAGGTCTCCGGTCAGCGCCCCCGCCGTGAGGGTCAGTTTGTCGTCGAAGTAGCAGACCCGGATCAGTGGATTGACCGTCAATGTCGCGGGCGCCACAGAGGCCATGCTGATGGCCTGCTTGTTGGTACCCGGGTCGGTGGCGATGATCCGGACCCGCACGGGTTCCCCCGCCATGGCGTGCGCAGGCGGTGCCCGGTATTCACCGCTGGCGGGGTCGATGCGCCCCAGATCACCGACGGTGCCTGGCAAAGCCTCCAGGGACCATGTCAGCCCTTCACGCGGCGGTTCAACGCTGAACGTATGCCGCTGCCCGGGTGCCAGCGTCACGGGGCGATCGACGATGCGCATGCCGGCCGTGCCATAGCCGCTGTCGAACACGGCCATTCCATCGGGTAACTGGAAGTCGAACGGTACAAGGCGCTTGCCATCTGCCAGCGACAGACCGGCCATCACCTGTTCCGGGATCATCGCGGTCAACTCCCTGGCCAGCCCTTCAAGTACCGCCTGCTTGACCAGGAAGGCGACAAACGCATAAATCTCCTCTCGCAGGGCCGATGGCGTGTCGCTGGGCAGGCCACTGACTTCCGTCACTTCGGCCGCCTGCCACGGCCACAAAACCTGCCCTAGCAACATACAACCAGCGCTTTCCTCAGGTGATGCAGGTGCATTCAGGGTGAACACCGTTTGCAGGTCGAACTGGAACGTTGCGGTTCGGCTGTACAGGGGACCTGTTGGCTTGGGCTTGTAGGTGAAGGTCAGCGTGCAATGGGACTTCCATTGCTGGCGGACCTCATCGTGTTCGAAGGTGACACTCAGAAGGGGCTGAAAATCCGCCAGGGCAGCCCGCGCCTGATCGCTGGCCGGGGCCCCTGCGTCCACGGCAATTTTGAAACCCTCGCAGGCAAACTGATAATTGTCGCTCTCGTAAGTGCTGGGGTACACCTCCAACAGGCCGGCCGTGGCATTCAGCTGCTGCAAGTTATTGTCTTCATCGAACTGGGCCTCGAACGCGCCCCCCTCGAGCATCTGCGCCAGGCCTGTGGCGTAAGCCGCACGGTGCAGGAAGCGCGCCGTCAGCAACAATGTGCTGTCGACCGGTTGCGCAAGATCATCGGGTAGCAGGAACGGGTAATCGGACTGCTCAGCGGGCAGGTTGCCCACAGAGCCATTATTGATACCCGCAAATATCACCAGTGCGGACTTGCCGTCGGCTTTGCTGACGTGGGTGCGTACTTCACTGTGCCGAACCGCCAGGTAGGGGTTGCCAGACAGCGCCTTGAAGTCCGCCAAGGGATAGACCTGCCGGGCGCTGCCCAACGCGCTGAGCACCTCCTTGAAGAATCGCCCGGCGGCCTGCCGCTGTGGCAAACCACCGCCCAGGTCCAGCTCGGTGTCCGTGCCTTCACGCAGGTCGGCGCTCACGCCCTGGGCATCGGCGCTCAGCGGCACCGTCTGAGTGACCGGCAACGGGTCGAGGAGGTCATGAACCGACAGGCTGAGCAACCCGTCGGTCTTGTCCATGACCAGGTGGCTGCCACCTTCCAATGCCAGGCTTTGCCGGACCTTGGGCGACGTGTAGTTCGCTTGCATATCCACCAGTGCGGGCGGCCCCATGCGGTAGCCCGTCAGGATGTGGGTGACATCGGAATCGGGCATGGCGATCTCACCTTCGATATCGCCCAAGGCACTGTCTGGTTGGCTGCAATGTGCCAACGCGAGCAGGTCGTTGATGGCCTCGGGACGCGTGGCGAACGTCAGGTCCCAGTTCAGGTGTTTGTGGTTATGCTTCATCCAGGCCGTGATGACCGAGAGGTAATTGGTAGGCATGATGTGGCCCCGCTCAACTGGAGTGCTGAAAGGTATGGGTTTAGGTGAACGCCGGTTGACTACCTGCGCGTTGCCCTTTGCGCTGCCTGCTCAAGGGCCTGATAGGCTTGGCTGTGCTGCCCCAGCGGCAGCGGCAGCACGATGAAGCCCTGGAGCGTGATGGGTAATTCGGGGGAGGGCCTCCAGACCGCGTCAACCACGCAGAAATGTGCGGGGCTCGCGGCGTCGGCCTGGTAGTAAGGCTTGCCGTCTTCATCGATATCGATCTGCCCCGGGCCATGCACCACCGTCAACTGGTCGACACCTGACACCCCGCTGAAATGGATCGACAGCCACACCCTGGCGTGTTGTTCATCGCGCTTTTCCACCACCACATCAGAGGGACGTTTCAGGGTCATCTGGGTAACGATGCACAGCGTCCGGTGCTCATCGGTCAAGCTGTTACGGACCTCGACTTCTTCGACGATGAATGACTTGTCGGGCAGGTTCTCGCCGGGGATATAGCGATTGGCCGTGCCCGATTCCTGCGCCAGCCTGCCATGGGGTGAAGCGCCGAGGATGCGCCATTGCAGCGGTCCTTCAACGACACTGTCCGCCTTGAGGCTGACGCCCTCATCGCCCACCTGGCAGACCGACAGCAATGGGCTGACCTGCAGCGCGTTCTTGACCACGGTGAGCAGGGCCGAACTGGCAAAGCTTGAGCCTGGAACAGTGGCAGTGACACGCACCCGGGTAAATTCACCCTCGATGCCCGTGGCCCCGGGCGCCAGATACAGGCCATGGGTGTGTTGGTCGAAATGGCCCGGGTCATCCGAGGAACCCTCTACCGACTCGGCCGACCAGGTTACGTTGGCTTGCGCCGGGACGGTGGCAAGCTGCAACGGGCTGCCGTGGGTCACGATTTTTTCCAGGGGGGTGACGGCGAACGTGGTCCGCTGTGGAGCGACGCTACCAAAACAGGCAATGTCGCGGGGCATGTGCCGCTCGCCTGCGACTATCGCGTCACCAAAGTTCAGTTTGATGGTCTTATCGATTAATTCCTCCGTGTACAGGTCTGAACGAAGGTCCTTGGCGAGTGCGGCTCTTGCCGCGGCAAGGGGGCCGCGATCGCTCATCAGCGAGACAAATGAAACATTCGGCGCTGCAACTCCCCACAGTACATGGAAAAGGCTCAACGCCCTGATCTGATCTTCGTAGGGGTCACCTTCAAATTTAAACGAACCGTCCTCTTTGGGGTATATAGAGTGCTTATACTCTTCAAGTTTCAACGTAGCGCCTTGCAGGTCTTGCATCTGCCAACTGGCTGTTATTTCCACATTGATTTCAGCATGCCAGAGCCCCACGCACGCGTACCCCCACGTCCAGGAATGCGGCGTGGCGACGATTTCTTCATATCGGGTAAAATCCGCAGTGGCTGTATGAACGGTGACCAGCTCCATGGACACACGCTCCCCTGACACACGAAACTTCAGCACATCCTTGAGCGGCAGCTCATCGGTAATTAAATCGATGTACGCCCGGCAATCAACACTACCGCGCCAGTTTGCCTCATGGTAAGGCTCAACACGACTTTCTGTCTCTGAGGGTATTACACCTGCAATGGCAGTCGCTGTCAGATCACCGTTTTCTGCACGTTCAATTTTAAATTCAACATTCTTGAAAAACTCCAAAGGCAGTTTGCTTAACACGGTAGCCAACGCCACCCAGGCTTTATCAAGCAGTACCGTCGCCGAGTAATCACCGTTGTCATCGGGAATCAAGTAACGGTATTCCGGGCCAGGCATATTCTGCGGCCCGTTGCTGGGCCCCATGGCGACCAGCCCCACCAGTGCACCGTCCATGTCAGCGGCGTCATCGCTTTCCATCGGGGCCAGGGCGACCGAGGGGTTACGCTGGGTACGCAGGATGAACGACTCGGGCCGCATCAGGTCATTTTCGCCATGTTCGATGCTGCCGAATGACCAGACACGTTGATGGTCCGGCAACCCGCGAAACAGCTCCTTGAAGAAGTCCCCCCCTAGCTCGCGAACGCGCCTGGAATCCGAGAAGGTCACCACAAAGTCATCACTTTTGTGCAAGTCCAGCGTCAATGCGCCGTTGTCAGCGACATAACCAGGCACGTCGGACAGTTCCAGTCGCAGGCGCAGCTCTGGCCCGACCAGAGGTTCTATCCGATCGATCCGCTGTGGGTACCAATGGGCCCCCACCTGCTTCAGCCCTACCTGGTTGCCGCCGAGTATTTTCATACGCAGGCTGGCACGCGAACCGGTGATATCGGCATTATCGAATGACAATCGCGGGTGATCCAGAACAAAGTTCTGCATATAAACCTTGTAACCATTGTCCGGCGCCGTCTCACCGCTGATAGGGTCCAGGTAAGAGCTGGTCTTGAAGCGCCGTATATATTCCTGGGTCAACAAAGTGTCCGCCTTGTCCTTCTGGATAGCGAAAATCGTATTCCACCCCAACATCCGGTAGTCAGACTGCAACCACTCCAGCAAATCCTGTTTCGAATTGCTCGACATACATCACCTCACATTTACACACACGCAGGCGCGTCTGCTTAAGGGAACAGCTTAATATCAACGATTGGAAATGCCCGCCAGGTTTCGCCGTCATCGAAACTTGCAGATACGCTCAACCTGAAATCTTTGCCAAATTCCAGTTTTTCGAGAAACTGTTTGGGCAGGTAGGCTTCAATAACGCCATCAGAATATTCGTCGTATGTCACCGCCTCGGTGGGGGGACGCAGAATATGCGTGACATCCTGGTCAGATGGCGAACGGCCTAGCGCCTCGATACCCAGCAATTGCCCTTCTGCCATGAACGGCCAAAAAGGCAGCGTGCACAAAGCACCACCCACTGGAACTTCGTGCAGTTTCAATTCCCGGTTCTCGGCACCTTTGACCTGAAGTATCGAGTATTTGCGCTGATCGAAATCGCTTACCCGCAGCTCGAACTTTTCTGATGTGCGTGGCGGTTCGCCGGTGCGGGTGACGGTGTAGTACACCCACAGACGTCTACCCAGATTGGCGGCCATGGCCGACCGCGGCACGGTGAACAGGCGTGTGTCACCAGTGGACGGCCGGGGAATGATGGCCGCCCCCGTGCTGCCGTGCCCTTCCCAATGCAGGTTGACGGTCAGCGCCGGCTCCTCGCCATCACCCAGCTCGGCCTTATCCGGGATTCGCACGGTGGCGCCAGACTCCAGCTTGCTCGGATGGACCACGCCCTGGTACGGCGCGTCACCGTCCTCCTGCGTGGCGTCCGGGATATTCGGTAAAGGCAGGTAAAGCTTGCGCTGCAAGACCAGATGCAGCACTTGGGAGCGCATCTGCACACCCTGACGCGAAAACTCATAGCTGAACGCGAACCGCTTGCCGCGGTTGACCTCGCTCTGCAGCCACTCCCGCTCCAGGTGGAAGGTCAAGCGTTTGCTGTCCACCGAAGTCGCATCCACACGCAGGCTGCGCAGCGTCACCTCCGGCCCTACGGTATAGAGCACCAGTGAATCGCCCAATTCCAGCTCCGGATAGGGATCCACCTCCACCAGAAGGCCGGTGCGATAGGTTTCGTCATCAGGATCCAGCGCGCCATCCGTCGCCCCGGGGATACGTGGCGCCGCCAGCAAAGGTGCCGGCGGTGGGTCGCTGGCGGCGGGCGAAACGATGTCGAAGCGCTGCACTGGCGACCGGCTGCTGGTGCCATCGGCGAATTCGATGCGATAGTGCAAAAAGGCGAACCCGCCGAGATACATGAAGACCACGCCGAGCTCCAGGTGCCACAGCAGTGGTCGGCCAGGATCAGACTCCTGCACTTCCAGTACTTGCTCGAACAGCTCACCTGGCAAGGACTCGTTGAACCAGGGCTCCCAACTCAGGAAAACCTTGTCACCTTCGGCCATGGCGGCATAGGGCGCTGTTGCCAGCAATATGCCTTCGGGATTGAGCAGGTTGACGTCGATCACCCCCTCATGGGCATCTTGCAAGTGAGCAACCGGCAAAGCCCATATGCCTTCAGCGGGCCGGTCAACGAAGAAGAAACGACGCTTGGACTCAGGCCCCACAGGATCGCCGGCGTTGTCCAGACGCGTGAACGAATAGAACACTTGGCCACCGCGCAAGGCAGTGACGAGTGCGTTATCGATCAGGATCACCCCGCGGCCGGCATCCAGGCTCAATACTTCGCGTTCAACAAAGAGGTCCTCGGCACTGTTGTCGGCCTTGCACCCCCGCCAGTTGATAGATACCAGGTCGTGCTCGGCAATGCCGGGATAGCTAATCCAAGTCATCAGATCAGCGGTGCCAAGCGCGTCCAGGTCGACAGAGTTCATACGTTCGTTAAGGTGTGAAACGTCTGGCATGTCCATGTATGAATATCTCCGCCTTGCACATGTCCGGTTCGAGACTTGGCATAGATATAACACCGCCCCTGAACCTGAACACCTGGCAAAACTGATAGGTGTCAACACACGAAACTTCCACTACTGTCGACACGTATTCGGCACGCGCAACCCCTGTCTTACAGCGCCCGCCCCCCTGACAAGCAGAGTGAGAACGTTCATTATGAGTACGGAATCTTCACTGCATTCCAACGCCCTTAACTTCATGAGCTTCATGGAGAGCGGTGTCGATAGCCGCACCGGACAATACACACTGTCCATCAAACTTCCCGAGTTGGGCGCCAATTATTTCTCCGGCCCCGAGCTTGAACTCAGCCTAAACTTCAACCCGCTCAATACGATTGATTCGGGTTGGGGGCGGGGATGGAATCTGTCACTGACGCAGTTCGCACCACATACACAGGTCATCACCACGTACAGCGGTGAATCATTCAAAGTGACCGGTAGTTCGGGTTCACGCTTGCTAATGCAGGAGCAACGGCTGGCGCACTTTCACTTCTACCGCGAACCTGCCGGGCCAGGCGGCAACGCGCGCTATCGCGTGGTGCACCGTTCAGGCCTGGTGGAAATCCTCGAAGAAATGGGCAGCGCGAACGGGCGTATCGCCCTGCCGGTGGAGATATACGCGGCCACGGGGCACAGGATCGACCTCGAATACAAACCGTTCAACCCGTCTTACATGATGCTCTGCTCGATCAGCGACGAGCGTAAGGAGATCCTGCTGGAAATCGAACGCGACGATGGCCGCATCGAATTGCGCGAGCGCCCTTATAAGGGCGACAACGGCCAGCCCGTTGCCCTTTATACGATGAACCTGATCAATACTGACTGGGTCACATCGATCGTTCTGCCAACCCGTGAGCTGGCCAGTTGGCGCCTGGAATACCGCCTGGTGAACGGGCTGTTGTGCGTGAGCAAGGTCGAGCCACCTACCGGTGCCCGTGAATATCTCTATTACGAGGACCGTGGCCATCTGTTCCCCGGTAACGCTCGGCCAACAGCCCTGCCGCGGGTGACCCGGCACGTCATCGAACCGCGCGGTGGCCAACCTGCGTTCCAGCGAACCTATACCTACCCGGGCTCAAACAACTTTCTGGGTTACGGCGCCGGGATCGGTTGGTCTGACAACGGGCTGGACAACTTGTACGATTCGAAACGGTATGACTTTGAGTATCAAACGGTCGAAACCTTGCGCGACAAGGACGGAACGGCACTGCGCGACATCACCCGCACCTTCAACCGCTTCCATCTGCTGACCTCGACCAGAACCGTGCAGAACAACTGCGTACATGAAGTCACCAAGCATTACGACATCAAGGACGCCCCCTTCGATCTACAGGTGTCGACCCTGCAAATGCCGATCAGGGAACAGACACGCTGGTCGCTGGCGGACAACATCACGCGCAGCCGCCTTGAAACCGTCGAAACCACCTACGATTCATCGGGCAACATCATCTGGCGCAAACTTGCCAACGGCGTGACCGAGACCCAAGAGTGGTATGGCACGCAAGCGGAAGATGGCTACCCCGGTGATGCCAATGGTTTCGTTCGTCACCTGAAGAGCAAAACCACCACCCCGGCGAGCAGCGGCCGGGGGCAAGCCCCTGTTCTCACTCAGCACTACCGCTACAAGGCGCTGGCGCCACTGGCAGGCAACGCCATCACCCTCAACCCGATGATTGTCGAGCACAGTGAAACCCTGACGCAGGCGCACGATCCGGCGCACCCCCTGGAAGAGAAAATTTACTATTACCTCGACGCGCCCAAGTCCAGCCTGCGGCATGGCCGTCGTTATCAGGAGGTGGTCAAACGCAACAAGCTGGAAACCACCACCCAGTACCAGTTCAATTCACTGCTAGACCCTCTGGGCGGCCATCAGGTACTGGAAACCCGCAAGACCCTCTTTGGTTACGACGGCGCGCAACGATCCACCGTTCAACGGCGCTCGCTGCTGCATGGCGAGAAGCTCTACGAACTCAACGAGAACGGGGTTCACACACAATGGGCGTACGACGCCCTGCGCCGAGTCACCGAGGAAAGGGTATCGCCAGAGACACTGTTCGAGGCCAAAAAACGCTACGATTACGAACTCTGTGCCAGCGATGTCGATATTGCCCGCGCCCGAGTCACCAACGCTCGCGGCATCACCACCGAAACCGAGCTGGACGGCCTCGGACGGCCGACCCGGGAGAGCCGTGACAACGTGCTCGAGGCGAGGCCGGGCGCTTTCTACGAAATCCTGGCCATCCAGTACGATGCCTACGGCAATCGGGTGAAGGAAAGCGTTACCGACTGGCTGGAAGCCCAGCAGTACCTGCACCTGGTAACAAAAACGCGGTACGACGACTGGGGTGAGCAATGCTGCACCATCGGCCCGGACGACGTGGAGCAGCACAACGTACTGGACCCGATCGGCGACGCCAATCACCAGGGCGCCATTCGCTACAGCTGGCGCGTAGCCGGGAAAGAGAGATCACGGCCCCAGGTGCAGAACCGCAACGGCAGGAACATCCGATTCACCCACCAGGCACGGGCCATCAGCGGCAAGACCGAGACCTGGCTCAACCTGTTCAACAAGCCGGTGCTGCGCAAGCGCCTGGATGCGTTGGGGGAGCTGATTGGCGAACGTCGCTACAGCTATGACGGCCTCGGACGCACGCTCACCGAAACGGATGAGCGAAACCACACCACTGCATTCAGCTACGACGCCTGGGGCCGGATGCTCACGACCGAGCAACCGAATAAAACCCTGCTCACCCGCACCTACGCCGAACACTCTGCCGAAGACCTGCCGACCCGCCTGGTGGTGACCCCGGCGAATGTGCAGTTGCCCGCCCGCCAGATCGGCGCGCAGTACTTCGACGGCCTGGACCGCCTGATAGGTACCACCACCGGTGACCGGACGGAGTACTTCCTGTTCCGCGACGGTGAATCGATACCGCGCCAACGCATCAACCCCGCTGGCGAGACCATCGAGCTGGACTACAACCTGCAGCTGACCAATGAGCCGATCAGCAACACCGCACCCGAGGACCACGCCAGCTTCGCCTACGACCCTGTCAGCGCCCGATTGCTGAGCGACGACAACCGGCAATGGGCGCGGCGCTTCGAATACAACAAAGCCAACCAGCTGACCGCCGAACACTGGGAGGACAAGCGCGACGGCAAGACCTGGAGCCGCATTCATAGCAGCACCTTGCAGGATCGTCTGAAGAACACCCACGAACCCTACGGTGAAGACACCACCCACGAATACAACACCCAGGGCCGCCTGATCTCAACCCTTCAGGGGCAGCTGCAGGCCGAGTTCATATACGATGACCTGGGCCGTATCAAATTCATCACAAGCCATGACCGAGCCAGCGCACAGGCCCTGGAAACCGAGATTGAGTACGACGACCAGGACCGTGAGGTCAAACGCACCTGGCGTCAGCCCGGGCAGCCAGAACGCACACAACAAACCGTCTGGGACAAGGATGACCTCCTGCTCAGCCGCACCCTGCAGGTCGGCGGAGTATCGCAACTGGTCGAAAAGTTCGGTTACGACAGCCATGCACGCCTGAACATGTACAACTGCACAGGGCCGGACCAACCTCGCGATGCGCTGGGCCGCAGCATCGCCATGCAGGTCTTCAACTTCGATGCCTACAATAACATCGAGTTGACCGTCACTTCCTTCACAGGTGGGCCGGCCGCTGAACGCGCCAAGTTCATTCATGCCGAACGAGACCCCTGCCAGCTGCAGGGTATCGAGTACACACCGCCGCGCACCGAGCCCAATCCTGAGTTCAACTACGATGCCAATGGCAACCTGACCCGAGACGAGCGAGCCCGGCCGATTCGCTACGACAGCCAGAACCGGTTGCTGGGCCTTAACGACAGCGGCGCCCCGGACACCTATGGCTACGACGCAGGCGGCTTGCTGGTCAGCAGGCCCGAGGCCGGCGAGCGCACGCTGCTGCTGCATGACGGCCAGCGTTTGCGCATGGCCGTGCGTGACAGCCTGCAAACCCTGTACCTGCATCATGACGAGCAAGCGCTGGGCCAGCAGCAGAAAGGCAGTGGTGCGCAATCGCCCCTGCTGCTGCACACCAGTGCCAGCCACAGCGTGATCGCCGAGAGCCAGGCCGGCAGCACGCGCGCCGTCCGTTATACCGCCTATGGCGAACGGCACGCCGACGATCCACTGCTCGGCACCCTGGGCTACAACGGCGAAGCGCTCGATCCCGACAGCGGCTGGTACCTGCTCGGTAGTGGCTACCGCGCCTACAACCCGGTGCTGATGCGCTTTCACAGCCCCGACGCACTCAGCCCCTTCGGCGCGGGGGGGCTGAACTACTACGGCTATTGCCAAGGCAACCCGATAACCTTCCGCGACCCGACCGGGCACTACAGCATCGGCTATAGCGGGCAGAGCCGATCGCTGGCAGATCTGAATAGCTACAGCATCTCGCGGGGCATGGCCTTAGGTGCGATCGGCTGGATCGGGATGGGCCTGGGCATACTCTTCGCCGCAGTTGCCTCCGTGGCCGCCGTCGTGGTGACAGGTGGCGTAGCTGCGCCGGCAATCGCGGCTGCCTGGTCAGCCGCCGGTGGCGGCATCAGTGGCGCGGGTGCGGCACTTTCGGCAGGTGTCGGGGCAATTGCCAGCGTATCGCTCGCCGCCGGCATCAAGTTGGCGGCCACGGTGGCTACAGCCGCGTTGTCAGTCGCCGGTACGACGCTACAAACGGAAGCGATACTTTCGGGACATGAAACGCGGAATAATATTGGGACAATCCTGAATTACTCGGCAGCTATTTTAGGGCTTGCGGTGGGCGCGATGCAGTTGGCTTCACAAGTGCCAAAGCTGGCAAATTTATTTACACGCAGTGGAAGTTATACACTCGACCATGCATTTGAAACTTTTCAAAATAGCGGAAGAACCCTCCACCAAGTAAAATCAATCAATAACTTCTCCAGACCAGAAACCCTCATCACTCCAACTGAAAAAAGCTGGCACTTCACAAAATCAGTCAATCAAATAAGGCTGCGACGCAAAATATATTTACCATCCACCACTGATATCAGACACTGAATAACAACCCGAAGCCACGAACACGAAACCCGTCGCTGCAGTTCAACACCTCATGTAGTCATATTTGTTGGAGACAACAATGAAACCACTAACGTTCAGCACGCAGCAACATGACCGCACCACCAAAGCCCGGCGCAAGTATCTGAACTTGCAAGATGCCCCTGACAAGACAGCGCCGTTACCGGTGACCGCCCCCAATGTCCAAGGCATCATCGACAGTGACGATGGCACGCTGCACAAAGACCGCTTGAAAACCGACCTGACCGTCGAGATCCCCGCATGGTCTGACCTGCCACCGGGCAGTGATCCAAATGACTACTCGACGTTACAACTGCAGTTCACCTTGACTGGCGCCGAAAACACCTTCAGGGCCATTGGCCCTGTCAAGAAGTTCCTCCCGCCCCTCGTGCCAGGAGACTTTCCGTTAGCACTGGCTTTTCCCCAAGCGTCCATTCCACGCAATGGCAAACTGTGGATTCGCTACGAACTGGTCGACCACAAGAGCGACCCATATGTTTCGCACCCCATCGAGCTGATCTGTGACAGTGTTCCGCCCTGGGGGGATGAGCCCGCTCCCCGGCTGACCGCGCCCACGGACATCATCAACGAAGCCTACCTGACCAACCACCAGGCCGGCATTGAACTGGGTATACCCGAGTACCCGGACCGTACATCCAAAGATAAATACCAGGCGTTCTATCTGAAGGAATGGCCTGAAGAAAATGCGGACTACGATAACCCTGTCGTTGATGGCACCGTCACAGACGACCGCAAGATAACCATTCCGGCAGATGTGGTACGCAGCCTGGGTGATGGCAGGTTCTACATCGTCTACTACCTGTTCGATAAAGCCCAGAACCGCAGTCGCATCCGGCTGCCGGCGACGGTCGATGTGGTGCTCACACCAGAGCCCAAAGACCTGCTGCCACCAGAGGTGCCGCTAGCGGTAGATGACGGCGTACTGAGCCTGAAAGATGCACAGGCGGGTGTGCAGGTAGAAATACAGGCTTACACCAATTCCCGCAAAGAGGACAAGATCGCGATCAAGTGGGGCACGACGCCCCTGATCGCCGAACAGGTGGGCTCACGCCCATTCCCTATATCGATATCCGTACCCAGCGATATCTTGCGAAACGAATACGGCAAGGCTTCCGGGGAGGTAGCGACCCCTGTCAGCTACCAGGTGCTACGTGGCCACGCCGCCTATGGACCGGCGGCCGATAACTTCGCTGTCGACTTTTCCGTTGCTGGCCCGGAACGCCCTGACCCCGACCCCGACTGGCCGGACCCGGTCAACGACAAGATGCTCGCCCCCACAATCACCAGTTTCAGCGGCGATACGAACCTCATTCCCCCGGCCGACCGCGGCAAAGACGCCACGCTGACCTTCAGGGTATTCGAGGGCGCCGCAGCCCCCCAGGTAGTGGACTTCTACTGGGACGGCACGCACGTGACAAGCTGGGTTGTCAATGAGGCACCCGGTGCCGACAAGTCCGTCACGATTCCGTGGAGCTATATCGAGGCTGCTGGTAACCAGCTGGCGCTGCCTGTGCATTACACCGTGAAGGGCGACGAAAACGCGCTCAATGAACAGGAGTCGCTTCCACAGTTCGTAGAGGTATCGGCCATCGACATGACGGCCGACGATCTCGAGTTCCTGGGTTTAACGGACCGGCTCTGGCTGAGTTGCCGATCCCTCTGGGACCCTGATGACCCCTCCGCCGCCCCGGCGATCAGGGTGCAGGTACCGCCCTGCAGCCGCTTCAATGTGCCACCAAACACCACCATGACACTGAACTGGGTGGTGTATGACCAAATTGTGGATGGCAACCTGATCGATGGCGTTGAGAAAACCTGGACTGTGACCTTGAACGCCGAGCAGATCGCGAACGGCTTCGTCACGCGAGTCGAGCCGTACGATCAGCACATCAAGCCCATCTATGACGCCGCGCCGTCCGGCGGGCGGGCCGAGGTGAGCTACGTCCTCAACACGCAGCCACCCATTACCTCCAATACCACGGCCAACAAGATCAGCGTCGCCGATCAGGGTACCGGGGGCTCGTGTGACGTAAGCCAACCTTGAGCAAGCCTCGGCAGCGGCTTTGGCAATCGTCCGCTGCCGATCCACTTATAGGAATTTTCCGTTGAGGAGTAGGAATTTCCTTACATTTTTTGCGATTTAACGCGCTTAGCCTCGCGGTATGCGGATTGTTCTCCAACGAAAAGCAGAACGGTCTTACAAAAATTTGTTCACTTCGAGGTTTTCCCTGAATGCCGAGCCGCCTTTTTCACACCCTTCGCCACTGTTCAACACCCGCTCATCTCGTGCTGGCAGGCCCGTTGTTTTTCGCCAGTGCCTGCTGGGCAGAAACCCTCATAGATGCCGATACTCAGCTGGATGCCGGCAGCACACTCGACAGCTACCGGGTGATCGGCCCGGCCATTCTGACAGCCACCGGGGCGACGACGTTGCAGATCGCCGGCCAGGCGGGCGCCACCGTGAACCTGTCGGATAGCCAGGTCACCGCTGAATCGAATGGCAATGGCCTGGCGCTCAATGGTGCCAGTGCCACCGTACACCGCTCGACCATCCGCAGTGACGCCCGTGGCCTGGCGCTGAGTGCTGCAGGGGCGGGCAACGGCTCGCGCGCCTCGATCAACGACAGCGTGATCGAAGGCGGCGTACAAGGCGCGACCATCAATGCCAGTTCTGCCGAACTGCAGCGCAGCGAACTACGCGGCACGGGCGCCAGCAGCGAGGGCGCACGACTGGTTGCCGGCACCCTGATTGCCAGGGACGGCAGCACCATCAGCGGCGGCAATTATGGCGCGCGCATTCTTGAGGACGACGGCCGCGGCTCTACGCTGGTGGTCGACAACAGCCTGATCGAGGGACGCAACGGGCCAGCGATTGCCGTCGGCCGAGGGGCCGGCTTTGCAGCATCGGCGCAGATCGACGTTATCAACGGTGCCAGCCTCAGTGGTGGCAACGGCGTGCTGCTGCAGGTGGCGGAGGATGCTGCCGCCAACCTGCGGGTCAACAACAGCCACCTGGTCGGCGATATCGTCGCCGCCAGCGGCGGCACCGCCAACGTGCTGCTGGAAAACTTCGCCACCCTCAAAGGCCGGCTGGACAACGTTGCAAGCCTGGAAATCAACAGCGGTGGCGAATGGGCCCTGGTCGACAACAGCCAGGTGACCGACCTGTCACTGGATAACGGTGCCGTGCGCTTCGGCGGGCCGGGCGAATTCTTTACCCTTTCCGTGGAAAACCTCACCGGCAACGGCACCTTCATCATGGAGGCCGATTTCAGCACCTCGCAGTCGGACTTCCTCGACGTGACGGGCACCGCCAGCGGCAACCACCAGTTGCTGATCAGCGCCAGCGGCAACGATCCGCTGACAGACAACAGCCTGCATGTGGTGCATACCGCTGCTGGCGATTCACAATTCTCGCTGCTAGGTGGCTCTGTGGACCTGGGCGCCTATTCCTACGACCTGGTGCAACGCAGCGACAACGACTGGTACCTGGACGCGACCACCCGTACGGTCAGCCCCGGGACACAAACAGTGATGGCCTTGGCCAACGTCGTGCCGACCATCTGGTACGGCGAGCTCGGCGTGCTGCGTAGCCGCATGGGCGACGTGCGCCGCAACCCTGGCAAAGCCGGTGGCTGGGTACGCAGCTACGGTAACCAATTCAATGTCTCGGCGACGTCTGGCGCGGCGTACCAGCAACAGCAACAAGGCCTGTCGATCGGCGCAGATGCGCCCCTGGCAGCTGGCGACGGCAACTGGCTGGTCGGGATCACGGCCGGCTACAGCAATTCCGACCTGAACCTCGCCCGCGGCTCTTCGGCCAGCGTAGACAGCTACCATGCCGGCGCCTACGCCACTTGGCTCGATCCCGAAAGCGGCTATTACATCGACACCGTGGCGCGCATCAACCGTTTCCACAACCGGGCCGACGTGCGCCTGAGTGACGGCAGGAAGGCCAAGGGTGACTACAGCAACCTGGGTGCTGGCGTTTCGCTGGAGGTGGGACGTCATCTGAACCTGGCCGACGACTGGTTCCTCGAACCGTTCGCTCAACTGTCCGGGCTCGTGGTCCAGGGCAAGGACTACAGCCTGGACAACGGCATGCGCGCCAACAGCACCAGTACCCACTCGCTGCTGGGCAAAGTGGGCACTTCGGTCGGGCGCACCTTCAGTGCGGGCACAGGCCGTAGCGTGCAACCCTACCTGCGGGTGGCAGCAGTTCATGAGTTCGTCAACGACAACCAGGTGAAAGTCAACGACAACCGCTTCAGCAGCAACCTGGCCGGTTCGCGTGCTGAAATCGGTGCAGGGGTGGCGGTCGCCTGGGGCGAAAAATGGCAGGCCCACGCCGACTTCGATTACAGCCATGGCAGCAAGCTTGAACAGCCATGGGGCGTGAGCGTCGGCGCCCGTTACAACTGGTGAAAAAACGTGGGAAGGCCAATGCGCCTTCCCTTTTGCATTCATGCGTGACACATGGAGATGGACGATGACGCAGAACAAGCGCTCCGGTAACCGCAGAACTCCCACCCCTGAACTGGCCTCGGCCCCTCTTGTCCCCCCAACCGTACCAAGCGTGGTGCCCGATGTTGAAGGGGGGAAACCCAACACGGTCGAGTTCCGGGCAACCTATTCCCCCCTGCGGGTAGAGTTTCACCCGTGGGCAAATTCGCACCCGGAAATAGATGAGGAATACCTTTTCCTCTACTGGAATGAAGTACTGGTCGACAAGAAGACCTTCAGCAAGCCTATCGAACCTGAAGAGCTGTTCATTTTGGTACCGGTCGACAGGCTTATTGAAGGCACGCACCGCCTGCACTACGCAGTCACGCTGCACAACGATACCCATGTGCCTTCACGGCCACTGGATATCTACATCGACAAGACCCCGCCGCTGCTCCCCGCGGATGATCGATTGATGCTTCCCGACTACGTTATTCGCGAAGGTGTCACCGAGGACTACCTCGCGGCCAACGGCGACAAGCTCGTCTGCACAGTCCCCTCGTTCATTGGTGCGGAGCCAGGCGATGTCGTGAAGTGGTTTTACAGCGAAAACGGCGCCGGGCAGGAAATGGTCGACATGATGACACTGACTCAGGAGCACATCGAAACACTGGGCCCGCTAGGCACCAGCAAACCGCTCGAGCTGACCTTCCCGGGCGCTTTCATTCGCCAGTCCGGCAACGGCACGCGTTACGTGCGTTATGAAGTGCAGGACCGCGCTGGCACACAGCCCCAGCGTGCGCTAGCGGTCGCGTTGGAGTCCGACCTTTCCCTGGCACCACGCGAATTGCCACCGCCACACATCAAGGAGGCGAAGGGCAGCGAATTCTCCAGCACGCTGGAACCTGGCAATGCATCCGACGGCGTCACATTCGTCATACCCGACGGGGCAGAAATCCGGCCGAATGAGACTGTCACCGTATTCTGGGGCCAACCCGGGACGCTCGGCGGTTACTCCACCAACACGCCCATATCGCCAGGCGCACTTGAATACCTGATCCCCAGCCAATATGTGCCGCCGCACATGAACGACCGGGTGGAACTGTATTACCAAATCGACAAGCCTGACGTGCCCCCCTCGCTTTCGCACTATGTCACGGTGCGGAAAATCGAAGGACTGCCAATCGTACAGTGCAGCGATATTCACAACCGCGCACTGAACCTGCGCACACTGGGCGAAAGCACGACCTTTACCCTGGAAAGCTGGCCGTTCCGGCATACGTCGCAATTCGTCAACGCCTGGATCGACGGGGTGGAAAGCGGCAACGTCACTCGGGAAATCAGGCTGCCGATTGCCACCGCGCTGCCTGTACCCAGCGAAACGGACGTAATGGTGCTGGGTACCGTCACGAAAACCGAGCTGTTGAGGCTGGCAATCAACTATCAGTTCCGGGTGTCGGTTGAAGTGTCGTTCGACGATAAGCTGAGCTGGTTGAAATTTCCCGATGCGGCAGCCCAACTGGAAGACAAGCCGTAGCCCGATGCAAAAAAAACGCCACCCGAAAGAGTGGCGTTTTTTGCAGTTGAAGCCAAATGTCGGGATGACCATGGATCCCGATGGCTTTGACCGAAACGAAAAAAGACGCCGAAGCGTCTATTTTCGAGGATCTACAGACTTCCGTGGAAGGCTGTAAATCTTGATTTTGGAGCGGGAAACGAGACTCGAACTCGCGACCCCGACCTTGGCAAGGTCGTGCTCTACCAACTGAGCTATTCCCG
>NZ_JAWRYH010000140.1:0-352 GCF_046534675.1 Pseudomonas sp. SIMBA_067 | reverse complement strand
ACGGCTGCTCCCAAGTCGAAGATCACTTCGCCACTCAGCACCTGCACGGCGGCGCCAGCTGCGCTGGCCATGTCTTGCCAAGGTGGCGCGGCCCCCTCGCCCGCCAACCGCACGCGCCAGCGCTGGCCATCGAAGCGCACGGCTTGCAGGCGCCAGCCGGGGTGATCCCGCAGCCACGCCTGCAACGTTGCCTGCAAGTCTTCGAGCTGGCGTGTGCGCACTTGCTGTTGCAACCCACTTTCACGCAGGCGCTTGAGGGCCTGAGCGGCATGCCGTGGGCTGGCCTGTTCGCCTGTCACGGCAATGACCTGGGCCCGCCAGAGTTGCGCCTGGCGCCATTGCTGGCTCAACC
>NZ_JAWRYH010001236.1:0-240 GCF_046534675.1 Pseudomonas sp. SIMBA_067 | reverse complement strand
CGAGCAAGTTTCTCTTTGTGTTTAATTACTTGACGATCTAGCTTGTCAATCAGCGAGTCTATAGCAGCATTCATATCTTGATGTTCAGTGGAAGCAAAAATCTCAGCGCCACTAACATGAACGGTTGCTTCGGCTTTTTGGTTTAGTTTTTCTACATCGAGAATAACGTGCACATTCGTTATGTGATCAGTGTGCCTCTGTAACTTCGAAAATTTACTATTTACGTAGTCTCTAAGCGAG
>NZ_JAWRYH010001235.1:0-240 GCF_046534675.1 Pseudomonas sp. SIMBA_067 | reverse complement strand
AGCGCGAGTGCGGCACTTGGCGCAGAGAGGGGCGCTCGATGGTCCGCGTATAGCGTTGACCTTTCTCTATAGGACTATGTTCGTTATCTTTTGATGGCCCGCAAAGCCTTGCCCAGTAAGAGTTTCATGGATAACGCACACGACCCTATAGAGCAGGAGAGACACTATGTGTGACTAAGAGAACCTCACGGAGACGACCTGACGCTTCATGAGAAGCGGAAGACGTCCCGTGCTGTCTCG
>NZ_JAWRYH010001234.1:0-240 GCF_046534675.1 Pseudomonas sp. SIMBA_067 | reverse complement strand
GAGGTTAACCCTTGAGGTGAATGTCCTTTGAGGTGTTGACAATGTTTACCTGTGAGGTTAACTTTCGTGCCGGAGGTGACCTATGACCCTACGTGAATACATTAGCTCGCTAGACAAGGATGCGGCCGCCGCATTCGCCGCTCGTTGCAAGATATCCATCAACTACCTTCGTCTTCATGTGAAATATGCCAGTAAAGACCCGAGTGTTGGACTCATGCGAGCTCTCGCTCGCGAAAGCGA
>NZ_JAWRYH010001233.1:0-240 GCF_046534675.1 Pseudomonas sp. SIMBA_067 | reverse complement strand
GTAACGGGCGAGTGTGCGTGCCGCGCCCAGCATATTACCGTCGCCACCAACGACTACCGCGAGATCAGCTAGTTGCCCAATCTCCGCGAGCGTGCCAGTTTTCACATTCTTCAGTTGCAGTTCGTGAGCGATTTGTTGCTCAACGATGACCTCGTAACCTTTTGTGCACAGCCAGCGGTAGAGCATTTCATGTGTTGTCAGTGCAGTGGGGTGCCGTGGGTGTCCCACAATGCCAATACA
>NZ_JAWRYH010001232.1:0-240 GCF_046534675.1 Pseudomonas sp. SIMBA_067 | reverse complement strand
CCGGGTACGGGACGGAAAAGTGGCCGGAATTGAACTGCCAGCCGTGTTGCGTCAGCATAACCAACTGGCCAGGAAACTGGCTGGTTGAGTCAGAAGGGCACTTTATTTGGGAGGCGACGAAAAATAAGGCAGATTACATTTGCTACTGTTCGCACTATTCCCTAGAATACGCCCTCCCTGTCATCAGGGGAAATCAGCGGCTCGATTGAGAGCCGTTTATTTTTTCTACCCATCTGTGAG
>NZ_JAWRYH010001231.1:0-240 GCF_046534675.1 Pseudomonas sp. SIMBA_067 | reverse complement strand
AGCGAGACCTCAATTACCACTATCGCCATGCTGGAAATGACCCAGGCTGGACGCGAAATGACCGACGAAGAGCTGCGTGAAAACCCGGCTATCATCGATGAGTGGGACCTTCAGTGGGAGATTTTCCGCCTGCTGGCGGAGTGTGAAGAGCGCGACCTTGAATTGATTAAAGGTCTGCGATCTGACCTGCGTGAAGCGGGAATTAGCAACATCGGTATAAATTTCCAGCAGTAAGGCGAT
>NZ_JAWRYH010000139.1:0-353 GCF_046534675.1 Pseudomonas sp. SIMBA_067 | reverse complement strand
ACAGAGTGATGACAGTGATGAAAAAAGCTGTGTGCTTTCAGCAGGATTTGCATCAGGCATCAGTGCACGATCGCCGGATGCGGCGTGAACGCCTTATCCAGCCTACCAAACCCGCACTGATTGTAGGCATGATAAGACGCGTCAGCGTCGCATCTGGCATAAACAAAGCGCACTTTGCTGGTCTGTTCCCCTCACCCTAACCCTCTCCCCGGAGGGGCGAGGGGACTGTCCGGGCACATTTTTAGACTTTGTCATCAGTCTGAGCCTGCCATTGGCAGGCTCTGGTGTCCTTTTACGCTACCATGCTAATAATCAGCACAATAATCAGCCCAACCACGGAGTTGACCAGCTCC
>NZ_JAWRYH010001230.1:0-240 GCF_046534675.1 Pseudomonas sp. SIMBA_067 | reverse complement strand
ATGGAAGATACACTTGTAGAGGTACGCTCTACGTCAGCAAAAACCCTTGCTGAGAAAAAAGAATTAGTACGTCGCGTAGATACACTAAAAGCCCAAGTAAGCGATTGGCAAGACAAAGCCGAATTAGCACTGAGCAAAGATCGTGATGATTTAGCTCGCTCAGCTTTACTTGAAAAGCAAAAATCAGCCGATGCAGTCGCTGCAGTAGAAAGTGAACTTGATCATGTAGAATCTCATATC
>NZ_JAWRYH010001229.1:0-240 GCF_046534675.1 Pseudomonas sp. SIMBA_067 | reverse complement strand
GCAGGTTTTATCACGGCCAGCCTGTCGTCTGCGACGGGGCCATTGATGCAGCCGCTGGATTTCGTACGTGTCGGGTCGGTATGCGTTGCCGAAACGTTCTGGGGCAAAGGCATCGGACGGGGGCTTATGCAGCAGATAAAAGCCTGGGCGGCTGATCGTGGGGCTAAAGATGTCCGGCTGATGGTGTGGGGGTTCAATACACATGCCCAGCGGCTATATACAGAGTTGGGCTTTGAGACC
>NZ_JAWRYH010001228.1:0-240 GCF_046534675.1 Pseudomonas sp. SIMBA_067 | reverse complement strand
AGTTGAGGTGCGCCCGGCGAGTTGGCCGGCGTGAAACCCAGCAGGCGTACAGCCGCTTCGGCCTGGGCTTGCAGCTTGGGCAGCACATCCTGGCCGGTTACCGAGATAAGAGGTTTCAGGGTACAAGCCCCCGCGAGAGCCCAGGGTCGGCGACGGACGACCATCCACCACGCGTACCGACACCGGCTGGCCATGCCCCACAGGTGCCAACTGCGCAGTGACTTTAGGTTGCGGGCTGAG
>NZ_JAWRYH010001227.1:0-240 GCF_046534675.1 Pseudomonas sp. SIMBA_067 | reverse complement strand
CGTACTTATGAAGATGATCGTACTTCATTTAATACAACTCTTTCATTCCAAGGTTTATTATTAGAAGAATATGATTATGAAGTATATTTTAGCTATGGTCGTAATAAAAATGACACAACTTGGAATGGTGAGTTTTTAGAAGAAAACTTCAATAAAGCTATTGATGCTGTAATGGTAGATGGTGAAATTCGTTGTGCTAACAGAGACGCTGATGGAACCCTTCTTGGTGCACTAGATGGC
>NZ_JAWRYH010001226.1:0-240 GCF_046534675.1 Pseudomonas sp. SIMBA_067 | reverse complement strand
GAAAATTGATCAGCGGGATCATGATTGCGGCTATTCCGTTCGGGCTGCTGTTTGCCATAAACGGAACTGCTTTTTTTATCTCCGCGGCATTTATCGCGTTCATACGTATTTCAGAACAGCCCAATGAAAAAAGCAACGGAACTGAAGATGTAAAATCCGGTTACAGAATGCTGAAAGGAAATGCGGCATGGCTGACATCGGTCGGATACTTTTTCGTCGTAAATCTCGTCATTGCCGGCC
>NZ_JAWRYH010001225.1:0-241 GCF_046534675.1 Pseudomonas sp. SIMBA_067 | reverse complement strand
GCGTCCAATTGAGCATCGGTCAGGGTAGGGAAAATCTCATGTAAGCCGCGCCGGCTCGCCTGACGGCTGCTCTCGCCGCCGCCACTCAGTGCATAGCCACTTCGGCCGTCTGCTATGCGCTGCGGCGGTCGATAGCGTTCAGCGATAGGCGGCAAGCCCATCATTTTTGCGGTTTTTTCGCGATCGACGCTGGCTTGTCGGCAGAGCCTTTGGCCGAGTTCAGGGGCCATCAACTCGGGGC
>NZ_JAWRYH010001224.1:0-241 GCF_046534675.1 Pseudomonas sp. SIMBA_067 | reverse complement strand
CAGAAGACGAAGAACACCACCGCGATTGCCGGTTCGAGCAGCCAGCGGCTGCGGAGCAGGAGCGATCTCATACCGGCCACGCTAAGGTGCGTCCGGGGATACCGGCGGCGATCGCCCCCGGTTTCAGCCCCAGGGATGAGTGGAATCCACCCGGTTTGACCGGGCGCACCGGCCTCCCGTAGTATTGCTCTTTGGTGTCCGTGCCATCTGCGGCGCGACATGCGAACGTGAGCCCTCCACC
>NZ_JAWRYH010001223.1:0-241 GCF_046534675.1 Pseudomonas sp. SIMBA_067 | reverse complement strand
CTAAGCTTATCGCCAAAATATGCGCCTGATATTACAGCACCCGCGGTAACTGTCGGCTCTAAACCCAGTCCTGAAGCGACACCGAGTAACGCAACACCTATAGTCGCTGCTGTAGTCCATGAACTACCAATACTCATTGCTACAATGCCACAAATTAAACAACTCGCGGCATCAAACCAACTAGGATTGATAATTTGTAGACCGTAACAAATTAATGTCGGAACGGTTCCTGATAATAGCC
>NZ_JAWRYH010000138.1:0-353 GCF_046534675.1 Pseudomonas sp. SIMBA_067 | reverse complement strand
CACTGCAATAACTAAAATAAAGCTCATTGTTTTCAGGTAGGTGATATCTAGTGGTAATAAAATATACTCGTTTACTAAATAACTGGTCACAGAGGCAAGCGTTAGCACAAAGGTAGTTGCTAAAGACATACCTATGGCTGTATCAAGTTTTCCTGATACACCCATAAACGGGCAAAGGCCTAAAAATTGTACTAATACAAAGTTGTTAACTAACACTGTTCCAATTAATAACAAGACGTATTCTGTCATGTGTGCCTCACGCTAATAAAATCCCGTGTATTATCCTTTTTTCTACTGCGATTAACAACACGTTGAGTGATTATCAGTTAAATAAACAACGTTAAATAATGGGC
>NZ_JAWRYH010001222.1:0-241 GCF_046534675.1 Pseudomonas sp. SIMBA_067 | reverse complement strand
AGGCGATGCTAGCTTTGTTGATAAGCACACTATTGAAATTAGACGTAATGACGGTTCAACTGAACGCCTAACTGCACAAACTATTGTTATTGCTACCGGCTCACGCCCTTATCGCCCACCAGGTGTTGATTTCACCCATTCGCGTATTTATGAAAGTGACACAATTTTAGGCCTTGAACACGATCCTCATCGCGTACTTATATACGGCGCGGGTGTAATTGGCTGTGAATACGCATCTATC
>NZ_JAWRYH010001221.1:0-241 GCF_046534675.1 Pseudomonas sp. SIMBA_067 | reverse complement strand
GCGCCGATGCCGGCAAAACTCAACATCGCCGGCAATTGCTGGGCGAACCCTTGGTAACCATGGTCGCCACCGGCCTGGATGCGCAAGGCACAGGCCCGGTAATACTGTTGGGCAAGGCGATAATCCAGGGTTTCATCCCCGGTCTGCAACCACACCTGGTAACGCCCGGCGTCCAGCGGCGCCGGCACTTCCAGCTCGGCCAGGGCCGCGACGTGATCGTGGGTCAATTCCCAGGCCTCAC
>NZ_JAWRYH010001220.1:0-241 GCF_046534675.1 Pseudomonas sp. SIMBA_067 | reverse complement strand
AGGCCATTATATCAATCAGAAAGAAATTTGTATAGATCCGGTTCGCAGAACGTATAATCCAAGTTGGGGCAGAAATCCAAATTTGGCACTTGAGGATCAATGCCCGGATCCGCCGAAAGAGACCGCCAAATCTTGTCCGGTAGGGAATCCTAGCTCCCCTCTTACCGGACAAAAAATTCAGATCGAGAGTCCTGACTTCGAATCGACGGGCCCACATCGGCTGATTTTTCAGCGCGTCTAT
>NZ_JAWRYH010001219.1:0-241 GCF_046534675.1 Pseudomonas sp. SIMBA_067 | reverse complement strand
GCAGATTTGCAGGCGCTGGGCCGCATAATGCTGAGCGCCCTGTAACCGACTCATAACGGGGGAATAAAGGCCTGCACCGGCGTGACTTCCCCGGCAAATTTACGCACCTGCACCACCGTAATCTGCCCGCTACATCCCTGTGCCAGAGATGACGTCCCGATATCCAGCGTCAGCACATTGGGATTACCGTGACGACAAAGCGGACGGGCGGCAGTGGCGTCGACCGGATCGTACCAGGCAC
>NZ_JAWRYH010001218.1:0-241 GCF_046534675.1 Pseudomonas sp. SIMBA_067 | reverse complement strand
AAACCGGCTCCAACGCGGTGCGCGCAGACTCGCTGCACTACCGCTCGGACTTGATGCTCAACGGCAGCATCCTGGTGGCGCTGGTGTTGGCGGGTTTTGGTTACCATCAGGTCGACGCCTGGTTCGGCCTCGGCATTGCCGCCTACATCTTGTGGAGCGCCATCCAGATCGCCCGGGAGAGCTTTGCGGTATTGATGGACGAGGAACTGCCAGCGGACGTGAGCCAGCACATGCTGGAACT
>NZ_JAWRYH010001217.1:0-241 GCF_046534675.1 Pseudomonas sp. SIMBA_067 | reverse complement strand
CCTCCTTCACCGTGCTGGCGCAGGTGCAGCGTGACGATGGCGCTGCCGATTACCAGTCGCTGCCGATGATCGGCTCGCTCAAGCGTGGCCCGACGGGCCAGCACATCGACCGCGACTTCTTCTCGGGCGACTCGCACTACAACGATTACAAGCGCAACCAGTACATCTTCGGCTATGACTTCACTCACCGCTTCAGCGATGACCTGGCCGTGCGTTCGACGGCGCGTTACACCGATGTGCG
>NZ_JAWRYH010001216.1:0-241 GCF_046534675.1 Pseudomonas sp. SIMBA_067 | reverse complement strand
ATTGAGCTCACCGATCCTGCTACCAAGCGGGTGTATCCTATTTTTATACAGCTACCTAAGTCATATGCAAAGGAGCCTAATAAAACGTATCCTGTTATTTATTTAACCGATGCGCCGTATGCATTTCCTATCGTTGCCGGTGCCACACGGTTTCCAATGAATAGCGGCAAAATGCAACAGGCTATTATTGTGGCGATCAGCTATGAAAAAGGCTCAAGAGGAGCCAGTAGTCGAGTTAGGG
>NZ_JAWRYH010000137.1:0-353 GCF_046534675.1 Pseudomonas sp. SIMBA_067 | reverse complement strand
GGCTCTTGCGGTCCAGATACATGCAGTCATCGTTGCTCATCCGGGTCAGGGCTACCACTACAGCAAGCCCCTGTCGGCCCGCGAGCTGACCAACTTCCTCAAGCAGGCCCAACGCAACCAGGTCTCGATGTTCTAGCCGCTGGCGCCCCCGGTTACAGGCCGTGACCGGCATTTACATGAATTGCGCGTTCGCCCCTTTACAGCAAATGCAAATCTTTCGCATGATGTTGCGGTTTCGCGTGCCACGCCGCACGGTCCAACCACACGACGCAGGGAAACCAACAATGATTCGAATGCCTCTGGCCTCCGCCAGTCTGCTGGCCATCGCCATCGCTCTCGCCGCAACCGGCGAG
>NZ_JAWRYH010001215.1:0-241 GCF_046534675.1 Pseudomonas sp. SIMBA_067 | reverse complement strand
CGGGAAAACTGCAACTACCTGGGGCTATAACGGCAATCTGCTGGGGCCGGCGGTGAAATTACAGCGCGGCAAAGCGGTAACGGTTGATATCTACAACCAACTGACGGAAGAGACAACGTTGCACTGGCACGGGCTGGAAGTACCGGGTGAAGTCGACGGCGGCCCGCAGGGAATTATTCCGCCAGGTGGCAAGCGCTCGGTGACGTTGAACGTTGATCAACCTGCCGCTACCTGCTGGTTC
>NZ_JAWRYH010001214.1:0-241 GCF_046534675.1 Pseudomonas sp. SIMBA_067 | reverse complement strand
CTATCTATTCGTAGCACTCCATTCCTAATAATAGAGATACTTTTACTTACAATTTCGTATTTGTTGTAATCAATTATTGTAAAACGGTTGCTATCCAAAAATACATTAAACGATTGGTTTAGTTTCTTATCATCTTTGTTTGGAAATTCTATATATGGTCCAACAAGTAAAACATCACGGCTTTTGGCTAGAATATTTTGAAGAGCTACTCTATACGCTGTATCTCGTTCATTTTCTTTGC
>NZ_JAWRYH010001213.1:0-241 GCF_046534675.1 Pseudomonas sp. SIMBA_067 | reverse complement strand
GCCGTCAGTGGCGAGCGAAGTTCATGCGCCATCGCTACATGCGAGGTGCGCAGCTCACGCTCGTAACGCGCCAGCTGCTGCGTCATCTGATTAAAATCTTCGGTAAAGCGCACCAGCTCCTGTGGCGCTTCTTTCACCACCGCCGCCGTTCGGCCAAATTCCCCTTTCGATACCGCTCGCGCTGCGGTCGCTAGCTGGCTGAACTGCGCCGACAGCGGACGGGCGAAACGCAGCGCCATCA
>NZ_JAWRYH010001212.1:0-241 GCF_046534675.1 Pseudomonas sp. SIMBA_067 | reverse complement strand
ACGGCACGCGAACCCGTCTGATCAACCTGAGTTACAGCAAACCGTCGTGGGGCAGCAGCAGCGTGTACCTGTCGGCTAACCGCGAAGTGGGTGATAGCCAGTGGGCGGTGCAGGCGCAGCTGGTGATCCCGTTCGACCTGCACGGCACCCTGGCGTTGAGTATGGAGCAGAGCAAGGAAGGCGAGCGCCTGCAACGGGTCAACTACAGCCATGCGGTACCGGCCGGCGTCGGCGTTGGCTA
>NZ_JAWRYH010001211.1:0-241 GCF_046534675.1 Pseudomonas sp. SIMBA_067 | reverse complement strand
CACTCAGGCGCGTTTCGATCTCGCCCAGTTCGATGCGGAACCCCCGGATCTTCACCTGCTGGTCGTTACGGCCCTGATACTGCAAGGTGCCGTCGGCACGCCAGGCCACCAGGTCGCCAGTGCGGTACATCAAGCTATTGACGTTGAACGGGTCGGCGAGGAATTTTTCCGCCGTCAGGTCAGCCCGGTTCAGGTAGCCCAGGGCAACGCCCTGACCACCGATGTACAACTCGCCGGTCAC
>NZ_JAWRYH010001210.1:0-241 GCF_046534675.1 Pseudomonas sp. SIMBA_067 | reverse complement strand
CCGGTATAGCTTCACGCACTGCAATGTGCGCGGATGCACGTTTGATGGCTTGCCGCATATAGCGTGTCCGAGAGAAGCACGTTGCGCTCAGCTGTCCGCCAACTTAAAAACATGAATATAATAAGGGCCAAATTACTTTCGCCGCGGCCCTGATTTGCGCCCTTTTTGGACGTCGTCCGCAACGGCCGACGACGCGACTAAAACGCCTCCGAGGAAGGAAGTCCGTTGTCTGGGCCGAGCC
>NZ_JAWRYH010001209.1:0-241 GCF_046534675.1 Pseudomonas sp. SIMBA_067 | reverse complement strand
CTCCCTCAGTGCAGAGGAGCGGCCCGCGCAGCGGCAATGCGCGCCTGCGCGAGCTTAAAGGCATCGCCTTCCCAAACATCCACCTGGCTGCCGTCTGCTAGATATTGTTGAAGGAAGTCCTTCGCGAAGCTCCATGGGTGGTAGAGCCCGCCTGCTTCGCTCGCTTTCGCGCTGTTGATGAACCAGAGGTCAAGGATTGCAACGTCGATGGTCTCGGACAAATGAAGCGCCTTCCTTGTAC
>NZ_JAWRYH010000136.1:0-354 GCF_046534675.1 Pseudomonas sp. SIMBA_067 | reverse complement strand
CTGCGGCGCGGGCTCCCCGACCAAGGTGGCGATCGCATGTTCGTAGCGGGAGCGCTGCGTCGCGAGCAGATGCAGTTGCACACGCGTGGCGTCGAGGTCAGTTTGCTGCTGCAGCACATTGAGTTCGGAAACCTGTCCGAACTTCCGCTGCTGTTCGACGAAGTCGAGCGCCTTCTGCTGCCACTCGATCGAATGAGCCACGATATCGCGTTCCTCATCGAGGGCGCGCAGCGCGAAATACGCCGAGGCGAGCTGCGCGGTCAACGCAAGCCGTGCATTGGCCAGGTCGTCGGCCGACTGCTCCGTGTCTGCCGAGGAAGCCTCGACCGAACGGCGCACGCGTCCAAACAGGTC
>NZ_JAWRYH010001208.1:0-241 GCF_046534675.1 Pseudomonas sp. SIMBA_067 | reverse complement strand
CGTTCGCGAACGGTCTTACACGGACGTCGACTTTCAATGCGGCGGGAGAGCTGGTGGCAGTCGCGGAATCCGCGGCGGACGTGTTGCTGTCCCAGGTCGGCTACACCTATGATGCCGCAGGCCGGTTGCGCATGGAAATCGATGCGGTCGGACAGCGCGTGCATCATCTTCACGACGCGGCCGGCCGCAAGATCGCACAGGTCGATGCCGAAGGCGGCTTGACCGAATACGTCTATACGCC
>NZ_JAWRYH010001207.1:0-241 GCF_046534675.1 Pseudomonas sp. SIMBA_067 | reverse complement strand
CTAGGTTTTTTTGATGGTTTAGCTGGGCCTGGAACGGGAACTTTTTGGACTGCCTCAAACGGTATGCTTTATAAAATGAGTTTGCTACTTAATTGTGGTTTGGCGCGTTCAATGAATTTTGTTTCTAACTTTATCTCGCTGATCACCTTTGTTGCACTTGGCCATGTTAACTTTTTACTGGGAATTACAATGGGCTTCTTTATCATGCTTGGTGCATGGTTTGGCGCACATTCAGCGATTC
>NZ_JAWRYH010001206.1:0-241 GCF_046534675.1 Pseudomonas sp. SIMBA_067 | reverse complement strand
CTCCAGGCTCAGCAGCTCCAGTACGGCAAAGCGCGTGTCGCCGTCGAGCGTCGGACTGTCCGAGTTGAAGTAGTCGCCGTTCGCCCCCCACGTGCACCAGCGGTCCAGCAGCAGCACCAGTTCGTTGATGCGGTTCATGATGGTCGGCTGCTGGCCATATTCTTCTCTGACCGCCGCAGACTTCATGTACAGCACCACGTCGTCTATGCGCGCGGTGTTCTGTTTCGCCTCGTAGGCCGCC
>NZ_JAWRYH010001205.1:0-241 GCF_046534675.1 Pseudomonas sp. SIMBA_067 | reverse complement strand
CCTGCGTCGGTCAGCAATCAGGTTCGTCCCGATGGACGCGAGCTGACTTTCCCGCAGAGCACCGACCATCAGCAGGATGAAGATTCCCGCCTCAAGGCCCTGTCGGTGTTTGATGCACTGCGTCTGATTCCACAACTGGTCAACTCCCCTGCCGATGAGCGTGAAGCCGTACTGCTGGGTGGCCTGTTTGCTTATGATCTGGTTGCCGGTTTTGAAACCCTGCCGGAGCTGGATAACCAGC
>NZ_JAWRYH010001204.1:0-241 GCF_046534675.1 Pseudomonas sp. SIMBA_067 | reverse complement strand
CCGGCAATCGGCAGCATGCCAATCCACCAGCTCCGGCCATGGGTTATCCGGCAAGTTCACCAGCACCGTCCGCGCGCCCGCCGCGCGCCCGCAGTCCAGGTCGAACCGGTAATCCCCCACCATCACCAGCTCGCTCGGCGCCACGCCCCAGGCACTGGCAATCTTCAGCAACCCATCCGGGCTCGGCTTAGGTGCGGCCTCGTCACGTCCCAGAATGTGCTCCACCGGGAAGCAGTCCGCC
>NZ_JAWRYH010001203.1:0-241 GCF_046534675.1 Pseudomonas sp. SIMBA_067 | reverse complement strand
GGCAATGCAAAATGCCGTCGACTGGCGTATGGATCTGGTCAACTGTCTGATTAAGAGCGTGGTGTGCGCATCAACCATGCCCGGCGAAACCACCAGACCAGACGCATCCATAACTTCTTTTGCATCGCCCAGATCCTGACCGATAGCAGCAATTTTTCCGCCTTTAACGGCGATATCTACAACGCGAGCTTCGTTTTCTAAAATAACGGTGCCGTTTTTAATGATTAAATCAAAAGACATA
>NZ_JAWRYH010001202.1:0-241 GCF_046534675.1 Pseudomonas sp. SIMBA_067 | reverse complement strand
GGTTCTTTCCTGGCTGACCTGGCCGATGTCTGTGGGTAAATGGACGCTTGAAGGGATAGAAACTCGTGCGCAGTTGTTGGATTCCGATGGTCTGCTGCGTCAGTCGTCCGATCCTTATATTATGGTGCGCGAAGCGTACTTCCAGCGTCATGATTTCATCGCTAATGGCGGCGAACTCAAACCGCAGGAAAATCCGAACGCACAAGCGATTCAGGATGATTTAAAAGATATTGATTCTGAA
>NZ_JAWRYH010000135.1:0-354 GCF_046534675.1 Pseudomonas sp. SIMBA_067 | reverse complement strand
CCAGACCCGATAGCCCGCCACGCGAAAGCCGTGATTGCGGTGGTAGTAATGCTCGCGATCGCGCAGATAGAGGCGGCGCAGGCCATACCAGGGGACGCCGGGGAGGTCGTGATGCACTGAATGGTAGTTCAGATTCAGGAATAGCATGCGCCACGGCCACGCCGCTTCATTATTCACCGACCGTGCCAGCGGATCGTCCGCCGCACGATGCTCATAGAAGGATCGCACTTTGGTCAGCGCCAGCGCCGGATAACTCACCGCCAGCAGATACCACAGCGGTGAAAATCCCTGCCGCGCCATCCAGAAAAACAGCAGTGCCAGCAGCGTCCCGTGCAGCAGCCACATCGCTATCGC
>NZ_JAWRYH010001201.1:0-241 GCF_046534675.1 Pseudomonas sp. SIMBA_067 | reverse complement strand
GCTGGTGTTCCGGCGCGAGCTCTATGCCAGCGTGTCGTTCGCGGCGGCGTGGTTCTACCTGGGGTGTGTGTATTTCAAGGTGCCGGCAGAGCAGGCGATGCTGCTGACGTTGTTTGGCGGGTTCCTGGTGCGCTTGCTGGCGATTCGTTTCCACTGGGAAATGCCCAAGTTTCACTATAACGACCAGCAGTGAATTCGTGGGCCGCACAGCGGCCCCAGCTATTGAATACCGTGCCGGGCC
>NZ_JAWRYH010001200.1:0-241 GCF_046534675.1 Pseudomonas sp. SIMBA_067 | reverse complement strand
GATGTGACGGTATTGACCGACCGCACCCAGACCATCCGTGCTTCCGTCACCGACGTGCAACATGAACTGCTCATCGCCATTGCCTTGGTGGTGATGGTGACCTTCCTGTTCCTGCGCCGGTTCAGCGCCACGATCATTCCGTCGATCGCCGTGCCGCTGTCGCTGGTCGGCACCTTTGGCGTGATGTACCTGGCGGGCTTCTCCATCAACAACCTGACGCTGATGGCCCTGACCATCGCCA
>NZ_JAWRYH010001199.1:0-241 GCF_046534675.1 Pseudomonas sp. SIMBA_067 | reverse complement strand
GCCCGCTTGGGCTGGGTCGACGGCAAGGCATTCCTGCGTCGCGACCATGAGCTGATGGAGGCCTATGGCAAGGGCCACCTGCAGATGGAGGACTACATGGCCTTCAGCCTGGAGCCCATTGCCGGGCGCACCCTGGAAGAGGTTGAACACCTGGTGCAGCCGTGGGTGGAAGACGTCATCGAACCGATCATTTTCGGCGACGCCTGCCGCTGCATTGCCGAGCATCGCAGGCGTGGCGACC
>NZ_JAWRYH010001198.1:0-241 GCF_046534675.1 Pseudomonas sp. SIMBA_067 | reverse complement strand
GGTGGTGTACAAACGTTTGCAGAACGCCAGGAAGGACTGCATCAACCCGCTGGATACCCCGTTGGGCCAGCGCTACCCGCTGCCGAAGGACCGTGAGTTCAACAAGAACTTCTTGACCATCCTGGTAACGCCGCCCGAGCGTGAGAAGCCCTATGAGGGCATGAGCAACTTCGTCGGCCGCATGGTCGACCTGGCATACCGGCGCAAGGACGACAAGATCGAGCGGGCCAGCCCGGAAACC
>NZ_JAWRYH010001197.1:0-241 GCF_046534675.1 Pseudomonas sp. SIMBA_067 | reverse complement strand
GAAGCACACCCTATTAAAATTTACTTTTTAGATAACTTTGACTCATTTAGCTACAACCTAGTTGATGAACTAACAATGCTTGGGGCTGAGCTAGTGGTTTACCGAAACAACATTAGCGCAGAGGTCATATTCGAAAAAATGCAGGCAGAGCACGGCCAAGTATTGCTAGTATTATCACCAGGCCCTGGTGCGCCTAGCGATGCAGGCTGCCTTATGGAATTAATTAACCTGTGTAAGGGTC
>NZ_JAWRYH010001196.1:0-241 GCF_046534675.1 Pseudomonas sp. SIMBA_067 | reverse complement strand
TGATTACAATGGCATCACTTGCTGGGTGGCTTGTGCCGGGCGTACATCGCGGTACCCCCAGCAGATGCACCACGAGCCTGCAGTTCGAACGTTTGCGGGTATGCCTTGATCAGGTCGCTCAGCTTCTTGAAACCATGGGTACGCGGGTCAAACTCCGGGCGAAGCTTCGAGATGTTCGTACCCAGCACACTTAAATGTGCCCAGCCATCCTCATCAGCAATATCCTCCCGAATCTTGGTAA
>NZ_JAWRYH010001195.1:0-242 GCF_046534675.1 Pseudomonas sp. SIMBA_067 | reverse complement strand
ATTCTCCCGTACGGCCATCACGGTCGTATTAGTCATTCTGGCCTTCATCGCAATTTTTAATGCCTGGGGCTATTACACCGAATCCCCGTGGACGCGTGACGCGCGCTTTAGCGCTGACGTCGTTGCGATCGCGCCGGACGTTTCTGGACTCATTACCCAGGTGAATGTTCATGATAACCAGCTGGTGAAAAAAGGACAGGTACTGTTCACCATCGACCAGCCGCGCTATCAAAAGGCGCTTG
>NZ_JAWRYH010000134.1:0-354 GCF_046534675.1 Pseudomonas sp. SIMBA_067 | reverse complement strand
TGGGCAGCGATGGCCTCTTCGCAGCACAAGGCTGCTCCTACAGCCACTACCGTTCGCGCAGGGCCTCCTTGGCCCGGCTCAGCGGCTAGGATGGTCTTGTCACCGGTGCGAATATCCACCGTGGCAATTTTGCCGCCAATGGCCAATCGCTCAGGCTCGCTCATTTCCCTGTAGGAGCAGCCTTGTGCTGCGAAGAGGCCGGCAAGGCAGAAGATCATCTTGGGCAGCGATGGCCTCTTCGCAAGGCTGCTCCTACAGCCACTACCGTTCGCGCAGTGCCTCCTTGGCCCGGCTCAGCGGCTAGGATGGTCTTGTCACCGGTGCGAATATCCACCGTGGCAATTTTGCCGCCAA
>NZ_JAWRYH010001194.1:0-242 GCF_046534675.1 Pseudomonas sp. SIMBA_067 | reverse complement strand
GCGTTTATTCAGCCAGTGGCCAACGCCCCCCTGGGACATGCCCAGGCGCTCGGCCAATTGGTCCTGCGTGACCTTGCGGTCTTTCATGTGGGTTCTGACCAGCGCTATCCATTTATCCATGGCGCCTGACAATACGTTGCGTATTTTCCAGGGCAATAAACAGTTTGTAGTAATCCATAAAACGACATAAATACGATACGTACTATCATCGAACATAAGGTTTTCGACACCCACTCAGAGTA
>NZ_JAWRYH010001193.1:0-242 GCF_046534675.1 Pseudomonas sp. SIMBA_067 | reverse complement strand
GTACCAGGTGCATACCACCTGGCGAGCGTTCCACCTGCATACCCTTCGGCAAACTCCGCTCCAGTGCTTCGATGGTCAATGCCCGTCGCTCGTTGTAGAGGCGGCGCATGCGTTGGATATGCCGAGCGACGTGTCCCTCGGCAACGAACTCCGCCACCAAAGCCTGGGTAATTGACGGTGACCCGGCAGCAAACCAGGCCCGTCCGACGCGCTCGAACGCTGCCACCCGCGCCTGCGGCACC
>NZ_JAWRYH010001192.1:0-242 GCF_046534675.1 Pseudomonas sp. SIMBA_067 | reverse complement strand
ACAGCGCCGGGCGTCCCTGCCTGACCGGAACGGGCCCCCCCTGCACCGCCACGACCGAGCGGCGAACTTCCACCGCAGCCGCCGTTGCCGGACACACCGAAAGTCATCGTCGCGGAGCCTCCCGTACCCGAACCCGCGCCCACGGCCCCGGCACCAGGGAACGGCCTGCCCGTATAGTTCGAGCCACCGGCCGCTCCGCCACCAAAACCACCACTCACAGACGCAAGTGAGCCAAGCGAGGT
>NZ_JAWRYH010001191.1:0-242 GCF_046534675.1 Pseudomonas sp. SIMBA_067 | reverse complement strand
CCACGCTGCTGTTGTACAGCGGGCCACTGCCGGCGTGCAGCACGCCCTGTTTGACATAAGGGGCAGGGAGCACGATAGAGCCAGCCACCAGGGTTACCCCAAACTCCTTGGCCAGGCCACCGAACAGCTGCTGATAGTCGGCGGCCATCTGCTCGGCCTTCATGCGCAAGTGCGCGTCGGTGCGCCAGTCGTCGGCGTTGGCGCGCAGCATCGCCAGGCCATAGCGCAGCGGGTTGCTCAGC
>NZ_JAWRYH010001190.1:0-242 GCF_046534675.1 Pseudomonas sp. SIMBA_067 | reverse complement strand
CGAGAATCGCCACGCGCTTCACGGCTGTCACGACGGCCATCACGCTCGTCACGATCGCGGTATTCGCGACGTGCCGGACGCGGTGCTTCTGGTGGCAGAATCAGAGGACGTTCGCCCTGTGCCATCTTCAGCAGTGCGGCTGCCAGTGTTTCCAGATCCATTTCTTCTTCTGGCTGCATTTTAGCCAGCAGAGCACGGTACTGATCCAGATCGCTGCTTTCCAGCTGCTGCTGAACTTTAGC
>NZ_JAWRYH010001189.1:0-242 GCF_046534675.1 Pseudomonas sp. SIMBA_067 | reverse complement strand
CTCAATCTCTATGGGCTGTAATAAGCCTGAAGGCGGCGATTTCAGTAGCTGTGGGCAAAGCCGTTCAAGCTCTGCCAGCAGGTTGATCGCCTGTGAGTGATTCCAGTCGGAGGACTCTGTATCCTGACGCCGCGCCAGCCACTGGGCCAGTTGCGTCGCAGAGATCTCCTGCTGCCGGGCGAGATAGCCTAACAGCTCAGGAATCAAGATTTGTAAATTTTGTGTTCGTAACGGTAAAGGCA
>NZ_JAWRYH010000133.1:0-355 GCF_046534675.1 Pseudomonas sp. SIMBA_067 | reverse complement strand
GTACCGCCAACTGGCACAGCAGCTTTGCCAAAGGAATGGCCATGCTGCACAGGAAGACCACCACGGCCACGCCGCGCATTTGTGAATTGTACAGGCCCACCACCCCGCTCCAGACCGTATCGTCCGAAGTCTGGCCAAGCAGATGCAGCTGCATGATTGGCAGGAAATTGGCTGGCACGAAAAGCAACAGGGCGGTCAACACCAAGGCCAGGCTGCGGTTGACCACATTGTGCCGGTGGGCATAAAGCTCGTAGCCGCAGCGCGGGCACAGGGCTTTTTCATCGTGCTGCAGCACTGGCTTGCGCAGCAACAGGTCGCATTCGTGACAAGCAACGAGTTCGTCCAGCGGCAAGTG
>NZ_JAWRYH010001188.1:0-242 GCF_046534675.1 Pseudomonas sp. SIMBA_067 | reverse complement strand
CCGCTGCCATCGGCCAGCTGGTGCAGGTGGAATCGATGATGATCAGCCTGGAGTGCCAGGGGCGGGCGCCGCAGCTTTTATACCAGCAAGGCATTCCCGAACGGCACCGCGCCGCGGTGCTGGAACGCTACTTCAGCGCCGGTTACCTGCTCGACCCGTTCTGCCTGGCCGTGCAAGGCGGCCTGGCCGAAGGCTTTTACCACCTACAGGAAATCGCCCCCGACAACTTCTTCGACAGCGAC
>NZ_JAWRYH010001187.1:0-242 GCF_046534675.1 Pseudomonas sp. SIMBA_067 | reverse complement strand
ACGGCACAACTCGTACGCCACTGCCGCGCAGGCTGGATGAGCGTCGGGCAACTGTGTCGAAGGAAGCATATGGGGCGTTTGTCGGAATAGCGCATATAGGTTGGATCCGCAGCCACTTTGAGCATTCACCGATGTCCGCGCGGGTGTCGCGGATGAGAGCGGATAACGCCCTATACCGGGCTGTTAAACTGGCCGGCACCGGTGAACTCTCACGCCATGACTACTCTCGAACGAAACCGCCC
>NZ_JAWRYH010001186.1:0-242 GCF_046534675.1 Pseudomonas sp. SIMBA_067 | reverse complement strand
GAGTGAACAAATAAATACCGAACAAGCAATTCGTGACTTAGCCACCAGCGCACAAACACTTGATGCGCTAGTTGCCACGTTTAATCAGCAGCGTTAAATAGTTTGTTACGTTTTAAATAACCTCTGTACAAAATAACCACTATACTTAAGTGTGTTTTTTGTACAGAGGTGTGTATGAGTGCTGTTCAAGGTAAACATTATTTACTGGCTGTCTGCTTGCTGAGTTTAAGTGCGTGTAGCAC
>NZ_JAWRYH010001185.1:0-242 GCF_046534675.1 Pseudomonas sp. SIMBA_067 | reverse complement strand
CCAGGACAGCTGGCAAGCCCTGCAGCGCGTGGATAACCAGATCGAGGCGCTGTACGCCCAGGTGCGCCTGAAAGGCGTGGCCAAGTTCGACAGCGAAGACGACATGGAACGCCGCCTGCAACTGCTGGTGAACGCCTACGCGCACCGCACCGACGAAGCCCTGACCCTGGCCAAGGCACGCCGCGCTGCAGTCACCGACATTGCCCGTACTCTGCGCAACATCCGCAGCGACTACGACAGCC
>NZ_JAWRYH010001184.1:0-242 GCF_046534675.1 Pseudomonas sp. SIMBA_067 | reverse complement strand
CGGACTTCGTTGCTTTCCAGTTTAGCAATACGCTTACTCCCATCCGAGATAACACCTTCGTAATACTCACGCTGCTCGTTGAGTTTTGATTTTGCTGTTTCAAGCTCAACACGCAGTTTCCCTACTGTTAGCGCAATATCCTCGTTCTCCTGGTCGCGGCGTTTGATGTATTGCTGGTTTCTTTCCCGTTCATCCAGCAGTTCCAGCACAATCGATGGTGTTACCAATTCATGGAAAAGGTC
>NZ_JAWRYH010001183.1:0-242 GCF_046534675.1 Pseudomonas sp. SIMBA_067 | reverse complement strand
AATATCATTATGTTATGTTCGTTGGCATAGTTCTGTCGGCTTGCTTGGTCGAAAATGTTAAATGAGCCGATATCAATGTCGTTCTGAGAATAGGTGCGTTTATTTTTCAGGATGGATTTTGGTTCGTCGTTGACTCCGTGAGAGATATTACTGGGCATCAGATGTTTATTGAAGTGCACGGATCTTTTGTCGCCGGATATTAGTTTCTCCCCTTTGATAGGGTGTGTGACGCTATCTCGTTG
>NZ_JAWRYH010000132.1:0-355 GCF_046534675.1 Pseudomonas sp. SIMBA_067 | reverse complement strand
CGATATAATTGATTCAATAAGGCTTACTTATCCAGAGAGGCTCGAAGTAATACTCATTGGGTTCTTCACGATGATCTATGTTGCCCATGCAGAGGCTTACGCAGCATTTAAAGAAGCGCCATCGAGCACTGCGCTGCGTAATGCACTGAAGGGGCGAGCCGATTTCTCAATAAATTTTCCCTACCAGCAGGCGTTAGACATATCTTCGTTCCCGTCATTTCGTGAGAATCAAATTCCATGGTTTGATTTCGTTGGCAACTACATAGACATCGTTCGGAATGACGATCCCCAGCGCATGGCTGCTAGTGACCAAAACTCCACGCTCCGAGATTTAGAGCGAGCACTACGGCAAAAC
>NZ_JAWRYH010001182.1:0-242 GCF_046534675.1 Pseudomonas sp. SIMBA_067 | reverse complement strand
GGTCTTGCCACGGCAGGAATTCGTTGATGAACGAGCCGACCACCGGGGTACGGCCCAGGCCACCGCCGACCAGCACACGGAAGCCCAGCTCGCCGGCAGCGTTGCGCACCGGCTCCAGGCCGATGTCGTGTACTTCGATGGCGGCGCGGTCTTCTTGCGAGCCGTTGATGGCGATTTTGAACTTGCGCGGCAGGTAAGCGAATTCCGGGTGGAAGGTGGTCCACTGACGGACGATCTCGCAC
>NZ_JAWRYH010001181.1:0-242 GCF_046534675.1 Pseudomonas sp. SIMBA_067 | reverse complement strand
CCAATTCATTTCTATCGATAACTGTCATAGAATCGAACCCTATCCGTCGCAACGAAATAATCACCGCAGGTATTCCGTCTTTGGAATTCCTTTCGGATCCTCTTCTATCAGATGTCCTAATTCTCGCAATACCACCTCAAGCTTTCTTGGAATTTTCAAAAAGCACTCCTCAACTAGAGCAGTATCCAGGGGTCATAATTTCGGTTATGGCAGGTATAAATATAGCCGAACTCAAATCACGC
>NZ_JAWRYH010001180.1:0-242 GCF_046534675.1 Pseudomonas sp. SIMBA_067 | reverse complement strand
GTCCATAAGCAGCACCGGGGCCTCGGCTGCCAGCGCGCGGATCACGCCGATGCGCTGTTGCTGGCCACCGGACAGTTCACGCGGGTAGCGCTGCAGGTACTGCTTGGGCTCCAGCTTGATCATGTGCATCAGCTCGCGCGCACGCTCGTGGCATTTTTGCTTGTCCCAGCCGAGCAGGCGCGGGACCACGGTGATGTTCTCCTCGATGGTCATGTTGGGGAACAGGCCGATCTGCTGGATCA
>NZ_JAWRYH010001179.1:0-242 GCF_046534675.1 Pseudomonas sp. SIMBA_067 | reverse complement strand
CTTCCAGGAACACGTCCAGCGCTTTGCCAGCGTCTGAAACGATACCCAGGTCCGGGGTGAACACGCGGCCGATCTGGGTGGGTTCGATGTCGACGTGCACGAACTTGCGGCCTTCGGTGTAAACGTCGACCGAACCGGTGTGGCGGTTGGCCCAGCGGTTACCGATACCGAACACCAGGTCGGATTTGAGCAGGGTGGCGTTGCCGTAGCGGTGCGAAGTCTGCAGGCCGACCATGCCGACC
>NZ_JAWRYH010001178.1:0-242 GCF_046534675.1 Pseudomonas sp. SIMBA_067 | reverse complement strand
GGAGCCGGTCAGCCCTTCGGTACGCGGCAGTTTTGCCGTCAGCGGGTTTACGGCCTGCTGGTTTATCCATACTTCATAGTGCAGATGCGGCCCGGTTGAACGTCCGGTATTACCGGAAAGCGCGATACGGTCGCCACGTTTCACCTTCTGTCCCGGTTTCACCAGAATCTTGCGCAAGTGCATATAACGCGTGGTGTAGCTGCGACCATGACGAATAGCCACATAATAACCTGCTGCGCCAC
>NZ_JAWRYH010001177.1:0-242 GCF_046534675.1 Pseudomonas sp. SIMBA_067 | reverse complement strand
GTAACGCATAAGCGCCTATTAACCACACTGTGTTATAGGTAAATAAAGTTAGCCCAACCAAATACCAGCCAATATGCCCTACCCATAGTAAATACCACAGCCAAACACGCTTTACTTTATGTGCTACAACTGCTGCGGCAACACTCACAAGGGCAACATAAATAAGTAAAGAAAATAACTGCCCACTGCCCGTATTTACCCAAATAGGAACACTGTATGCGCCTATAATGCCTATTACAGCA
>NZ_JAWRYH010001176.1:0-242 GCF_046534675.1 Pseudomonas sp. SIMBA_067 | reverse complement strand
ATGTCGACCCATTGATTCTGATCCTGCTGGCCCTGAGCATGCTGGCCCCGGCCTTGAAGATCCTGCGCCCGGCGCTGCGCGAGGTGCTGGGGATCGCCCCGGACCAGTTGGACGACACCGTGCGCGAAGTGATGGACGCGGCGCAGGCCCGACATGGTTTCGACGACTACGTGTCTTACGTACAGAAGCACGGGCGTGCACGGTTTATCGAGATCCATGTGGTACTGCCGGCGGATTACCCG
>NZ_JAWRYH010000131.1:0-355 GCF_046534675.1 Pseudomonas sp. SIMBA_067 | reverse complement strand
CTTGCGCAGCCCTGCGGCGCGGGTGTTACGACTGAAATAGTCAGTCTTGATGCTGAGCCCATGCGCATTCGCTTGGGCGGTTGGCGTGGCGTTGGGTTTGGCGCCGGTGAGTCGAAAAATCTGGTTTATCTCAGCCGCAATAAAAAAGGCCATTCAATGCAATGGCCTCTTTTTTTGGGGGGGCGTTTATTCGGCAATCTGCAACTTGCGCGATTCCGTATAGATGTACCGCACCTTCTCGTATTCGAACGGCGAGTTCATCTGCCCATAACGGAAGCTGGTCTGGTAACGCTTGTCGACTGCGCGCAGGGCCCAGATTTCCGGGTGGTTTTCGCTGACCTTGGACACGTTGAGG
>NZ_JAWRYH010001175.1:0-242 GCF_046534675.1 Pseudomonas sp. SIMBA_067 | reverse complement strand
ACGGCGTTGGCTGTGTCATGGAAACCATTGATGGCTTCGTAGAACAGCACAAAAGCCAGTGCAAGCAATAATAACAGCCCGGTATGCAAATCCAGGCCAGCAAACAAATGTAGCATAGGACGTTACGCCATTTTGAGGACATGAACGCGGCGCATTATCAGTGACTTTCGCGGCGCGGGCAAAGTGAAATATAGACTTTTTTTGATTTGCCTCCTGTATGGATTTCACTCAAAAAATAATTA
>NZ_JAWRYH010001174.1:0-242 GCF_046534675.1 Pseudomonas sp. SIMBA_067 | reverse complement strand
CGCCGGTGATTTTGGTGTAAAGATCGTAACGCGCCGCCACCTCGCCAATCGCGATCAACCCCTGCGGCGTGATTTCGCCCGCCGGGACGCGCGGCACCACCGAATAGGTGCCATCTTTCTGGATATTGGCGAAATAGCGGTCGTTGGTGTCCTGCAACGGCAGATGCGCCGGTTTTAGCAGATAGTCGTTCCAGCATGAGGCGAGCAGTGACGCCACCAGCGGTTTGCACACTTCACAACCC
>NZ_JAWRYH010001173.1:0-242 GCF_046534675.1 Pseudomonas sp. SIMBA_067 | reverse complement strand
TGGGCGTTGGCAATCGCTTTAGTCACCCACGGGTGTTCAATGGCTTCGCCTGGCTTCATACCCAGTTTACGCATCATGCCGGATACTCGGTCGGAAGCAAAAATACGCATCAGCGCATCTTCCATCGACAGGTAGAAACGGGAAGAACCAGCATCCCCCTGACGACCAGAACGACCGCGCAACTGGTTATCGATACGACGGGATTCGTGACGCTCGGTACCGATGATATGCAGGCCACCTGC
>NZ_JAWRYH010001172.1:0-242 GCF_046534675.1 Pseudomonas sp. SIMBA_067 | reverse complement strand
AGCCCCCTATGCAAGCTCAGTCTGTAAGCCACCAGACCACGTCGGCATACGGCATGGTCATGATTTCCTCGGCCGAGAAATTCAGTTCGGCCGCCAGTCGCTTGGCGGCCGTCTTCATGCTCTCGGGATTACAGTTCGTCTTCTCGCACCAGAAAGGTGTAACCGGTCGAGACGCGGTTGTAATCCTTGTAGGTCAGGCCCTCCAGGTCTTTGACGCCGACCTCGGCCAGGGAGGCGAACAG
>NZ_JAWRYH010001171.1:0-243 GCF_046534675.1 Pseudomonas sp. SIMBA_067 | reverse complement strand
AAGCCGGCACCGAAAGTCATCAGGGTCAGCATCAGGGAGGCAAACGGGTCAACGCCGGGAAAGAAGGTTTTTGAAATGGCAGTGGCGTAGTAGCCAAATACCATAAAATCGTACATCTCCAGGAAGTTACCACTGGTGACGGTGAAGATGGTTCGGGCGGCACTTTTCGGCGGCTTTTGTAAAGAGGGGGTGTGACTCATAACGGCTTCCTGTTGTTTTTTAGCCGTTTTAGCCTGCCTGATG
>NZ_JAWRYH010001170.1:0-243 GCF_046534675.1 Pseudomonas sp. SIMBA_067 | reverse complement strand
CTATGCTTGTCTATACAATCAAAGGGAGCAAGCAAGTGCCGTGCCAGGCCGATCACAAAAATCGATTGCCCGTCCGCTGCGGGTTGACTATTTAGCGCTACTCAGAGGCGGCACCATCAGGATGCGCAGGCTGCACCATTGGGGCACCGCGCAGCGTACTGGATGTATATACATTCACACGGTGAGACAGTAAACTTAGGGGACTTTCAGCATAAGGAACAGCAAATGGTTGAGCATACGGCA
>NZ_JAWRYH010001169.1:0-243 GCF_046534675.1 Pseudomonas sp. SIMBA_067 | reverse complement strand
GGCAATCCTGGCGCGCTTCGGCGGCATCGACATCCTCGTCAACAACACCGGCGGGCCGCCGCCGGGACCGGCTTTTGGTCACGACGCGGACGTGTGGCGCAATGCATTCGAGTCGATGGTAATTTCGGTGATCGGCATCACAGACATGATTCTGCCGGGCATGCGAGAACGCGGCTGGGGGCGCATCATCACTAGCACCTCGTCGGGCGTTGTTACGCCGATAGCAAACCTGGGCCTTTCGAA
>NZ_JAWRYH010001168.1:0-243 GCF_046534675.1 Pseudomonas sp. SIMBA_067 | reverse complement strand
CTCCAGCGCTGGCAGCTTGCGCCAGAGCGGGCCCCACAAGGTTTGCAGGTGCGGATTGGACCGGCCGACGGCCGGGCGAAAATGGGCAGTGAGGCTGGGCATGCTGGGCGACTCGTGATGTGCCTGCCTAGAGTGCCATGAAACGCTACCCCTGTACCTGCGCTATTGGTCGAGAGCCGGCAGCGGTTGTTGGTTCACCAGCGGGCCGACGCTGACAAGCACCTGGCGCGTCTGGTCGAACCT
>NZ_JAWRYH010000018.1:0-88292 GCF_046534675.1 Pseudomonas sp. SIMBA_067 | reverse complement strand
CTTGACGGGCATCCATGCCCGTCACCTCCCTTCGCAAGGCCTGCGTTCGGCCTCCTGAAGTCGCGAAGATCAAAAGCCAGATCAAAAGCCAGATCAAAGGCAGATCAAAAGCGGGAGTGAAACCTGAAATCAACGCTCATGCTGGCCCGGGAGCGGCGATAGCCGCAGCGCTATCAGCGCAATAGCGAACGGTGGTTGTTCTAAAACCTGCGAAAGAGGACAATTATCGGCTTCCCGTCACAACCAGCGACCTTGCATGGCCTTTCTTGCACTTGGTATCAACCATAAGACTGCCTCGGTAGACGTACGCGAGCGCGTGGCGTTTACCCCAGAGCAGCTGGTAGACGCCCTGCAGCAGCTCTGCCGACTGACCTCCAGCCGCGAGGCGGCGATCCTGTCGACCTGCAACCGCAGCGAGCTCTATATAGAGCAGGATCACCTGTCCGCCGACGCCGTGCTGCAATGGCTGGCCGACTATCACCGCCTCAGCCTGGACGAGCTGCGCGCCAGCGCCTACGTGCATGAAGAGCACGATGCGGTAAAGCACATGATGCGCGTAGCTTCGGGCCTGGACTCGCTGGTGCTTGGCGAGCCGCAGATCCTCGGCCAGATGAAGTCCGCCTACGCCGTGGCACGCGAGGCCGGCACCGTCGGCCCGCTGCTCGGGCGCCTGTTCCAGGCCACCTTCAGCGCTGCCAAGCAGGTGCGTACCGACACCGCCATCGGTGAAAACCCGGTATCGGTGGCGTTTGCCGCGGTCAGCCTGGCCAAGCAGATCTTCAGCGACCTGGGCCGTAGCCAGGCCTTGTTGATCGGTGCCGGCGAAACCATCACCCTGGTCGCCCGCCACCTGCATGAGCAAGGCGTGCGGCGTATCGTCGTGGCCAACCGCACCCTGGAGCGGGCCAGTATCCTGGCCGAGCAGTTCGGCGCGCATGCCGTATTGCTGGCCGACATCCCCCAGGAACTGGCCAACAGCGACATCGTCATCAGCTCCACCGCCAGCCAACTGCCAATCCTGGGCAAGGGCGCGGTCGAGAGTGCGCTGAAACAGCGCCGGCACAAGCCGATCTTCATGGTCGACATCGCCGTACCGCGCGACATCGAACCTGAAGTCGGCGAGTTGGACGACGTCTACCTGTACACTGTCGATGACTTGCACGACGTGGTGGCGGAAAACCTCAAGAGCCGCCAGGGCGCCGCCCAGGCTGCCGAAGAGCTGGTATCGGTGGGCGCCGAAGATTTCATGGTGCGCTTGCGCGAACTGGCTGCGGTGGACGTGCTCAAGGCCTATCGCCAGCAAAGCGAGCGTCTGCGCGACGAAGAACTGCAAAAGGCCCAGCGCCTGCTGGCCAACGGCGGCAACCCCGAGGACGTGCTGGCCCAACTGGCCCGGGGGCTGACCAACAAACTTCTGCATGCGCCCAGCGTGCAGTTGAAAAAGCTCTCGGCCGAGGGCCGCCTTGATGCGCTGGCCATGGCCCAGGAACTCTTTGCCCTCAACGAGGGCTCCACGGACAAATCCCCGCAATGAAAGCGTCGCTGCTGAACAAACTGGATATCCTCCAGGACCGCTTCGAAGAGCTCACCGCACTGCTCGGTGATGCCGAGGTCATTTCCGACCAGACGCGCTTTCGCGCGTATTCCCGTGAATACGCCGAGGTCGAGCCGGTCTACGCTGCTTATAAAGAGTGGTGCAAAGTCCAGGGCGACCTTGAAGGTGCCCAGGCGCTGCTCAAGGACAGCGACCCGGACCTGCGTGAAATGGCCGTGGAAGAAGTGCGTGAAGCCAAGGAGCAGCTGCTGACGCTGGAGGCGAAGCTGCAACGCATGCTGCTGCCCAAAGACCCCAACGACGGCCGCAACGTGTTCCTCGAAATCCGCGCTGGCACCGGTGGCGACGAGGCGGCGATCTTCTCCGGCGACCTGTTCCGCATGTATTCGCGCTACGCCGAAAAACGCGGCTGGCGCCTGGAGATCCTGTCCGAGAACGAAGGCGAGCACGGCGGCTACAAGGAAATCATCGCCCGTGTCGAGGGTGAGAACGTCTACGGCAAGCTCAAGTTCGAGTCCGGCGCGCACCGCGTCCAGCGCGTGCCCGAAACCGAATCCCAAGGCCGCGTGCACACCTCCGCGTGCACGGTGGCGGTGCTGCCCGAGCCGGACGAACAAGCAGCCATCGAAATCAACCCGGCCGACCTGCGCGTGGACACCTACCGTGCATCTGGCGCGGGTGGCCAGCACGTCAACAAGACCGACTCGGCGATCCGTATCACCCACTTGCCCACCGGCATCGTGGTCGAATGCCAGGAAGAGCGTTCGCAGCACAAGAACCGCGCCCGTGCCATGTCCTGGCTGTCGGCCAAGCTCAACGACATGCAGACCAGCGCAGCACAGAATGCCATTGCCAGCGAGCGCAAGCTGCTGGTGGGCTCCGGTGACCGTTCCGAGCGCATCCGCACCTACAATTATCCACAGGGCCGGGTGACCGATCACCGTATCAACCTGACCTTGTACTCGCTGGACGACATCCTCAGCGGAGGCGTGGACGCAGTGATCGAACCGCTGCTGGCCGAATACCAGGCCGATCAACTGGCTGCCCTGGGGGACTGATGACCATCATCGCCAGCTTGCTGCGCAACGCGCAGCTGCCCGAATCGCCCACCGAGCGGCTGGATGCCGAACTGCTGCTGGCTGCTGCCATCGGCAAATCGCGCAGCTACCTGCACACCTGGCCCGAGCGAATTGTCAGCAGCGAAGATGCCCAGACCTACGCCGATTACCTGCAGCGCCGCCGTGGCGGCGAGCCGGTCGCCTACATCCTCGGGCAGCAGGGCTTCTGGAAGATCGACCTGGAAGTGGCGCCGCATACCCTGATCCCGCGGCCGGATACCGAACTGTTGGTCGAGACGGCCCTCGAGTTGCAACCTGCCTCGCCAGCCAAGGTCCTCGACCTGGGCACCGGTACCGGTGCAATTGCCCTGGCCCTGGCCAGCGATCGCCCGGCCTGGCAGGTAACTGCGGTTGACCGGGTGGAGGAGGCCGCTGCCTTGGCCGAGCGCAACCGCCAGCGCCTGGGCCTGGGCAACGCCCAGGTGCGGGTAAGCCACTGGTTCGACAGCCTGGCCGGCGAGCGTTTCGACCTGATTGTCAGCAACCCGCCCTACATTGCCGCCGCAGACCCGCACCTGGTGGCCGGTGACGTGCGCTTCGAGCCCAGCAGTGCGCTGGTGGCCGGCGCCGATGGCCTGGACGACCTACGCGTGATTGCCGCCCAGGCCCCCGCGCACCTGTTGCCGGGTGGCTGGTTGCTGCTGGAGCATGGTTACGACCAGGCAGCGGCAGTACGCGCCTTGCTGGCTGAGCAAGGTTTTATCGAGGTTGCCAGCCGCACGGACCTGGGCGGCCATGAACGCATTACCCTGGGGCGTTTGCCATGCTGAGTGATGAGGAACTGTTGCGTTACAGCCGGCAGGTATTGCTGGCCCAGATCGACATCGACGGCCAGTTGCGGCTCAAGCAGAGCAAGGCCCTGATCGTCGGGCTCGGCGGCCTGGGCTCGCCGGTTGCGCTGTACCTGGCTGCCGCCGGGGTCGGTGAGCTGCACCTGGCCGACTTCGACACCGTCGACCTGACCAACCTGCAACGCCAGGTGATTCACGACAGTGCCAGCGTCGGCATGAGCAAGGTCGATTCGGCCTTGCAACGCTTGCAGGCAATCAACCCGGAGATCGGCCTGGTCGCCCATCGCCAGGCCCTGGATGAAGACTCGCTCGCTGCTGCTGTGGCGGCGGTCGACCTGGTGCTGGATTGCTCCGACAATTTCGCTACCCGTGAAGCGGTCAACGCTGCCTGTGTGGCTGCTTGCAAACCGCTGGTAAGCGGCGCGGCGATCCGCCTGGAAGGGCAGCTGTCGGTGTTCGACCCTCGGCGCGACTACAGCCCCTGCTACCACTGTCTGTATGGGCATGGCAGTGAAGATGAGCTGACCTGCAGCGAAGCGGGCGTTATCGGGCCGCTGGTGGGCCTGGTGGGCAGCCTGCAGGCGCTGGAGGCGATGAAGCTGCTGGCCGGGTTCGGCGAGCCGCTGGTTGGCCGCCTGCTGTTGATCGATGCCCTCGGCACCCGCATTCGCGAGTTGCGGGTCAAGCGTGACCCGGCCTGTACTGTTTGCGGCAAGCGCGATGGCTGAGCGCTCGGCGCCGGTCGGCGTGATGGACTCGGGGGTCGGCGGTTTGTCGGTGCTCGCCGAGATCCAGCGCCTGCTGCCCAACGAGACGCTGCTGTACGTGGCTGACTGCGGCCATGTGCCTTATGGCGAGAAGTCGCCAGACTACATCCGTGAACGCTGCCGGCGTATTGCCGCGTTCTTCCATGCACAAGGCGCCAAGGCCATGGTGCTGGCGTGCAACACCGCCACGGTAGCGGCGGTGGCTGATTTGCGCGAGTTGTACCCGACCTGGCCGCTGGTGGGCATGGAACCCGCCGTGAAGCCTGCGGCGGCGGCTACCCGCTCGGGCGTGGTCGGTGTGCTGGCCACTACCGGTACCCTGCAGAGCGCCAAATTCGCCGCTTTGCTCGACCGCTTTGCCAACGACGTGCAGGTCATCACCCAGCCTTGCCCGGGGCTGGTCGAGCTGATTGAAACCGGAGACCTGACCAGCCTGGTGCTGCGCCAGATGCTGCTTGGCTATGTGCAGCCGTTGCTGGCCGCCGGCTGCGACACGCTGATCCTCGGCTGCACCCATTACCCCTTCCTCCGCACGTTGCTGGCCGACCTGGTGCCGGCGGACGTGGCTATCATCGACACCGGCGCCGCGGTGGCGCGCCAACTGCAGCGGCTGCTGGGTGCCAACGATCTGTTGGCCGAAGGCCCGGCCGGCGATGCCCGCTTCTGGACCAGTGCTGATCCAGAAAATCTCAGAAAAATCCTACCTGTGCTGTGGCGTAAGTCCGACGATGTGCAAAGCTTTGCGTTGTGAAAAAAACGTGAAAAGCAGCTGAACTATCGTTCCACTTCCGCTTTCTACCGCTTGCCTGCTTGAGGCGGACACTAATAACAGCATCAGGAAGAAGGATGTTTCTTATGAGGAAACTGCTTGGCTTGGCGGCGGCTGCTGCCTTTACCTTGGGGCAAGCGATGTCGGCACAGGCTGCCGACGTTTCGTTTTCGGTAGGGCAGACCGGTGACTCGACCATGGTCTACCGATTAGGGCTGCAATCGAACTGGGATGCGAGCTGGTGGCAGACCAGCGTTGGTCGGCTGACTGGCTACTGGGATGGGGCCTACACCTATTGGGATGGTGACGAGACGGCGAGCAACCACAGCCTGTCGTTTGCGCCAGTCTTCGTCTATGAATTTGCCGGGGAGTCAGTGAAGCCCTACATCGAGGCAGGGATTGGTGTGGCGGCGTTTTCCAGCACCGAGCTTGAAAGCAACGAGCTAGGCTCGGCGTTCCAGTTCGAGGACCGCATCGGCTTTGGTTTGCGCTTTGCCGGCGGGCATGAGATCGGGGTGCGGGCGATCCATTACTCCAATGCGGGTATCAAAGAGCCCAACGATGGGGTGGAAAGCTACAGCCTCCATTACCGCATGGCGCTCTGAGTTTACCTGCGCCGGCGTCTGGCGGTTCGACGCTTCGATAAACCCGCTCCCTCAGGGATACCGCAGCATTCAAGATCTGGGTATTCCTGTGGGAGCGGGCGCGCCCGCGAAGAAGCTAACCCTGTTTTCAGGTATTAGCGCGTCAACGGCCACAGGCTACTGACGTCCAGGGTTTCCAGGATCAGTTCCGGTTCTCCCTGCGGCCACCGACGCAACAACGCTTCAGCGACACCCTGCGGCGTCCACTCTTCCGGTATCGCCTGCACCGACGTCACCGGCACCTTCAGCGACTGTGGCGCCACTACAGTCAGCCCGATGCCCAGCTCCTTCAGAGGCTTGCGTTGCTCACGCATCCATTGCGGCAGGTTGTTCCAGCCCGCAATGACCTGTGTCGGTGCATACAGCTGCAACGCTGAATACCGGTTGAACAACGCCATCACCTGCGGCGAATCGCCCTTTGCCAGCAAAGGCAGCGCTTTGCTCAGGCACAGCTCACCTGCCAGCTGGTTGGTACTGCCTATCGCCTCGAACAGTTCGCTGTCTGCTACATCGGCCGGCAGGTAATCACTGGTACCCGCATTGATGATCAAGCCATCCAGCGAGCACCAGGCATGGCATATCTGCTGGCAGGCATCGGCTGCGTCGGGTTCGGCATGCAGCTGCCATGGCAGGCGCAAAAAACGCCGACCATGTTGTGCTGCCAACCTATTCAATTCATCGCTTTCCTTAGCACTGGCGGCAACGCGATGGCCCTGTTCGAGCAAGCGTTCCACCAAAGCCAGACCAAGTCCATTGCTGGCGCCCGTGACCCAAAAACTTCGTGAGTCATTCAAGACGTTGTCCTCTAATACTGCCGGCGTGGAAGGGCCTTGAAGGCTTCCAGTGCACGCAGGCGACTGCTGCCGAGATCGACCACAGGACTGTGATACAAATTATTAGCAAATAAATCCCTGCATTTCATCGGTTCATGGATATTTTCCTCGCTTATGTCACGTAACTCCGGCAGCCAGTGCCGAATGAAATGCCCTTGAGGGTCGAAACGTTGAGACTGTGAAATCGGGTTGAAGATACGGAAATAGGGCACTGCGTCTGTGCCGGTGGATGCACTCCACTGCCAGCCGCCATTGTTGGCAGCCAGGTCACCGTCTATCAGGTGGCGCATGAAGTGCCGCTCGCCCTTGCGCCAGTCGATCAGCAGGTTCTTGCTGAGGAACATCGCCACGACCATGCGCAGGCGGTTGTGCATCCACCCGGTATCCAGCAGCTGGCGCATGGCGGCGTCGATGATCGGGAAGCCGGTGCGGCCTTGTTCCCAGGCCTCCAGGTCTGCCGGGGCGTCACGCCAGGGCAAGGCTTCGGTCTGGGCGCGGAAGGCGCGGTGGCGTGAGACCTGTGGATAACCGCTCAGGATGTGCTTGTAGAATTCGCGCCACAGCAGTTCGTTGATCCAGGTTTGTACGCCCGTACTGCCACTGTCGAACTCGCCTCGGTTGCTGGCCAGTGCGCCGTGCAGGCACTGTCGGGGCGAGATCACGCCGGCGGCCAGGTAAGTCGAAAGCTGGCTGGTACCGGGCTTGGCAGGCAGGTCACGCTGAAGCTGGTAGTCGTCGATGGCTTCGTCAAGGAAGCGGGACAGCCGCCCCTGCGCCTCGGCTTCACCCGCCGGCCAATGGTCACGCAAGGCGCGCGTGGGTGTTTCAAAACCGTCCACGTGTTGCGGAACCGGGTCGGCAGGGATGTGCAGCGGTGCCTGGCGCTTAACCCGGTGGGCCAGGGCAGGCAGGCTGCGGTGCAGGTGCTCCAGGCAGGTTTTCTTGAACTGGCTGAAAACCTGGAAGTAGTCACCACTGCGGGTCAGGATGGTGCCCGGGCGGAAAAACAGCTGGTCGAGGTGGCTGTGGGCCTGAATGCCCGACTTTTCCAGCAGGGCACGGGTGGCATCGTCACGGCGCTGCTCGTTGATGCCGTACTCTTCGTTCCAGTGGGCGCTTGCCACCTGATGTTGGCGGCATACCTCAAGCACGGCTTGTGGTGCCTGGTCCCAGGTGTCGATCTTGCGGATCAGCAGGGGGATATTCAGGCCTTCCAGCGACTGGCGCAGGTCGCGCAGGTTGCGCAGCCAGAAATCGACTTTGCAGGCGGCATCATCATGGGCTTGCCATTGCCCGGGGCTGACCAGCCACAGGGCAATGGTCGGCCCGCGCTCGGTGGCGGCGCTGAGTGCGGTGTTGTCATTGATGCGCAGGTCGCTGCGCAGCCAGGTCAGGTGCATGGGGCATTCATCTCTACAGGGTGGCCGCTTTGGGCTTGAAGCAAGCGCAGTGCCACCTGCGGGGTTTCGAACAAGGCGAGGTTGGGGAGCTCGAGGGCAAGCAGCTGATTTTCATGCAGCAACAGCATCGGGCCGCCGGCCAGGATTGTCATGGGCAGGTTGTGCAGGGTGCGTTGCAGTGCCTTGCCATCGATGCGGGGCCCCAGGTGCAGGAGCACGGCGCGGGGGTTGAGTGTGCTGACCGCGCGTTGCAGGTGCGGGCCTGCAACGGGGTTTTCCAGTACTTCGACTGGGAACCCGTTGCTGGTGAACAGCCAGGCGCATAGCCATAAACCGGCGCTGAAGGCACGTTCACTGTCTTCCACCAGCAACACCGCAGGGCCCTGCAATAACTGGTTGTCATGGTAGACGCGGGCACCAAGCTTGCTGCGAAGCCAGCTGTGGAAAAACGCCTGTTCCAGCTGCGCATTGAAGTAATTGCACCACCGCAGGTCGAGGAGGTCGAGCAGCGGCAGCAGCAGTTGTTCGCACAGGGTAACGGCCGGGTACAGGGCCATGGCCTGGTTAAGCTGTTGGTCAAGGGCGCGCTGTGAAAGGTTGGCAATGGCCTCGATCAGCTGGAACTGCCGGGCCTGCCAGTCACCCTTGGGCGGCGTGCTGGACGGCTTGTCGAGCAGCTCGCTCACTTGGCCGACCGATGCCCCACGCTGCAACCAGCCAAGGATTGCCTCGACCCGCTCGACCTGTTCCTGCGGGTACAGGCGATGCCCCTTGGCGGTGCGCTGGGGCTTGAGCAGGCCATACCGGCGTTCCCAGGCGCGCAGGGTGACCGGGTTGACGCCGGTGCGGCGGGCCAGTTCGCCGATGGGCAGCAAGTCCTCAGACCGCATTGCGCAAGCCCAGGCTCTCGGGGTGCGGCTGCAGGTAGGCTTGCTGCTGCAGATAGGAGTCGGGGTGCTTGCGCAAATGGTGCTTGAGCAGGGTCAGCGGCACCACAAGTGGCACCACGCCTTGTTGGTACTGACTGATGAGTGTCTGCAACTCGGCCTTGTCCTGTTGCGTCAGGCTGTCCTTGAAATAGCCGCTGAGGTGCTGCAGCACATTGCAGTGGGTGCCGCGGCTGGCGCAGCGGCGCAGGGCCTGCATCAGCTGGCTGAAGTAGCGTGGGCCGATGCTGTGTGGGTCGTCATCCTTGCTCATGCTGCCCAGCAGGCGGCCCAAGGTTCGATAGGCCTGGGGGTTGTTGGCCATCACCAGGTATTTGTAACGCGAATGAAAGCGGACCAGGCTGCCACGGCTAAGGCCCTCGGCAAGCAGGCGCTGCCAGTCGGCGTAGGCATACACGCGGCTGATGAAGTTCTCGCGCAGCACGGGGTCATGCAGGCGGCCTTCTTCTTCTACTGGCAGGTCCGGGCGTTGAGCGCAGAAAGCCTGGGCGTAAACGCCGCGCCCACCGTGGAGGGCCGGATGGCCGTTGTCCTGATACACCTTGACCCGCTCCAGGCCACAGGAAGGCGACTTCTGCATGAAGATATAGCCGCAGATATCGTCGAGCTCGGCGGCCATCTGCTCGCCATAGCTGCGTAGCGGGCCGGTCAGGTCCATACCAGGGTTGCGGGTGCCGACCACTATCGGTCGTTCCGGATTGCCCACCAGGCGGATCGGGTCGCGCGGTATGCCCAGGCCGATGGCGACTTCCGGGCACACCGGTAACCAATCGAAATGGGCATCCAGTTGCGTACGGCACAGGTCCGAGGCTTTGTGGCCGCCGTTGTAACGCACGCTATGCCCGGTCAGGCAGGCGCTGATAGCGATACGCGGCTTGCTGTGGGCGGAAGGGTCGTGCATGGCTGCCTCCGGTAAACCTGTACGAGTCTAAAATTTTGTACAAGTTTATTCCAGCACAGCCGGGGAGTTATGCAAACTAGAATTTGTGTATAACGCTACATCACTCCAAGTGTTCGAGCAGCCGCCGCGCCGCTTCCTGGCCGCTGAGCCAGGCGCCTTCTACGCGCCCGGACAGGCACCAGTCGCCGCAGGCGTACAAGCCTTGGTCAGCATCGGCCAGTGCGCCCCACTCATGATTGCTGCTGGGGCGCGCATACAGCCAGCGGTGGGCCAGGGCGAAGGTGGGCGCCGGTACCACGCAGCCGACCAGCTCGGCGAACTCGCCCCACAGCTGTTCGATCACTTGCTCCTTGGGCAGGTCGATGTGCTGCCGGCTCCAGTCGGAGGTCGCGTGCAGCACCCAGGTATCGAGTTGCTCGTCGCGGCCGGGCTTGCTGCGGTTACGGGCCAGCCAGTCAAGCGGGTTGTCCTGCACGAAGCAGCCTTGCATCGGGGTGTCCAAAGGTGTCTGGAAGGCCAGCGCGACAGCCCAGACAGGTTCCATTTGCACGCCCGCAGCCACGGCGGCCAGTTTCGGGGTGGAGGCTAGCAGTGGCGTGGCCTGCGGTGCCGGCACGGCGATCACCACGCGGCTGTAAGGACCATGGCTGCAGCCTTCGGTATCTTGCAGGTGCCAGTACTGCTTGCCACGGAACACTTCGGCGATACGGCAGCCGAAGTTCACCGTCACATCCTTGAGCAGGCCACGGGTGATGGCGCTCATACGTGGTACGCCTACCCAGCGGGTCTGTTCGTCAGGGGAGGGGGTGAGCTCGCCATCACGGTAGTTGTACAGCTGTGGCTTCCACTGCTCGGCCCAGCCGGCGGCAACCCAGTGTTGCACCTGCTCGACGAAGCGCCGGTCACGGGCAGTGAAATACTGGGCGCCGAGGTCTAGCGCGCCGGCCTCGCTGCGCTTGCTGGCCATGCGTCCACCACTGCCGTGGCCTTTGTCGAACAGATGCACGGATTGCCCGGCTTTTTGCAACGCCTGGGCGGCTGACAAGCCGGCGATACCGGCCCCGATGATGGCAATAGGTACTGTCATGATGGCCTCTTCAAACCTTGCTGTGTAGCAGACTACGCTGTCAGGCAAACCTGTACAATCCAGAAATTCTGTATAAGGTTATTCCGCTTTGGCGGTCAGGTTGGCCTATGTTTATCCGAGAGCGTCGGGTCAAAAAAGTGCCTTGATGTTAAAAATAGACCACCGCCGCACTCTGCGAGGACACAGCCATGCATATATTGCTGACAGGTGGCACCGGTTTGATTGGCAAGCATCTTTGCCAGTACTGGCTTGGCCAGGGGCATCGGCTTACGGTTTGGAGCCGGCGACCTGAACAGGTGGCAAAAATATGTGGTAGTGGCGTACGTGGCATCGCCCGCCTGGAGCAACTGGAGGCGGACGATCACCTTGATGCGGTGGTCAACCTGGCCGGTGCGCCGATTGCCGATCGGCCCTGGACGGCTGCCCGACGCAACCTGCTGTGGGCCAGCCGGGTCACCCTGACCGAGCAATTGCTGGCCTGGTTGGGCACCCGTGAGCAACGCCCGCACGTGCTGATCTCCGGCTCTGCGGTGGGCTGGTACGGTGACGGTGGCGAACGCGAACTGACCGAGGCTTCGCCACCGGTGCGCGAAGATTTCGCCAGCCAGTTGTGCATTGCCTGGGAAGAGACGGCCCAGCGCTCCCAGGCTCAGGGTATCCGCGTGGTACTGGTGCGCACCGGGCTGGTGCTGGCCAGCGATGGCGGCTTTTTGTCGCGCCTGCGCGTGCCCTTCAAGCTGGGGCTGGGCGGGCCATTGGGCAATGGCCGGCAGTGGATGCCGTGGGTCCATATAGACGACCAGGTCGCCCTGATTGATTTTCTCTTGCAGCACAACGATGCCAGCGGTCCTTATAATGCCTGCGCCCCGGAGCCGGTGCGCAACCGCGAGTTCGCAAGGCGCCTGGGCCGGGCCCTGCATCGGCCAGCGCTGCTGCCAGTGCCGGCACTGTTGCTCAAGGCTGGCCTGGGCGAGATGTCGACCTTGCTGCTGGGCGGGCAGCGGGCACGCCCGGTACGCTTGCTGGCGGCTGGCTTCACTTTCCGCTTCAACGATCTGCAATCGGCCCTGGACAACCTGTCCAGCCGCCTCTGACATAGGACGCTGCATGACCGATCACGCCCTGCTGCTGGTCAACCTGGGTTCCCCGGCTTCCACCTCGGTGGCCGATGTGCGCCGCTACCTCAACCAGTTCCTCATGGACCCGTACGTGGTCGACTTGCCTTGGCCGGTGCGGCGCCTGTTGGTGTCGCTGATCCTGGTCAAGCGCCCGGAGCAGTCGGCGCATGCCTATGGCTCGATCTGGTGGGAGGAGGGATCGCCGCTGGTGGTGCTGACCCGTCGTCTGCAGTCAGCAATGGTGGAGCACTGGCCCCATGGGCCGGTGGAAATCGCCATGCGCTATGGCCAGCCAGCCTTGCCCCAAGTGCTGGAACGCCTGGCAGCCCAAGGCGTGCGCAAGGTGACCTTGGCGCCGCTTTATCCACAGTTCGCCGACAGTACCGTGACCACTGTGGTCGAGCTGGCTAAACAGGTGATCAACGAGCGCCAGTTGCCGTTGCAGATGCGCGTGCTGCAGCCGTTCTACGAGCACCCTGAATACATCGAGGCGCTGGCGGCCAGCGCCCGGCCTTACCTGGAGCAGGATTACGACCACCTGCTGCTGAGTTTCCATGGCTTGCCGGAGCGGCACTTGAAAAAGCTGTTTCCGAAGGGCAGCAAGCACGACCTGCGTACCGCCGATTGCTGCCACGGTGCATCCGCCGAGGTACGTGCGGTGTGTTACCGCGGGCAATGCCTGGCTACGGCCAAAGCCTTTGCGCAGAGAATGGCCATACCGGATGGCAAATGGTCGGTATCGTTCCAGTCTCGGCTGGGGCGGGACAAGTGGATCGAGCCCTACACCGAGACGCGGCTGGATGAGCTGGCCAAGGCTGGTGTGAAGAGGCTGCTGGTGATGTGCCCGGCATTTGTGGCCGATTGCATCGAGACGCTGGAAGAGATCGGCATGCGGGGCAGCGAACAGTTTGTCGAGGCCGGCGGGCGGGAGCTGGTGCTGGTGCCGTGCCTGAATGATCACCCCGAGTGGGTGAGGGTGCTGGCGGATATGTGCGAAAAGGCCTGACACTGCGGCTGCCTGTACCGGCCCTATCGCCGGCAAGCCAGCTCCCACAAGGGCATCACAGTCTCTGAAACCTGTGGTGTACCTGTGGGAGCTGGCTTGCCGGCGATAGGGCCGGCTCAGGTTAAAGCCGGATCAAGGCAACTGATCATCCAGCTTCTTGTGCTTCCAGCCATCATTGCCCGGCAGGATGAGGTTCAGGGCAATTGCCACGATGGCGCACAGGGCGATGCCCTTCAGGCCCCAGTCATCCGGGCCGTCACCGCTGCCGATCAGCACGCCGCCGATACCAAACACCAGGGTTACCGACACGATCACCAGGTTGCGCGCTTCGGCCAGGTCGATCTTGTGGCGGATCATGGTGTTCATGCCCACCGCCGCGATCGAACCGAACAGCAGGCACAGAATGCCGCCCATCACGGGTACCGGGATGCTTTGCAGCAGTGCGCCGAACTTGCCGATGAACGCCAGGGTAATGGCGAAGACCGCCGCCCAGGTCATGATTTTCGGGTTGTAGTTCTTGGTCAGCATCACCGCGCCAGTCACTTCGGCGTAGGTGGTGTTGGGCGGTCCGCCGAACAGGCCGGCTGCCGTGGTGGCCAGGCCGTCACCCAGCAAGGTGCGGTGCAGGCCAGGCTTTTTCAGGTAGTCACGGCCGGTCACGCTACCGACCGCAATCACCCCGCCAATGTGCTCGATCGCCGGTGCCAGGGCAACCGGGACGATAAACAGGATGGCCTGCCAGTTGAATGCTGGTGCGGTGAAGTTAGGGATTTCCAGCCACGGTGCAGCGGCGATCTTCGCCGTGTCGACCACGCCAAAGGCGAAGGCCAGGGCAAAGCCCACCAGCACGCCGGAGATGATCGGTACCAGGCGGAAAATGCCCTTGCCGAACACGGCGACGATCAAGGTGGTCAGCAGGGCTGGCATGGAGATCAGCATGGCGGTCTTGTACGGCATCAGTGCTGCGCCGTCCCCACCTTTGCCCATCGCCATGTTGGCAGCGATCGGTGCCATGGCCAGGCCGATGGAGATGATCACCGGGCCAATCACCACAGGCGGCAGCATGCGGTCGATGAAACCGGTGCCTTTGATTTTTACCATCAGGCCCATGAAGGTGTACACGAAACCTGCAGCCATCACGCCGCCCATGGTCTCGGCCAGGCCGAACTGGCCCTTGGCGAGGATGATCGGGGTGATGAAGGCAAAGCTGGAGGCCAGGAACACCGGTACCTGGCGGCCGGTTACCAGCTGGAACAGCAGCGTGCCGATGCCGGCAGTGAACAACGCGACGTTCGGGTCGAGGCCGGTGATCAGTGGCATCAGCACCAACGCGCCAAATGCCACGAAGAGCATCTGCGCGCCCGAAACGACCTGGCGCCAGAGCGGGTCGTTGAAGCCGTCCTGCATGGTCAGGCGTCCTTTTGCTTGGTGCCGAAGATCTTGTCACCGGCATCGCCCAGGCCCGGCACGATGTAGCCGTGCTCGTTCAGGCGCTGGTCGATCGAAGCGGTGTAGATCTTCACGTCCGGGTGGGCTTTTTCCACCACTTCGATGCCTTCTGGCGCGGCGACCAGCACCATGGCGCGGATCTCTTTGCAGCCGGCCTTTTTCAGCAGGTCGATGGTGGCGACCATCGAAGCGCCGGTAGCCAGCATCGGGTCGATGATCAGGGCCAGACGCTGGTTGATGTCCGGCGCGAGCTTTTCCAGGTAGGTATGGGCTTCGAGGGTTTCTTCGTTGCGGGCAACGCCAACGGCACTGACCTTGGCACCCGGGATCAGGCTGAGCACGCCGTCAAGCATGCCGATACCCGCGCGCAGGATCGGTACCACGGTGATCTTCTTGCCGGCAATTTTTTCAACTTGCACCTTGCCACACCAGCCATCGATCTCGTAGGTTTCGAGTGGCAGGTCCTGGGTGGCTTCGTAGGTCAGTAGCGCGCCGACTTCCTGGGCGAGTTCGCGAAAATTCTTGGTGCTGATATCGGCACGGCGCATCAGGCCGAGCTTGTGGCGGATCAGCGGGTGGCGGATCTCACGAGTGGGCATAGGGGGGCTCCGAAAGGCGGGCAAAAAAACCGCGCTAGATTAATCTATTCAGCCTGTGCTGTCGTCTGGTCATTCTGGACGTTAGTCCATAAATGCTTGATCTGGGACGAGCGGATGCGTACCTTTGCCCGCTTTTCCAAAATGCACCCCCGGAGAGCGCCATGTCCGCCGATCTCGAGCACATCCGTCAAGTCATGCGTGAAGCTGACTGCCTGTACACCGAAGCCGAAGTCGAAGCGGCCATCGCCAAAGTCGGCGAGCAGATCTGCAAGGACCTGCACGACAAGAACCCGGTGGTGTTCTGCGTGATGAACGGTGGCCTTATCTTCTCCGGCAAACTCCTGACCCACCTGCAGTTCCCGCTGGAAGCTTCGTACCTGCACGCCACCCGCTACCGCAACCAGACCAGCGGCGGCGAGCTGTTCTGGAAGGCCAAGCCTGAAGTGTCGTTCATCGACCGTGACGTGCTGATCGTCGACGACATCCTTGACGAAGGCCACACCCTCAGCGCCATCATCGAGTTCTGCAAGCATGCCGGCGCGCGCTCGGTGCACACCGCTGTCCTGATCGACAAGGACCACGACCGCAAGGCCAGCCCGGACCTCAAGGCCAACTATGTGGGCCTGCCGTGTGTCGACCGCTACATCTTCGGTTACGGCATGGACTACAAAGGCTACTGGCGCAATGCCAACGGCATTTTCGCCGTCAAGGGGCTGTGACCATGCGCCAGCCTGCGTTCATCGACCAATCGCTGTTCGCCGGGCTGGCCGAAAAGGCTGCCGCCAACCCGCGTGGGCGGCAGCACCATACCTTCCATGAAATGGAAGAGCCCTGCCACCGCATGGCGGTCGGGCTGCAGCCGAGTACCTACATTCCGCCGCACCGCCACCTGAGCGCCGACAAGGCCGAAACCTTGTTAGCGCTGAAGGGGCGCTTCGGCCTGCTGATATTCGATGATCAGGGAAGGGTGACTGACAAGCGGGAGCTGCAGGCAGGCGGTGATTGCCTGGGTGTGGACTTGGCACCCGGTACCTACCATGGGCTGGTGGTGCTGGAGCCGGACAGCATCTTGTTCGAATGCAAGGCCGGGCCTTACCGGCCGGTGGGCGAGGGTGAACATGCACACTGGGCGCCGCGCGAGGGGGAAGCCGGCGTGGCCGAGTACCAGGCCTGGATGCTCGCGCAGTTCGATTGAGGTTGCCTGCACCCGGCATGCTAGAGTGCTCCTTCATACAAGGAGCCTCACATGCGTGCGATTCTTCCCCTCCTGCTGGCCGTCAGCATGCCACTCGCCGCCGCCCCCCTGCACAGCCAGTTCCTGCCGCCCGATGATCAGTCCTTGCGCCAGGAAGCGCCGACCGGTCAGCAACTGCTGCAAGTGACCGACTACTCGGTGGTGGTGGGGGCCCAGCGCCAGTCCGACCAGCAGCCGATCCCGATCACCTCGTCGTTGCAGGTGCGCCTGAAGGGCAAGCCGTTGAGCAAGGGCGCGACCATCGCCCAAGTGCTGCTGACCTTCGACGGCGAAGCGGCCAAGAGCTTGAAGAAGCCCGTGTATGACGAAAAAAGCCGCACCTTGAGCCTTAATTACCCGGTCAGTGACTACCGGGTAATCATGGACCTGCTGCGTAACGAGACCCTGTACGTGCAGTTTCTCACCTATGGTAACGGCCACATCTGGGCCGACCTGCACACCGGTACCGTACGTACGCGTTGAGCCACGCGGCCTGCGAGGGGTAAACTGCCGGCCTTCGAAATCCCGTGATGGTCCAGTTGGAGTCGGCAATGCGTAAAGACAAGAAACAGGTAATCGGCGACGAAATCAGCGACGACTACATCAAGTCGTTCCTTCAGTTCGAACCGGCCGATGGCGTGACCTCTCCTTCGCACCACAAGCTGGTCAAGGCGTACCGCGGGCTGCGTGTGGACGATTTCGAGCGCTTTGTCGGCTTCTTTGTCGAAGCTGGCCTGGACCTGGATGGCAAGGACGAGCACGGCAAGACCTTCGTCGAGCAAATTGCCGACCAGCGCAATGCGCCTGAGTACATCGAGATCATCGACAACGCCCGCGGTTGATTTGTAAGCCTGTACCGGCCTCTTCGCGGCTTCAGCCGCGAAGAGGCCGGTACAGGCAGATAACGCCTCAGGCACAAAAAAACGCCCCGAGGGGCGTTTTTTCGTTACCGGGCGGTTCAGGCGTAGTGCTTGGCCGCCGGGCTGCTTTCCACCAGGTCCAGCGCCACATCGTTGTCGGCACTGATCTTCTGGTACAGGGCAGCATCGGTTGCCAGTGTCTTCTCGCGCGCCGGGAAGATTTCCTTGAGCTTGGCAGCCCAGGCACCTTTGGCCTGCTCGGGGAAGCAGCGTTCGATCAGTTCCAGCATGATCGACACGGTCACCGAAGCGCCTGGCGAAGCGCCGAGCAGTGCGGCGAGGCTGCCGTCCTGGGCCGAGACCAGCTCGGTACCAAACTGCAGCACACCACCTTTTTTCGGGTCTTTCTTGATGATCTGCACGCGCTGACCAGCCACTTCCAGGCGCCAGTCTTCGGCCTTGGCCTGCGGATAGAAGCGACGCAGGGCTTCCAGACGCTGCTCCATAGACTGCATCACTTCGCTGACCAGGTACTTGGTCAGGTCCATGTTGTCACGGGCCACGGCCAGCATCGGGCCGATGTTGCCCATGCGCACCGACAGCGGCAGGTCCATCAGCGAACCGTGCTTGAGGAACTTGGTGGTGAAGCCGGCGTACGGGCCGAACAGCAGCGAAGTCTTGCCGTCCACAACGCGGGTATCCAGGTGCGGTACCGACATCGGCGGGGCGCCCACGGCGGCCTGGCTGTAGACCTTGGCCTGGTGCTGCTTGACGATTTCCGGATTGTCGCAACGCAGCCACTGGCCGCTGACCGGGAAGCCGCCAAAGCCTTTGCTTTCCGGGATGCCGGACACTTGCAGCAGCGGCAGGGCCGCGCCGCCGGCGCCGAGGAAGACAAAGCGGGCGTCGACTTCGCGGCTGCCGCCGCTGTTGACGTCCTTGATGCTCACGGTCCAGCCTTTGCCGTTACGGCGCAGGCCGACGACCTTCTTGCTGTATTTCACCTGCGCGTCCGGCGAGTCGCCCAGCAGCTTGAGCAGCTTGTTGGTCAGGGCGCCGAAGTTGACGTCGGTGCCTTTGGCTACACGAGTAGCTGCAATGTGCTGGTCGGCCGGACGGCCTGGCATCATCAACGGCATCCAGTCGCTCATCACCGCCTTGTCTTCGGTGTATTCCATGTCAGCGAAGGCATGGTGCTGCTTGAGCAGCTCGAAGCGCTTCTTGAGGAAGGAAACACCCTTGTCACCCTCGACGTAGCTCAGGTGCGGGACAGGGTTGATGAACGCACGCGCCGAGCCGAAGTTGCCCTTCTTGCTCAGGTAGGCCCAGAACTGGCGCGACACCTCGAACTGGGCGTTGATGTGCACGGCCTTCTTGATGTCGATGCTGCCATCGGCGGCCTGGGGCGTGTAGTTAAGCTCGCACAGACCAGCGTGGCCGGTACCTGCGTTGTTCCAGGGGTTGGAGCTTTCCGCGGCTCCGGAGTCCATCGCCTCGACGACCTCAAGCTTCAGGGTCGGGTCAAGCTCCTTCAGCAGTACGGCCAGGGTGGCACTCATGATGCCCGCGCCTACCAGTACTACATCAACCGATTCGTTCTGCGCCATTTAACGCGTCTCCACAATCTACAGCTACCTAATTGACAGCATAGGACCTGGGGTAGCCAGGGTCGCCATGTCCGACTTTTCGCAGTTCTTGCAACTTCCGCGGACACCGCCAATCAGTCTTCGGGTTCAGCTATTGAACGCCGTTTGCCACGGGTGCGGCAATTCGACTTATGGTCAAGGTGTCGTGCGTGCGTTATGGAACGGTTCAGACACTCATACGGGATGAGCGCATTTGCCGCCTGTTCAGGGCTGTTCGGGACACATCTGCCGCTTTTGCACATGCCAGACTGTTCATTTGCTCGCCACACTCTTGTGAAGTTGTGAAAACCGTTTTTTCACGCTCTTTTGGAGACGTGAACCTCAAAAGGGGACTGCGCGATGGCAACCCGCAGGTTCATGCAGTGTGAAGGGCCGGAAAAGCAGGCACGACAGCCGATGCAAGACCTGAGTGGAAGGCTCTCTGTGGGCGAAGCGGTGAAGTTGCCGGGGTCAATCGGCGAGTGCGGGGCCCGATCAGGAGACGTCCTTATAATCGGGGGGAGATTATAGCGATGTCGCGGGCAGAAATGTCGCCATTCGTGGTTTTTATTGCAGCGTTTGTCAGGCCGCGAGGATGCGCTGGTGCCAGCGGCGGCTTGCGCGAGCGCAAACCCGGGCGTCGGCGGGCAGCTCGCGGCCCAGCCAGGCCAGCTGGATGTCACCAACCTGGACCCAGCCGCTGCCGCTTGGCACCTGGCTGCATTGCTTGAAAGCCAGGCATTTGCCTTGGCCATCGAGGCAGGCGTAGGTGTTGTGGCGCGGGCGTTGGAAAAGCAGAGTCCAGAGCGAGGCCATGGCGGCGAGTCCTTTGCATGAGGGCTTGGCGCAAGGATAAGGGTGGGGCCATGAAACGATTGTGACAAGCGGGTCGGGCCGATGACTGGTCTGTGCCTGGCTAGGTATACTGTGGGCCTTTGCCGCATTTTCTGGAGAAACGCGCATGTTGCAACGTCTGTTGTTCGGTTTGATTGCCGTGGCCAGCCTCAGCCTGGTCGGTTGTGCCCACAGCCCGCAACAACTCAACCCGCAACCCACGCTCAAGGCCCAGCTCGCCCCTGTGGGTCACGGCCAGCCGGTCGTGGTGCGGGTGGTTGACGGCCGGCCTTCGCAATCCTTGGGCACCCGTGGTGGCATGTACCCTGAGACCAGCACCATCAGCGTCAGCGGTAACGACGTGGTACCCAAGCTGCAGGCCCAGGCCGAAGCTGCCGTGCGCCTGCTCGGCTTCACCCCGACGCCGAATGCCTCTGGTGCCCCCCAGCTGACCGTGACCCTGGCCGAGCTGAAATATCAGTCGCCTAAAGACAACCTGTACGTGACCGAGGCCACCATCGGTGCCACCTTCCGCGCCGACGTGCGCAATGGCGGGCGCAGCTACAGCGGCCGCTACGGCGCTTCGCTGGACCAGCGTTTCGGCATGGCGCCGAACCAGGACACCAATACCCAGCTGGTGGGTGATGTGCTGAGCGATGCCCTGACCCGCCTGTTCAAAGACCCGACCATCGGGCAGGTGCTGGGCCAGTAAGCGTTTGGCTGGATGAAAAAAACCCGCTCCCTGTGCCAGGTAGCGGGTTTTTTGTTGCCTGTGCTGGCCTCTTCGCGGGTAAACCCGCGAAGAGGCCGGTTCAGGCTTACGCTGCTTCTACGTAGAAATCCAGCAAGCTGAAGCCCGTCCCGGCATCGACCTCTGGCAAATCTTCATGTACATGCCCGCCCAGCGCACAGTAGACCAGCCACTGGCGGTCCTGCACATTGATGGCAAAACCATCGATCAACGCCTGTTGTTCATCGCTCTGGGCAACGAGGTAGAGGCGGTCCTGGTTTTCGGCGTGCAACATGAACAAGCTCCGGATCATGAGAGGCCGACAGGGTGGCCTGTTCAGATGACGAGCAAATGACAGATGAAATTTAATGACACTTTGTCGCCCATGCCGGGCGCCGAACAGCGACTTGGGTAGAATGCGTGCCTTTGCCGCTGCTCACACCGAGGTTGCGTGATGTCCTTGCAAGTGCTCTGGGGGTTCCTGGCCGCCCATCCCACCAAGTTGATCAACCTGCTGGCGCTGCTGCTGACCTGCCCGGGCGGGTTGCTGCTGCACAGCGCACGGCGGCGCGAGGCCGAGACCCGCGAATACATGGCGGTGGAGGAGGGGGTGGTGGACGCATTCGACCTGCGGGTGCCACGCTACTTCTACATTCTCGGTTTTTCGTGCCTGGCGATGGCGTTGCTGTTGTCCTGGTTCAGTACCTGGGTCTGAGAACCATTGGGGCTGCAACGCAGCCCCCGGGATCGATCAGGCGACCGGCGTCTGCTGCCTGACCTGATACTGGTTACGCACCGGCGTCGCATACTGCAACACAAGGTAAGGCCGCTGCTCTTCAGGGCAGGCATCTAGCCGGCGCTGCCATTCTTCCTTGGCCTTGGCCAGCTCGTCCGCCGGGAACACCTTTTCGGCACTCGGCACCTGCAGCGCCTCATCCTTGCTGTCCCACATCGCATACGCCAGGTAATGCACCGGGAACAGGCGGTAGCTGCCAAGGATCTGCCGGTCGATTTCGGCTGCCAGCTGCTTGGTGTCCTCGTAGTACGCGGTCACCGGCGGGGTGAACGTGATGTGCACCCGGCCCTTGTAGCCAGTAATGCCCTTGGCGATGCTGTTGTCATCCTCGCCGGGTGCCTTCTTGTAGGTACCGGTGGTGGCGCGGATGTACAGCTCGCGGGCCTTGGCCTGGTCGCACGGGTCGTATTCGTAGCTGATCGACACCGGCGTCAGGTTCAGGCTCTGGATCACCGCACCGAATGGTTCGTCCTTGCGGCTCATGTGGAACATCTTGAGGATCGCCGAATCGGTGCGGTCGTCACCGTCCTTGGCGCGGCCTTCGGCCTGGGCGATCCAGATCGACGTGGCGTCGTTGCGGATCGAGTGGCTGATGTAGGCCGAGAGCAACTGATAGGCTGCCAGCTTCTCGCGGCGCCCGCTGATCGAACGGTGCACGATGAAGCTCTTGTTCAGACGCATCATGTCGCTGACAAACGGCTTTTGCAGCAGGTTGTCACCAATGGCAATGCGAGGGGTGGGCAAGCCTGCGTGGTACACCGCGTAGTTGACAAACGCCGGGTCCATGACGATGTCACGGTGGTTGGCCAGGAACAGGTAGGCGGTGCCGGCCTTGAGCTGTTCCACGCCGGAATAGGTAACGCCGTCGGTGGCGCGGTCGATGGTCTGGTCGACGTAGTATTCGACTTTGTCCTGCAGGGTCGAAACGCAGGTGACGCCAGCGAATTCCTTGCGCAGGCGACGGGCAATCAGCGGCTTGAGCAACCAGCCGAGAGCACCGGCCGCACGCGGGAAGCGGAAGTGAGTGAGGATATCGAGGAATGCCGGGTCGCTGAGCAGGCGTGCCAGAACGGCAGGGACCTCAGCGTCGTCGTACGGTCGGATGGCATCGAATTCGCCCATCATGCTCTCTTGTTGGAAACGGCTAGGGTAATAAGGTAGGGGCGGGCTCCGAAAAACGGCTCGGACACACACAGGCCCTGTAAACAGACCGGCAATTATACGCATAAGTCACCCCGGAGGCCGCGATGCTGGAAACTGCGAACTACGAATGCCCTTATTGTGGCGAAGAAGTCGAAACCACGGTCGACCTGTCCGGTGGCGATCAGGAGTACATCGAGGACTGCCAGGTGTGCTGCAAGCCTATCCGCTTCGTGCTGCAGGTGCATGGCGAGGAGTGGATGCTGGACGTCTTCGGTGAGAACGACTGATGCGGCGTATCTATGAACCTGAAAACCTGCTGGAAGCCGAAATGCTGGTCGGCATGCTGGCCAGTGAAGGCATCAACGTACAGCTGGTGGGCCGTGACTTGATGGGGGGCGTAGGCGAACTGCCCCTGCAAGGCCTGCTCGGGCTTGCGGTAGCTGATGAGCAGGCCGAGTACGCACGGCAGCTGATCGATGCGTACAATGCTGCCCAGCCACTGGTTGGCGACGAACCGGAGAGCTTCCCCGGTACCTTGATCTGCTAGGTTCTGAATTCGCCCATGTGTGGACGTTATGCCCTGTTTCGCTGGCCCCAGGCGCTTGCCAGCCTGCCTGGCTTCCCCGAAGGCCAGCCGGCCCAATGGAACATTTCGCCCGGGGCTTCGGTGTTGATCCAGCGCCAGCTCGACGGCCAGCAGCAACTGGCCAAGGCGCGCTGGGGGCTTACCCCGGCCTGGCTCACAGACCTGTCCCGCACCCCCGCGCATGCCCGCGCCGAAACCCTGGTCGAGCAGCCAATGTTTCGCGATGCATTTCGCCAGCGTCGCTGCCTGATGCCGGCCAATGGCTTTTATGAGTGGCGTGGCAACGTGCGTAAACGCCCGTACTGGTTAACCCCGGGGGAGGGCTCGTCGCTGTATTTTGCAGCAGTGTGGGAGGCCTACCCGGTGCAGGACCAGGTGTGGCTGAGCTGCGCGGTGGTGACCCAGGCGGCCATGAGCCAGCGTCGGCCGCTGATACTGGACGAGGCGGGGCAGGCAGCATGGCTTGATCCGGATACGCCGATTACCCGCCTGCATGAGTTGCTGGCCAGCCCGTCGGTAACATTGCGAGAGCGGGCCTTGGCCAATTTCGTCAATGACCCGAAGCTGGATGCGCCGGAGTGCCTCACGCCGGCCTGATGCTCTGGCCCTTTCGCGGGCATGCCCGCGAAAGGGCCGGTACAGGCGAAGAAAATCTTCCCTACGGCTATAGCGGGCACTGGCGACTCGGCCTAGGATACGGCGCATGTAAAAAGGGAGTGTTTTCATGCGTAAGTCTTTTGTCGTCAGCCTGTTGAGTGCTGGCATCCTGCTGGCCGGTTGCCAGGCGGTGAACACCACCAGCGGCGGCGCTGTCGGCGTGCAGCGCCAGCAGTACATGTTCAGCATGCTCTCGACCGATGAGGTCAACCAGATGTACGCCCAGTCGTACCAGCAGACCCTGGGTGAGGCATCGAGCAAAGGTGTACTCGACAAATCCAGTGCCGATGCCAAGCGCGTACAGGCCATCGCCAACCGCCTGATCGCCCAGGCGCCCAAGTTCCGCCCGGATGCCGCGCAATGGAACTGGGAAGTCAACGTGATCAAGAGCGACGAACTGAACGCCAACTGCGGCCCGGGCGGCAAGATCATTGTCTACACCGGGCTGATCGATCAGCTCAAGCTCACCGATGCGGAAATCGCCGCGGTGGTGGGGCACGAGATTGCCCACGCCCTGCGTGAGCACAGCCGCGAGGCCATGTCCAAGGCGTACGGCGTGGAAATGGCCCGTCAGGGTGCCGGTGCCATCTTCGGCCTCGGCCAAGGCAGCATGGCCATGGCCGACACCGTGGTGAACTACGCCATGACCCTGCCCAACAGCCGGTCCAACGAGAACGAGGCCGACCTGATTGGCCTGGAGCTTTCGGCGCGTGCCGGCTACGACCCGAATGCCGCGATCACCTTGTGGAACAAGATGAGCAAGGCTTCCGAAGGTGCACCGCCTGAGTTCATGAGCACTCACCCGGCGTCCGAAAGCCGCATCGCTTCACTGCAGGCGGCGATTCCGAAGGTGATGCCGCTGTATCAGGCTGCGGCCAAGCCGTAAGACTTTGTTTTCGGTTTACGCGGTCCCATTGTAGGAGCAGCCTTGTGCTGCGAAAGGGCCGGTAAGGGCAGTCCACTTGGGGTGCCTGTACCGGCCTCTTCGCAGCGCAAGGCTGCTCCTACAGGCTTTGCGTCAGGCTGCAACTTTTGGTCAACCCACCCAACCACTGGCTTTCATCGCCGTATAGACCGCCACGATGGCCAGCACGAAGAACGCCGTTGCCGCCAGGCGACGGATCAGGGTCAATGGCAGCTTGTCTGCCGCGAAGTTACCCGCCAGAACCACCGGCACGTTGGCGATCAGCATGCCCAGGGTGGTACCGATGATCACCATGATCAGGTGCGGATACTGCGCCGCCAGCATCACGGTGGCGACTTGGGTCTTGTCACCGATTTCTGCCAGGAAGAACGCGATCAGCGTAGTCAGGAACGGCCCGAAGCGGCGCGCCGGGTTCTCGTCGTCATCCATCTTGTCGGGCACCAGGGTCCACAGCGCAGTGGCGGTGAAGCTCGCGGCCAGGATCCAGTGCAATGCCGAGTCGCTGAAGAAGCTGCCGAACCAGGCACCCACGGCGCCAGCGGCGGCATGGTTGGCCAAGGTGGCGGCGACGATGCCGGCAATGATCGGCCAGGGCTTGCGGAAGCGGGCAGCGAGAATGAGCGCGAGCAGTTGCGTCTTGTCGCCGATTTCGGCGAGGGCAACGATGGCGGTGGGGACCAACAGAGATTCCAGCATCAGGTTTCCTACGGGGGCGGGTCGACACGGCTATGACACGTACATCCTCCCCGCCCCGGGTAAGGTGTGCGTGTCATAGGTCTTGTCAAACCCTGGATCCGTCTCTGCGGATCTCTCCATGCAGGCTGGCATGGTGGGTCGCACGCGCCATGGTCTGTTGACCAAGTATGTTGACGCGTACCGGGCGAGCAGGGTGCTCGCGGGAGACTACTCCCCTAGGACGGTGCGGATTCTGCCTAGGCAAAACGCTTTCGGCAAGCGCTGTTTTTATCCGCGTGTTGCCTGATAGATACGGAAACCGTCAGCGTCGGCGCGCACCTGGCAGTTGCCCAGCGCCCCTTCGATCAGCGGCTGGTAACGCAGGAAGCTGTTGGCAACCAGGCGCATTTCGCCGCCTTTTCGCAGATGAACGGCCGATTTTTTCAGCAAGTTTTCCGAAGCGTGGTAGTTGGTGTGTACCCCGGTGTGGAACGGAGGGTTACTCAGGATCAGGCTGAGATCGGTCGGGGCCGCGTCGATACCATCCCCGCTGATCACCTCGCCTTCCAGGCCGTTGGCCGCCAGCGTCAGGCGGCTGGCCGCCACGGCGAAGGCGTCCACATCCAGCAGGGTTACCCGGCTTTGCGGATAGCGGCGCTTGACCGTTGCGCCCAATACCCCGGCGCCGCAGCCGAAGTCCAGCACATGCCCGCTCGGCAGGCTGTCGAGGTGCTTGAGCAGCAGGGCGGTGCCGCGGTCGAGGCGCCCGTGGCTGAATACGCCAGGCAGGCTGACCACTTGCAACGGGCCGTCGTCAAGGGCCAGTTCGAAGCGTTCGGCCAGGCTTTCCAGCGGCTTGGCCTCAGGCGTCTGCTCGATGGTCACTTGCCACAGCTGGCAGTGCCGGGCGCTGTCCAGCTTGCGCGGTTTGCCAAAGGCCTGCAGCTGTTTGGCCGCGCCTTCGATGCCGCCGCGCTTTTCGCCGACCAGGTACAGCTCACGGCCGGCCAGGCGTGACGCCAGGGCATTGAGCAGGTAGGCGGCCAGTTCGCGGGACTTGGGCAGGAACAGCACGGCGCTGTCGAAGGGCACTTCAGGTGGTTCGACACCATGGTGGCTGCGGCCGGCAAAGCGGCTGTCGAGCAGGGCCTGATCGCCTGCGTGCCATGTCCAGGCCTGGGCCTGTGGCAATTGGCCGAGCAGGCCATCGGCGGGGGCGCCGGCAATCAGCAGCGGCCCCTGGAACAGCTCTGTCTGGCGGAGCAATACTTCACTGCGCGGGTCCATGGACGACGCCTCCTGGAAAAAAGTGGCGCAGTGTAGCAGAGGCTGGCACCCCGCTCAGCTGACCACGCGGCGTGGCTGGCCGGCGAAGAAGGCCTGGGCGTTCTCGCTGAGCTGGCCGACGATGCGTTGGCGCGATTCCACTGCCCCCCAGGCGCTGTGCGGGGTGATGATCAGGCGTGGGATGCCGGGTGCGAGCAACGGGTTGCCGTTGACCGGCGGCTCCACGCTGAGCACGTCGGTGGCCGCGCCGCCCAGGTGACCATTGCGCAGGGCATCGGCCAGCGCCTGCTCGTCGATCAGGCCGCCACGGGCGGTGTTCACCACCAGCGCACCGGGTTTGAGCAGGGCCAGTTCGCGGGCACCGAGCATGTGCCGGGTGTGCTCGTTCAGCGGGCAGTGCAAGGTCAGGGCGTCGACTTGTGGCAGCAGCTCGTCCAGCGGCAGGCGGTCGGCGCGTTCCGGGCGGCCGGGAATCTGCCCGCTCAGTACGCTCATGCCGAAGGCTTCGGCCAGCCGCGCCACCGCGCCGCCCAGTTCGCCGTGGCCGAGCAGGCCGAGGGTTTTGCCTTCGAGCTCGACGATGGGAAAGTCCAGCAGGCAGAACTGGCTGGCCTTGGCCCACTGGCCGTCCGCCACCGCCTGGTTGTAGTCGCACAGGCGGGTGGCCATGGCCAGCAGCAGGGCGAGGGTGTGCTGCGCGACGGACGGCGTGCCGTAGCCCTGGCAGTTGCATACCGTGATGCCCTGTGCGCGCGCTGCTGCCAGGTCGACATTGTTGGTGCCGGTGGCGGCCACCAGGATCAGCTTGAGCTGTGGGTTGGCAGCCAGGGTCGCGGCGTCGAGCATGACCTTGTTGCTGACCACCGCCACGGCGCCCTGCAGGCGCTGGCTTACCTGGTCAGGGCGGGTTGCATCGAACAGCTCCAACTCATCGAACTGGCTTCGTAGCGGGGAAAGGTCGAGGTCACCAAGGTCCAGGGATTGGTGATCGAGAAACACGGCGCGACGCGGGCTTGGCATCAGTAAGGCTCCGTTGGCAGGGCAGGGATGATCCATCACCCGGACAATGCCACTCATACCCCGCGCAGCCAAATCATTCCTTCGGCTGATTTAGCCGTCACATTCGCGAACTACAGTTGTTCCCAGACTTCTCCGGCCCGCTTTTTCAGAAAAGGGATACCCATGCTGCAGACCCGCATCATCAAGCCCGCCGAGGGCGCCTACGACTACCCGCTGCTGATCAAACGCCTTTTGATGTCCGGCAGCCGCTATGAAAAGACCCGCGAAATCGTCTACCGCGACCAGTTGCGGCTGACGTACCCACAGCTCAACGAGCGTATTGCGCGTCTGGCCAATGTGCTGACCGAGGCCGGGGTAAAAGCGGGTGACACGGTGGCGGTAATGGACTGGGACAGCCACCGCTACCTGGAGTGCATGTTCGCCATCCCGATGATCGGCGCTGTTGTGCACACCATCAACGTGCGCCTGTCGCCCGAGCAGATCCTCTACACCATGAACCACGCCGAAGACCGCGTGGTGCTGGTCAACAGCGATTTCGTCGGCCTCTACCAGGCCATTGCCGGGCAGCTGACCACCGTTGACAAGACCCTGCTGCTGACCGATGGCCCGGACAAGACCGCCGAGCTGCCTGGGCTGGTGGGCGAGTACGAGCAGCTGCTGGCAGCCGCCAGCCCACGCTATGACTTCCCGGACTTCGACGAAAACTCGGTGGCCACTACCTTCTACACCACCGGCACCACCGGTAACCCCAAAGGTGTGTACTTCACCCACCGGCAACTGGTACTGCACACCCTGGCCGAGGCTTCGGTCACCGGCAGCATCGACAGCGTGCGCCTGCTGGGCAGCAACGACGTGTACATGCCCATCACGCCGATGTTCCATGTGCATGCCTGGGGCATTCCCTACGCCGCCACCATGCTTGGCATGAAACAGGTATACCCGGGGCGCTACGAGCCGGACATGCTGGTCAAGCTGTGGCGCGAAGAAAAGGTCACGTTCTCCCATTGCGTGCCGACCATCCTGCAGATGCTGCTCAACTGCCCGAACGCGCAAGGGCAGGACTTCGGCGGCTGGAAGATCATCATCGGCGGCAGCTCGCTCAACCGTTCGCTGTACCAGGCTGCCCTGGCGCGTGGCATCCAGCTGACCGCCGCGTATGGCATGTCCGAAACCTGCCCGCTGATCTCCGCCGCGCACCTGAACGACGAGCTGCAGGCCGGCAGCGAGGATGAGCGCGTCACCTACCGCATCAAGGCCGGCGTGCCGGTGCCGCTGGTCGAGGCAGCCATTGTCGATGGCGACGGCAACTTCCTGCCGGCAGACGGCGAGACCCAGGGCGAGTTGGTGCTGCGTGCACCGTGGCTGACCATGGGTTATTTCAAGGAACCGGAAAAGAGCGAGGAGCTGTGGCAGGGGGGCTGGCTGCACACCGGCGATGTCGCTACCCTCGACGGCATGGGCTACATCGACATTCGTGACCGCATCAAGGATGTGATCAAGACCGGTGGCGAGTGGGTTTCTTCGCTCGACCTCGAAGACCTGATCAGCCGTCACCCGGCCGTGCGCGAAGTGGCGGTGGTGGGGGTAGCCGACCCGCAATGGGGCGAGCGCCCGTTTGCCCTGCTGGTGGTGCGCGAAAGCCAGGCCATCGATGCCAAGGCGCTCAAGGACCATCTCAAGCCATTTGTCGAGCAAGGGCACATCAACAAGTGGGCGATTCCTAGCCAGATCGCCGTTGTTACTGAAATTCCCAAGACCAGTGTCGGCAAGCTCGACAAGAAACGCATCCGCCAGGACATCGTCCAGTGGCAGGCCAGCAACAGCGCGTTCCTTTCCACGCTGTGACCGCCGTGCGGGTCGCTAACGTCAGAACGCGACCCGCACGCTAGAGGCCCCGGCGCCTTGCCAAATGGCAAAAATGCGCCATCCTTGAGCTCTGCCAGCCCGCAATCGGGACAATACTGCAGCGAGTTGGCGGCATGGAGCGCAAATCACACTTTAGAGGGATCAAGCGCCTGTGCCTTGCTGGCTATAGTCGGGGCCAGGGGATTTTCAGGAATGGGGGAGGGCGACACGCGCAAGCCGTGTCGCCGCAGGTGAAAACCTGCAAACCGGTCGCTCGGGCCGTTCTTGAAAGGACTCACTGCCATAACAATAAAGTACATGGAGTAGCGTCGATGAAATCTGCAAACCTGTTCTGGCGCCGGGCCAAGTTGCCCCTGGCCGTCAGCCTTGCTTCCACGCTCGCAAGTCCTGCTTTCGCTGTCAGTTTCAACATTGGTGAAATCGAAGGGCAGTTCGACTCGTCGCTCTCCATCGGCGCCAGCTGGTCGACGGCCAACCCCAACAAGAACCTGATCGGGGTGAACAACGGCGGCAAGGGCCTGTCGCAGACATCCGACGACGGCCACCTGAACTTCAAGAAGGGCGAAACCTTCTCCAAGATCTTCAAGGGCATTCACGACCTGGAGCTCAAGTACGGCGATACCGGCGTGTTCGTGCGCGGCAAGTACTGGTACGACTTCGAGCTGAAGGACGAAGGCCGCGAGTTCAAGGACATCAGCGACTCCGGCCGCAAGGAGGGCGCCAAGTCGTCCGGCGCCCAGTTGCTCGACGCCTTTGTCTATCACAACTATTCCATCGGCGATCAGCCGGGCTCGGTGCGCCTGGGCAAGCAGGTGGTGAGCTGGGGTGAGAGTACCTTCATCGGCGGCGGCATCAACTCGATCAACCCCATCGACGTGTCGGCGTTCCGCCGCCCAGGGGCCGAGATCAAGGAAGGCCTGATCCCGGTCAACATGTTCTATATCTCGCAAAGCCTGACCGACAACCTGTCGGCCGAGGCCTTCTACCAGATCGAGTGGGACCAGACGGTAGTTGATAACTGCGGTACGTTCTTCTCCCAGCCGGACATCATCGCCGACGGCTGTACCGACAACCTGCGTGTGCTCAACAGCAGCCGCACGGTGCCCGGCGCGGCCCAGCAGTTTCTCGCCTCCCGGGGCGTGGACATCAACGAGGAAGGGGTGATGGTGCGCCGCGGCGCCGACCGTGATGCCCGCGACAGCGGCCAGTTCGGCGTGGCACTGCGCTATATGTTCGACCCGCTGGACACCGAGTTCGGCGCCTACTTCATGAACTACCACAGCCGCGCACCGATCTTCAGTGCCACCGGCGCCCCACCATCGGTGTTCGCCGGCCTGAGCGCGCTGCCTGCCCAGTTGCGGGCGCTGGCACCGCTGATTGTGGCCGGCAACTCCGAGTACTTCGTCGAGTACCCCGAAGACATCCGCCTGTACGGCCTGAGCTTCTCCACTACGCTGCCTACAGGTACGGCCTGGAGTGGTGAAGTCAGCTATCGCCCCAATGCCCCCGTGCAACTGAATACCACCGACATCCTGTTCTCGGGCGTGCGTCCGATTGGTGGCGCACTGACCAACGCTTCGCTGCTCTCCGGTACCCCCGGCCAAGACCTGCACGGCTACCGTCGCAAGGAAATCACCCAGTTCCAGACCACGCTGACGCACTTCTTCGACCAGGTAATGGGTGCCAGCCGCATGACTGTGGTGGGCGAAGTTGGGGTAACCCACGTTGGCGGCCTGGAAAACGCCCGCGAGACCCGCTATGGCCGTGACCCGGTCTTCGGGCCAGGCCCGCTGCCTGCCACTGGCGGTGCGGACACCTGCCAGGCACTCAATGCCAGCACCATCGCCGGCGCAGGTGCTGGGGCATCCACCACCAACTTGAATCGTAAATGCGAAAACGACGGCTACACCACCAGTACCTCCTGGGGTTACCGCGCACGGGTCATCTGGGACTACAACGACGTCTTCGCCGGGGTCAACCTCAAGCCCAGTGTGGCCTGGTCGCATGACGTTTCCGGCTACTCGCCCGGCCCTGGTGCCAACTTCGAGGAAGGCCGCAAGGCAGTCAGCCTGGGCCTGGACGCCGAGTACCAGAACACCTACACGGCGAGCCTGTCGTACACCAACTTCTTCGATGGCAAGTACAGCACCGTGGATGACCGTGACTTCGTCGCGCTCAGCTTCGGCGTGAACTTCTAAGCATACAGATCCAGGACGACACGACATGAACAAGACCAGAAGTCTGCTGCAAGCCGGTGTACTGGGCCTGTCCCTGCTGGCGACCAGCGTCATGGCTGCGGTATCCGCTGACGAGGCGGCCAAGTTGGGCAGTACCCTGACCCCGATGGGGGCTGAAAAGGCCGGCAACGCCGATGGCTCGATCGGCCCTTGGGAGCCGCTGTCGAAGAGTGCGGGCAGCGTCGACGGCAAGGGTTTCCTGGCCGACCCGTATGGTAGTGAAAAGCCGCTGTTCACCATCACTGCGCAAAACGCCGAGCAGTACAAGGACAAGCTTTCGCCGGGCCAGATGGCCATGCTCAAGCGCTACCCGGACACCTTCAAGATCCCTGTATTCAAAACCCATCGCGGCTCCACGGTACCTGCGGACGTGTTCGCCGCCATCAAGAAAAACGCCACCCAGACCACGCTGACGGAAGGCGGCAACGGTTTGAACAACTTCAACACGGCAGTGCCGTTCCCCATCCCGAAAACCGGCCTGGAAGTGATCTGGAACCACATCACCCGTTACCGGGGGGGCAGTGTCAGCCGCCTGGTGATCCAGGCCACGCCACAGCAGAACGGCTCTTTCAGCCCGGTTTACTTCTCCGACCAGTTCGTCTTCCGCGACAGGATGAAGGATTACGACCCGAACAACCCAGGCAACATCCTGTTCTACTTCAAGCAGGAAGTGACCGCGCCAGCGCGCCTGGCCGGGACCGTGCTGCTGGTGCACGAAACCCTCGACCAGGTGAAGGAGCCGCGCAAGGCGTGGATCTACAACGCCGGCCAGCGTCGCGTACGCCAGGCGCCGCAAGTGTCGTACGACGGCCCGGGTACCGCCGCCGACGGCCTGCGTACCTCGGACAACCTGGACATGTACAACGGTGCGCCAGACCGCTACGACTGGAAGCTGGAAGGCAAGAAGGAGCTGTACATCGCCTCCAACGCCTTCAAGCTGGATGACCCCAAGCTGAAGTACGCCGACATCATCAAGGCCGGGCACATCAACCAGGACCTGTCCCGTTACGAACTGCGCCGCGTCTGGCACGTGGTCGCAACCCTGAAACCGGGCCAGCGGCACATCTACGCCAAGCGGGACTTCTACATCGATGAGGACACCTGGCAGGCCGCAGTGATCGACCAGTACGACGGCCGTGGCCAGCTGTGGCGCGTGTCCGAAGCCCATTCCCAGCCGTATTACAACAAAGAGGTGCCTTGGTACACCCTGGAAACCATCTACGACCTGCAGTCGGGTCGTTACCTGGCCCTGGGCATGAAAAACGAAGAGAAGCGTGCCTACGACTTCGGCTTCAGTGCCAGCAAGGCGGACTTCCAGCCTGCGGCTTTGCGCCAGTCGGGTATTCGTTGATCTGACAACCCTTCGCTCCGTGTGATCCCCAGAACGCCCCGGCCTGCCCGGGGCGTTTCTGTTTACTGCTCCGGCGATAATTTCCAGTCAAACACAGGCCCTGTAGGAGCAGCCTTGTGCTGCGAAGAGGCCGGTAAGGCTAAAGACTATCTTCGGTTGCAATGGCCTCTTCGCAGCACAAGGCTGCTCCTACCGCTACTGCACTGGCCTTGAAAGCTGTGCAATCCCTGTGTGAGCGGGCGATAAATCTGCTGAATACCCACCCAAACCCCCGCCCCAGCCCCCTGTCCATCTGCCATGTTGCTTTTTGTCGCAGTCTTTTCCGGGGCAATTGCGCCCATCATCTTCAAATGCGCTGCGTTACCGGCTAGTCTCGCAAGCATCCATATCGCCGAAGTCCTCCACCCAGAACGAGCCGGCCATGACAGATTTGTCCCGTACACATGGATTTGCCAGCCAAGCCCTGGGCCTGCTGGACGGGCGTTTCTTCCGGCCGCCGCTGCCGGACGGCCATGTGCCGCGCTTGCGCCTGTGTCAGCGTCTGCAAGCCGGGTTGGGTGGCCGGCTGTTGCTGGTCAATGCCCCGGCGGGTTTCGGCAAAAGCTCCCTGGCCATCGAATTTTGCGAAGCGCTGCCCGAGCATTGGCGTAGCCTGTGGCTGGGCCTGAGCCAGCGTGATGCCGACCCAGGCCGCTTTCTTGAACGCCTGCTCGAAGGCCTGCAGCAGTACTGCCCGGCACTGGGCGGGCAGGCCATGGGCTTGCTGAAAATGCGCCAGCGCCACCAGCCGTTCGCCTTCGAGGAGTGGATCGACGGCCTGCTCGACGAGCTGGCGCTGTACCTGCAAACCGATACCCCTTTGCTGCTGGTACTGGACGACTATCACCTGGCCCAGGGGCCGGTGCTCGACCGCTGCCTGCAGTTCTTCCTCAACCACCTGCCCGCCGGCCTGGTGTTGCTGGTTACCAGCCGCCAGCGCCCGGATTGGCACCTGGCGCGCTTGCGGCTGTCGCGCCAGCTTGTCGAACTGAACGAACAGGATTTGCGCCTCACCGACGAAGAGTCGCTGGCGGTGATCGGCCGGCAGCCAACGGCCCTGCGCGGCCAGGCACTGGATAACCTGATCCAGCGCAGCGACGGTTGGGTGGCCGGTTTGCGTTTCTGGCAACTGGCAGCCAGCGAGTCGGCGGACGAGCAAGCCTTGCCCCAGGCCTTACATGGCGGCGAAGGCCTGATCCGCGACTACCTGCTTGAAGAAGTCATCGACATGCTGCCCGCTGACGTACAGGCGTTCCTGTACGACACGGCCTGCCAGGAGCGCTTCTGCGCCCCGTTGTGCGACGCCCTGCGTGGCCGCCAGGACAGCGCAGCTGTGCTGCGTTTCCTGCAGGCGCACCAAGTGTTTTTGGTGCCGCTGGACGAGCATGGCCACTGGTTCCGCTACCACCACCTGTTCTCCGACCTGCTGCGCAGCCGGCAGGCCAGCGAACCACTTGCCGGTTTGCAACTGCGTGCCTGTCGCTGGTTTGAAAAGCAGGGCCTGCTGGACGAGGCGGTGGAGCAGGCGCTGCGTGCCGGCCACCTCGATGTCGCTGCCGACCTGGTGCAGAGCCTGTCCGAGGAGCAACTGCTGGCTGAACAGAACGTCGGCATGCTGCTGCGCTGGAAGATGGACCTGCCCGACAGCCTGCTGATCAGCACGCCACGCTTGATCGTGCTGTACAGCTGGGCGTTGGGGCTGGCGTGCCAGCTGGACGCCGCCGAGGAACTGGCCGGCTACCTCAGCCGCTTTCTGCCCGCGCCTTCGGCCACCGCGCAAAAGTCGATGCTGGCCCAGTGGCTGGCGCTGAGTGGGGTCATTGCCCGCGGCCGTGGCGACCGCGAACGCACCTTGGCCTATTGCGGCGAAGCGCTGCAGAGCCTGCCGAGCAAGCGTTATGGTCAACGCCTGGTGTGTTTGTCGACGCTGTCCAACCTGGCCATTGCCGACGGCGACTTCTGGCGGGCCCGAGGCTGGAACCGCGAAGCCCTGGAGCTGGCCCAGCGGGTTGGCAACCCGTTGTTCGAGGCGCTGGCCCATTACGACCGTGCGCGGGTGCTGCATGCCCGTGGCGAGGTGTTGCGCGCACTGGACGAAGTGCGCCAAGGGCTTCAGCGCCTGCAAGGGCTTTCGGCGCAGCGGCTGTATGCGGTGCGCGCGCGCCTGACGCTTTACGAAGGTTACCTGCTGGTCTCGCGCCTGCAGCCGGCCCAGGGCCGTGCGCGTTTGCGCGCGGGGCTGGGCGAGGCGCGGGCCTGCCGGGATATCAGTGTGCTTATCGGCCATTGCGTAATTGCTACGCTCGATGGCCGGGAAGGGCACTTTTCGGAGGCTTTTGCCGAATTGGCCGAGGCCGAGCGCCTGATGCATATCTGGGACGTGCCCCCGGTCTACTACCTGGCCATGATTACCCTGATCAAATGCGAACTGTGGCTGGCCCAGGGGCGTACCGACCTGGCCGAGTCCTGGCTGCTGCGCCTGGGCCAGACCTACGGCGGCGAGCAGCCGGCAGCCGCACCGGAGTTCCACCCGCTGCTGCCGTTGCACATTGCGTTGCAGCAGGCGCTGCTGGAGCGCATCCAGTTACGCGGTGACGACGCCGTACAACGCCTGGCAAGGCTGGTTGAGTGTGGCCAGGCCAGTGGCGGCATGCTGCTCACCGTCAGCGCCCTGTGCCAATGGCTTTCCCTGCTGCTGGACGAAGGCCGGGAGGGGCAGGCCGCGCAATTGCTGCCAAGCCTGCTGGCATCCGCTCATGGCGGCGTGCTGCAACCGTTCCAGCCGCTGCTGGAAAAGCACCCGCACTGGCTTTCTGAGCAATTGCAGGCAGGTTCGTCCTGCCCGGTTCAGGCGGAATTGCTCAAGCGCCTGCCGCAGCAGCGAAGCGCCACCACCGGCACCGGAGAAGCCCTGAGCGGCCGCGAGCTGGCCGTGCTCGAACTGATTGCCCAGGGCTGCTCCAACCAGCAGATCAGCGAGCGGCTGTTCATTTCCCTGCACACCGTGAAGACCCACGCCAGCCACATCAACAGCAAGCTGGGCGTTGAGCGGCGTACCCAGGCGGTTGCCAAGGCCAAATCCCTGGGGGTGCTGGCGTGATACTGGCCCTGCAGGTCATTGCCCGCTAAAGTGATGGCCTGAGGCCATGGATTGTGGCCGGTGATGCTCTACCCTCATCTTTCCCGACCAGCTGCCGATACAGCGATCGGTGGCATCGCCTCGCGCGATTTTTCAATCATTCCAAGGCAGGTCGTGTTGATGCTGCAGTACGGGCAAAAAAGCTTTCTGATCGTCGACGACTTTACCGACTTTCGCACGTCGACCCGTTCCATGCTGCGCGAGTTGGGCGTGCGCGACGTGGACACCGCCGACAGCGGCGAGCAGGCGCTGCGCATGTGCGCGCAGAAGCGCTATGACTTCATCCTGCAGGACTTCCACCTGGGCGACGGCAAGAAGAACGGCCAGCAGGTGCTCGAAGACCTGATCATCGACAAGCACATCAGCCATGAGTGCGTGTTCATCATGGTCACGGCCGAAAGCAGCCAGGCCATTGTCCTCAGCGCCATCGAGCACGAGCCCGATGCCTACCTGACCAAACCGTTCAACCGCGTAGGCCTGGCCCAGCGCGTCGAGAAACTGTTCCAGCGCAAGACGTTGCTAAAGCCGATTTTGCAGGCGCTGGACCGCAATCGCCCGGCCGAAGTGCTGGCCGCCTGTGCCGAGCTGTGCAAGAAAGACCCGCGCCTGGCACCGCTGTGCCTGCGTTATCGGGCCGATGCCCTGCGTAACCTCAACCGCTTCGAGGAACTGGAAAAGTTCCTCAAGGCCATCCTGGCCAGCCGCCCGCAGCCTTGGGTGTACGCCGCGCTGGGCGCCCTGATGCACAAGCGTGGCCAGAATGCCCAGGCCCAGGGTGTGTACGAGCAGGCGCTCAAGGCGTTCCCGATCATGCCCGGCCTGTACGACGGCATGGCCGAGGTGCTGGTGGCCCAGGGCGATACCCGGCGCGCGCAAAACCTGCTTGAAGAAGCCGTGCGGCTGTCGCCACTGTCGGTACGTCGGCAGTCGACGCTGGGCAAGCTGGCGCTGGAAAACGAAGACTTCGAGAGCGCGTCGAAGGCGTTCCGCCATGCGGTGAACCAGGGGCAGAGCTCGCGCTACAAGGATGCTGAAAACAACCTTGGCCTGGTGCAGGCGCTGATGAGCAAGAACGCAGGCTTTGGCCTGGACGCCCGTACCCGGGTCGAAATCAACACCACGCTCAGCGAGGTGGCCAAGGAAAACCCCGAGGACCAAGGCTTGCAGGTACGTGCGCGGATGATGAAGGCCGCCAGCCTGCAACAGGCGGGCGACCCGGAAACGGCCGGCAAGCTGACCGAACAGGCGATCCAGCGCCTGGACAAGATGAACCAGTTCTTCTCGGTCGATTCGGCCCTGACCGTTGCCGCACAGTTGCAGGCAATGGGGCAGGAAGCCGCCGCCCTCGGCGTGCTGAAGAGCTGTGTGGAAAGTTATGGCGATGACCCCAAGGTCATGGAGAAAGTGGGCAAGCTGACGGACGACCCCAGCGTGCTCAACGCCATTACCGAAGCGGTCACCCTCAATCGCCAGGGTGTGCGCAGTTACCAGGGAGGGCAGCTTGGCGAGGCGTTGCAGATGTTCCGCAAGGCGCTGGGTATGCAGCCGAAAAACATCAGCATCGCCCTTAACACCGCCCAGGCGCTGCTGCGCATTGGCGGTGAAAACCCTCAGCCCGCGATCATGCAGGAATGCCAGGACGCCTTGACCAGCGTGGCCGGTATCCCTGCCAGCGACAATCGCTATGACCGTTACCGCAAACTGCACATCCGAGTGTTCGGCGCATGAATCAAGACAATCAGGGGCTGGATTTTTCCACGGTGATCGCCTCCACCGTGCACGACCTCAAAAGCTCTTTGTCAGCGCTGATCCAGTCCCACAGCCAGTGGATGGAGCGCTTGCCCGAAGAGCTGCGTGGTGGTGCCGAGCAGGGAATCATGGAGCACGAGTTTCGCCACCTCAACGGCATGCTGGTGCAGTTGCTGGGCCTGTACAAACTGGGTATCAACCAGTTGCCGGTGTGCCCGGACTACCACGAACTGGACGATTTCATCGAAGCCCAGTTGGCGGCGCATCAGGAAGTGCTCAAGCACAACGACATCCTCGCCACCTGGCGCATCGACACCGACAACCCGCTGGGCTTCTTCGACCGCGAGCTGGTGGCCTCGGTGATTGCAAACGTCATCACCAACGCCACCCGCTTCGCTGGGCACGCCTTGCTGATCACCATCGAAGAAGCCGACAACCAGCTGGCCATTTGTGTAAACGATGACGGCCCGGGTTATCCAAAGCACATGCTCGAGCGCCAGGAGGAATACATCCAGGGCATCGACTCGACCAGCGGCAGCACGGGCCTTGGCCTGTACTTTGCGGCGCGGATCGCGGCACTGCATGAAAGCGGCGGGGTGCGCGGACGGATCGAGATCTCCAATGGCGGGGCGCTTGGGGGCGGGTTGTTCAGGTTGTTCCTGCCTTAAGATATGTGGCGTCCATGAGATCGAGCGCCGCCCGCGCGGCGCTCGATCTCATGGACGCCACACCTCCCAAGGCATGAACCACGTGCGCCCGCCCCATTTTCCTGTCACGCTCTTGAAAGACCCCAGGCTTTGCTTTCGAGCTCATGATGACCCAAACCCCACCTGTCCTCATCCGCGAAACTTTCCCCGTAGGCCCCCTCCAGTGCAACTGCACGCTGATTGGCGACCCGCTGACCAAGAAAGCCATCGTCGTCGACCCAGGCGGTGACCCGGAGAAGATCCTGGCGCGCCTGCAGGCCCACGGCCTGACGCTGGTGAGCATCATCCATACACACGCGCACTTCGATCATTTTCTTGCTTCGGGCAAGCTCAAGGCGCTGACCGGCGCCACCCTGCACCTGCACAAGGACGACCAGGTACTGTGGGACAACCTGGAGATGCAGTGCCAGATGTTCGGCGTTCCCTACACGCCGGTACCGGCACCCGATCGCTGGCTGGGCGATGACGAAGCGCTGGCCTGTGGCTGTGGCGTGGCATTGCATACGCCTGGCCACACCCCGGGGTCGATGAGCTTCTGGTTCGCCGATGCCAAACTGCTGATCGCCGGCGACACCTTGTTCCGCCGTGGCATTGGCCGCACCGATTTGTGGGGGGGTGACCAGCGGGCTATCGTGCGCTCCATCAAGGAGCGGCTGTACCGGCTGGACGAAGAGGCCATTGTGGTGACTGGCCACGGGCCCGATACCCGCCTGGGTGACGAGATGCGAGAAAACCCTTTCGTGCGTGCCTGAGTGCACATGAAGGCACTTTCATTGAATTTTTCATTGCCGATGCAATCCAAGGCTGGCATAGATCCCTTCGTGATCTGCCGCATTTATGAATTTCAGTAGGAGCTTGTCCATGTTCACCATGCGTCGTCTGATTATCGTCGCAACTGCCGCTGCCCTGATGACTGGCTGTGCCGGCCAGAACCCTTATGACAACCAGGGTCAGGCGCAGGGCTCCACGGGGATGAGCAAGACTGCCAAATACGGCGGCTTGGGCGCGCTGGCTGGCGCCATCGCCGGTGCTGCCATCGACCACAACAACCGTGGCAAGGGTGCGCTGATCGGCGCCGCCGCGGTAGGTGCTGCAGCAGCGGGTTATGGCTACTACGCCGACAAGCAAGAGGCCGAACTGCGCGCCCAGATGGCCAACACCGGCGTGGAAGTACAGCGTCAGGGCGACCAGATCAAACTGATCATGCCGGGCAACATCACCTTTGCCACCGACTCGGCCAACATCGCCCCAAGCTTCTACTCGCCGCTGAACAACCTCGCAGGCTCGTTCAAGCAGTTCAACCAGAACACCATTGAAGTGGTCGGGTTCACCGACAGCACCGGCAGCCGCCAGCACAACATGGACCTGTCCCAGCGCCGCGCGCAGGCGGTCAGCACCTACCTGACCTCGCAGGGTGTGGATGCTTCGCGTATCTCGGTGCGTGGCATGGGCCCGGACCAGCCGATCGCCAGCAACGCCGACGCCAATGGCCGGGCGCAGAACCGCCGGGTGGAAGTGAACCTGAAGCCGATTCCGGGCCAGCAGTATGACCAGCAACAAGGCCAGGTTCAGCAATATCCCTGATTGATGCCCGGGCCCGCTTTGCGGCCCAAGGCCGCTCCCACAGGCATTATACGATCCCTGTAGGAGCGGCCTTGTGCCGCGAATGGGCTGCAAAGCAGCCCCAGCTTTTAGCGCACCACGCTGGCCTGAATCGCCGTCAGGGCAATGGTATGCACGATATCGTCAACCTGAGCCCCGCGTGGCAAGTCGTTCACCGGCTTGCGCAACCCCTGCAGCATCGGCCCCAGGCTGACCCCGTCGGCACTGCGTTGCACCGCTTTGTGCGTGGTATTGCCGGTATTGAGGTCAGGGAACACGAACACCGTGGCACGCCCGGCCACCGGGCTATCCGGCGCCAGTTCCCGTGCAATCGCCGGGTTGGCCGCCGCGTCATACTGCAGCGGCCCGTCAATCAGCAGCTGCTGCGCTGCACCCTGTGCCAGGCGTGTCGCCTCGCGCACTTTCCCGACCTCTTCATCACTGGCCGAATCGCTTGAATAACTGATCATCGCCACCCGCGGCGCGATGCCGAAGGCCTGCGCCGACTCGGCACTCTGCCGGGCGATCTCCGCCAGTTCGGCAGCGCTCGGGTGTGGGTTCATCACGCAGTCGCCGTACACCAGCACCTGCTCGGGGAACAGCATGAAGAACACTGACGACACCAGGCTGGAGCCCGGCGCGGTCTTGATCAACTGCAGGGCCGGGCGGATGGTGTTGGCGGTGGAGTGCACCAGGCCCGATACCAGGCCGTCCACTTCGTCCAGGGCCAGCATCATGGTGCCGATCACCACCGGGTCTTCCAGTTGCTGCTCGGCCATTGGTGCGTTGAGGTTCTTGCTCTTGCGCAGCGCGACCATCGGCTCCACGTAGCGCCCGCGAATCAGCTCGGGGTCGAGGATTTCCAGGCCAGGCGGCAGGGTAATGCCTTGGGCGCGTGCCACCGCCTCGACATCTTCGGGCTTGGCCAGCAGCACGCAGCGAGCGATGCCGCGCGCCTGGCAGATGGCTGCGGCCTGCACCAGCAACGGCTCGGCACCCTCTGGCAGGACGATGCGCTTGTTGGCCTGCTGCGCCCGCTGAATCAGCTGGTAGCGGAACACCGCTGGCGACAGGCGCATCTCGCGCGGGGTGCCGCAGCGTTGGTGCAACCAGGCCGCATCGAGGTGGCTGGCGACGAAGTCGGTGATGAACTCGGCGCGCTCGCGGTCGTCGACCGGGATTTCGCGGTTCAGCGAATTGAGCTGGTTGGCGGTGTCGTACGAGCCAGTGCTGACCGACAGGATCGGCAGGCCGGCCTGCAGCGCGCCGCGGCACAGGCCGAGGATGCGCGTGTCCGGCTTGCTGTCGCTGGTCAGCAGCAGCCCGGCCAGCGGTACGCCATTGATGGCGGCCAGGCTGACAGCGAGGATGATGTCGTCGCGATCGCCCGGGGTGACCACCAGGGTACCCGACGTCAGCAGCGGCACCGTGTTGGCCACGGTGCGTGCGCAGATGATGATCTTGCTCATGCGCCGCTGCTCGTAGTCGCCGGCGTTGAGCACCTGGGCGCCGAGCAGCTCGGCCACGTCGCGGGTGCGTGGGGCGTTCAGCTCGGGCTGGTAGGGGATGCAGCCGAGCAGGCGGAAGTCGTTGCCGCGTAGCAGGGGCGAGTGCTCGCGCAGGCGGGTGGCGAAATCCGCCATGCTTTCGTCGGTGCGCACCTTGTTGAGGATTACCCCGAGTACCTTCGGGTCGCGTGGGCCGCCGAACAGCTGGGCCTGCAGTTCAACCCGGCCGGACAATTCGCTGAGCACTTCGTTTTCCGGGGCCGATACCAGGATCACTTCGGCATCCAGGCTCTTGGCCAGGTGCAGGTTGACCCGAGCCGCGTAGCTGGCGTGGCGCGTGGGCACCATGCCCTCGACCACCACCACGTCATTGCCGACGCAGGCTTGCTGGTAGAGGCGGATGATTTCTTCGAGCAATTCGTCCAGCTGGCCGTCGCCGAGCATGCGCTCGACCTGGGCCAGGCTCAGTGGCACGGGAGGCTTGATGCCGTGGGTGCGCGCCACCAGTTCTGTCGAGCGTTCAGGGCCGGTGTCACCCGGGTGGGGTTGGGCAATCGGCTTGAAAAAACCGACCTTCAGGCCGGCGCGCTCCAGGGTGCGCACCAGGCCGAGGCTGATGGAGGTCAGGCCGACACCGAAGTCGGTCGGCGCAATGAAAAATGTCTGCATGCGTGCTTCTCGAAATAAGCGGTGCAAGAAATTAACGGCCAAGGGTAGCGCTATCGACCCCTTGCGCGCACCAGCCGCACGTAAAAGGCTGGCCGATGCGCTGCGCGCGTTGCGCCGGGTCGAGCACCCAGGGGCGTGCCTGCCACGGCGGTTGGTGGCGCAGGTGCTGGGTATGGCCGCAAGACAGCTCGGCCACCCAGTGGCCTTCTTCGTCCTGATGGAAGCCGGTGATCCGACTGATGGGCCGCTGCTCGTCCGCAGTGCGTTCGCAATCGGACGATGGCTTGGTTACACTTGTCCGCTCTACATACTTTTGCAAAAGGTCTTGCCCCATGCTGATCGCCGCCAACAAGGCTGTCTCCATCGACTATACCCTGACCAACGACGCCGGGGAGACCATCGACAGCTCCGCCGGTGGCGCGCCGCTGGTCTACCTGCACGGTGCCGGCAACATCATCCCGGGCCTGGAAAAAGCCCTGGAAGGCAAACAGGCCGGTGACGAGCTGAACGTTTCCATCGAGCCGGAAGACGCCTACGGCGAATACCTGGCCGAGCTGGTCAGCACCCTGAACCGCAGCCTGTTCGAAGGCGTTGACGAGCTGGAAGTAGGCATGCAGTTCCACGCTTCGGCACCGGACGGCCAGATGCAGATCGTCACTATCCGCGACCTCGACGGCGACGACGTCACCGTTGACGGCAACCACCCGCTGGCCGGCCAGCGCCTGACCTTCCAGGTCAAGGTAGTCGACGTGCGTGACGCCAGCGAAGAAGAAATCGCTCACCGCCACATCCACGGTGAAGGTGGCCATCACCACTGATTTTCTGCGCTAAGCTCAGAAAGTCGCCAGGCGCTCGGGCAAGCCGATTTGCCTTCCTACGGGAGGTGGACGGTTTGGACGGGCGCCTTTTTATTGGGCGGAATTCGCCCGCGCGGCAACCGGGAACCTGAGAGGGGATGTCATCATGAGTGCATTTCACGACCTGAAACTGGACGCGCTGAACGGCGGGGAGCTGCCCCTCGCACCGTTCAAGGGCCAAGTGGTGCTGGTGGTCAACGTTGCCTCCAAATGTGGTCTCACGCCGCAATACAAGGCTCTGGAAAACCTCTACCAGGTTTACAAGGCCAAGGGCTTCAACGTGCTTGGCCTGCCATGCAACCAGTTTGCCGGGCAGGAGCCGGGCAGCGAAAAGGAAATTCAGGAATTCTGCAGCCTCAACTACGGGGTGAGCTTCCCGCTGGGGGGCAAGCTGGAAGTCAACGGGCCGCAACGCCATTCGTTGTATCGCCTGCTGGCGGGCGAAGGGGCTGAGTTCCCTGGCGACATCAGCTGGAACTTCGAGAAGTTTCTGGTTGGCAAGGACGGGCGGGTGCTGGCGCGCTTCTCGCCGCGCACGGCGCCGGATGACCCGGCGGTGGTGCAGGCAATCGAAAAAGCACTGGCCTGAAAGTCTTGCGCGGTCCCTGTAGGAGCGGCCTTGTGCCGCGAATGGGCCGCAACGCGGCCCCTCGATGGCTTTGACATCGAGATCCGGGGCCGCTATGCGGCCCATTCGCGGCACAAGGCCGCTCCTACACAGATCGCGTAGCACCCAGCCGCGAAGCGGGTGAGGCTGCAGCCTGGTTCCGGGCCGCATCGAGATACCCCTCAAACTGCTCGACAATCGCCGGCCAGCCCTGGCGGCTGGCATGCTGCCGCGCATTCAGGCGCACACGGCGCAAGGTTTCCTCTTCCTCCAGCAGCCAGCAAGCCGCATCGACAAACGCCGCCTGGTCCCCCGGCATGGCCAGCGCCCCGCTGTGGCCATGGCGAATATGCTGCGCAGCCGCCGCCTCGTCATAGGCAACCACCGCCAACCCCGAAGCCATGGCTTCGAGCACCACATTGCCAAACGTTTCGGTCAGGCTCGGGAACAGGAACAGGTCACCGCTGGCGTAATGCTCGGCCAGCACCTCGCCGCGCTGGGCGCCGCAGAACATGGCATCCGGCATCTGCTGCTGGAGGGCGGCGCGCTGCGGGCCGTCACCCACCATGATCAGGCGCAGGCGCTTCTGTGGATAAGTCGTCTGCAGTGCCTCAAGGCAAGGCCGCAGCAAGCCAAGGTTCTTTTCCACCGCCAGCCGCCCGACATGCAGCACGGCGAGATCGTCCGGGCCCAGCCCCCAGCTTTCGCGCAACGCCTGGCTTCGCCGGGCCGGGTTGAACAGGCACGCATCGACACCCCGAGCGAGCAGTTCCAGGCGCTCGAAACCACGGCGCTCAAGCTCCAGGCGCTGGCTGACACTGGGCACCAGGGTGATTGCCGTGCGCCGATGGAACCAGCGCAGGTAGTGGGTGAGCAAGCGTGCCAGCAAACCCAGGCCGTACTGGCCGGAGTACTGCGGGAAGTTGGTGTGGAAGCCGCTGACGACCGCGATTCCCAGGCGCCTGGCCGCGCGCAGTGCGCTGAGCCCCAGCGGCCCCTCGGTGGCGATGTACAGCACATCCGGGCGCTGCCGCCGCCAGCGGCGCAACAACTTGTGCATCGACACCTCGCCCCACTGCAAACCGGGGTAACCAGGCAGCGCCCAGCCACGGCAGAGCATCAGGTACGGGTCGTTGTGCACGGGGGCTTCGCCGGCTTGGCGCGGGCGCACCACCTCCACCTCATGGCCGCGCTGAAGCAGCCCTTCGCCAAGGCGGCCAAGGGTGTTGGCCACGCCGTTGATTTCGGGTGGGAAGGTTTCGCTGACCAAGGTAATGCGTATGGCGGGTGTATTCATGACAAAAAGTTTCCGCCTGCCGGGTTGCGCCAATGTGACTGCAATGTGACGTACAGATGACGCCTGACCGCTGACGCTTTTGCCTTTATGAATATTTCGTTGCGCGGTGCTCAAGAAGGTGCAACCGGCAGCCGATGAAGATGCATTCGACTAGGTGATGCGCTCCAGGAGTGCGGTGATGTTCAACAGCAAGCTCAAGCAAGAAATCCGGCAGCTGCGCGAAGATCTGATGTCCGTGGAACAGGTCAAGAGTAGTCTCGACAGCGAGATGCTGGTACTTCAACTCGACCCACAGGGACGGATCGAGATGGTCAACGGCAACTTCGAGAGCGAAATGCTCTACCGTTCCGATCAATTGCTTGGGCGCAACATCGAGGACATCGTCCCAGCCCATGTGAAGTCGCTGGATTTCTACCAACGCATGAAGAGCGCGATCAGCCGTGGCGAGCATTTGAACGGCGCCTTCCGTCTGCTGCGTGGCAACGGCCAGGAAGCCTGGCTGCGGTCGATCCTGCAGCCGGTAAAGAACAGCGAGGGGCGCATCAAGTACTTCACGCTGCACTCCAGCGACCTGACCCGCACCATTGAGACGTCTCGTGAGCACGAAAGCCTGATCAAGGCGCTGATGCGCTCTACTGCAGTGATCGAGTTCGACCTCGACGGCACCATCCTCACTGCCAACGAGCGTTTCCTGGCCACAGTCGGTTATCGCCTTGAGCAGATTCGCGGCAAGCACCACCGTATGTTCTGCGAGCCGGAGGAGGTTCACTCGGCCGGCTATCAGGCGTTCTGGGACAAGCTGCGCCGGGGTGAATACGTTGCCGAACGTTTCAAGCGTATCGATGCCCATGGCCGGGTAATCTGGCTGGAGGCTTCGTACAACCCGATCTTCGATGCCCACGATGTGCTGTACAAGGTGGTCAAGTTCGCCACTGTGATCACCGACCAGGTCAACCAGGAGCAGGCCGTGGCCCAGGCGGCAGATGTCGCCTATAGCACCTCGCTGGGTACCGATGTCAGCGCGCGCAAGGCCACCGAGGTGGTCACCCAGACCGTCAGTGTGATGCGCGGCCTTGAGGCCTCGATGCAAGAGGCGGCGGAGGGCATCCAGGCGCTGGACACCCAGTCACGGGTGATCGGGTCGATCATCAAGACCATCAGCGACATTGCCGGGCAGACCAACCTGCTGGCCCTTAACGCGGCCATTGAAGCGGCCCGCGCGGGCGAGCAAGGGCGAGGTTTTGCCGTGGTTGCCGACGAAGTGCGCCAGCTGGCTTCGCGCACCAGCACCGCTACCGAGGAAATTGCCCGGGTAGTAAAGCAGAACGAGCAACTGGCGCAGGCGGCGGTGGAGATCATCGACACCAGCAAGCGCCAGGCCGAGCAGGGACTGGCGCTGGCCGATGAGACGGGCAACGTGATTGTCGAGATCCAGGACGGGGCGAAGCGGGTGGTGGATGTGGTGGGGCAGTTTTCCAGCCGGTTGGGGCAGTAGAGCCCCAAGCAGATTTGGTCTGCCTTTTGGTGGACCCAATGTCTTTCACCATCACTCAGGCTGCCGCCTCATCTTGTAGGAGCAGCCTTGTGCTGCGAAGAGGCCGGTAAGGCTGAAGATTATCTTCGGCTGCAATGGCCTCTTCGCAGCACAAGGCTGCTCCTACAGGGGGGCGGGTACACCTCGGCAGTCAGTTACGCTCCCGCACCCAGAACAATGTAGCCCCGGCCACCGCCGCCGGCATCATCAGCACGTTCACCCCTGGGATCATCAGTGCCAGGTAGGTGATGCCGCCAAAGCCCAGCGACTGCCAGCGCTTGCTGCGCAGCCAGGCCAGCATGTCCTGCCAGCTCATCTTGTTGTTGTCCGCCGGGTAGTCGATGTACAGCAAAAGCCAAGCAAATCGTCTGGAAACCACGTAATTCACCGCCCTTTCCCAAGGGAGTGAATAGGAAATGTATCAGCTAAGTGGATGTTCTGAGAAGGCTATAGGACTCTCTGGTAGGCGCTCTTGCACCGTTCTTAGGGGGCAGCAGTTCTGGCTCATGCCTTCGCACGGCTACTCAATGAGTTCTTCAGGGGGGCGCAACCGGCTTGTGATGGTTTGAGAGGTGGGAGAGGGCAGTCGAGATGAGTCGTTTAGCAAGCGGATATTGGAGGTGGCTGGTGGGGCTATCTCAATTACGCAAGTCCTTGAATTATAGAAGATTTCTCGCTCTTAATTATCGAAATGGACCAGTGCCGTAGTGAACCTGAGTGGTGCGCCATGAGCGGCGTATTAGCTTTCCTACCTGCTCGACGCCACCGCGATGTGGGGTGTTGGCATGAGTACGATACAGGCCTCCCGAATCAATGGTTTATGGTGGTGGCACGATGATGTCGGGTGCCATAGAATCAGCTGCCTGTTAAGGTCCACCAAGGAAGAATGTATGGCAGTTAACTCGTTCCGCCCGCGTAAATTCGAAGACCATGAAATTGTCGACTCTGAAGGTAAGGTTGTAGGCCATATTCGAGTCAAGCCTAGCGGTGTGCTTTGGTCGCCCAAGAATGGCAAAGGGTGGCTGGGAGTATCGCTTGCCGATTTCGCAGCATTCATGGAAGCTAAGGGCGATAAGCAGACTAAGTAGCGCTGGAACTAAGGCTCCTGGCTGCGTTTACCTGTTGTCAGGGTCGGCACTGGACTTGTGCCGTTCGAGATCTTGAAGGGTAGCAGTGCATGGTTACCCTTAAGAGATTGTAGGCCATCCCAGCATGCTCCTGTTGCGCTTAGTCGATTCTGTTGAATCTTTGTCTAACAAGACGCAGCTAGCGGTACTCTGCTGTTCTGGGTGCTCTAGCTTCTGTGTCTGATTGTGAAGGATGCTTATGGCTAGCGATAATGAGCGCGCAGATCAGCTTGGGATGATGCAAATCGACGCGTCTAACAAGCTCGATCAATTTATCCTCGGCGCCACACTTGCTATATGTGCGTACCTTGCACAGACTAATCCATACGCACCACTCGGGCTGAACGAGGAAACAATGTTACTCGTCAGCCTGCTTACATTTGCAAGTAGTGCAGCCTTCGGCTTCTGGAGAATTGAAGCCAAGATTGCGGTGATGTTCGCTAACGCCCAGGCTTTGGATGCGGATGAGTCTGAGGATATTGAGGCTCATCGCTCGGTCGGCTTAAGTTTTATTCGTAAGTCGGTGTTGCATTATCACTGGCGCAATATATTGCTTATTGCTGGGCTCGCAAGCTATGTTGGTACTAAGGTCTGGGCTAGCTACCAGTCAGCCGGCTGGATACCTGTGTATTAAATTAACCAGGGGGCAATCTTGGAATGGTTGATATTCAGGGTGATATTTGAATTTTGATTGTAGCGGAAGTTATAGTGTCATCGAATATACTTCTGTTGTTAGGCCAAACGCTTCGCCCTCTCATGTGGCGGATTTGGTACTTCACGATGGCAGAGGAAGCGTGAATGACTGATGTAGAAGTTGCTCCCCAAGTATTTATATCCTATTCATGGGAAAGTGACACTCATAAAGAGTGGGTGCGCGGGTTGGCTGAAAGGCTGACCATGAATGGTGTGAATGTAAGGCTAGACCAATGGCATATATCCCCTGGGCAAAGCCTGACTCAGTTTATGGAAGTGGAGGCGCAGGGTTGTGACTTCGCTTTAGTTATTTGCACTAAGGATTACAGCAGGAAGTCTTTACTGCGGGCTGGTGGAGTGGGGTATGAGCAGCAGATAATCACAGGGCGTATTGCTGCAGGTCTGGAGCGAGAGCGATTCATTCCTATTATCCGAGATGGTGAGTTTACACCAGGTTCTGATTGCTCAGTCCCTCCCCAGTTTTCAGGAATCTACGCCATCGACATGCGAGATGACGGTGTGCAAGATCAGCGGATTGAAGATCTACTGCGTGCGATATTTAAAGAGCCGGCTTTAAAACCACCTCCAATTGGGCTTCGTCCATCGTTTGCAGCAGTTTCAACTGTTGTAAGTAATACGTTGCCTGTGCACCGGTTGGCCGTATTAGATATGGAGGGATGGCATCTATTGAGTGGAGCCGCGAGTAGTGAGCGCTCCCCCAAGACATTTATTATTCCGGAAGTATCGGAGAGGTATAACTTAAAATTGGGCGATGCCGTCAAGCTTCAGTTTGAGTTCTCTCTTCTCGATGAGAATGAAGATGATGATCTATTCTGTGAGCGGATGTGGGTTGAGGTTACAGGTTACTCTGGCCCATATATATTGGGTAGGCTTGTAAATCAACCTGTTTGTTCGGATGAGCAGAATGATCTTCGGCATGGGGATCAAGTGGTATTCCTGCCGGAGCATGTCATAGACATAACAAGGGACTGACTGGTTCCTCTCCTCCCTCAGTAATGCTTGTTGCGGAGGCATAATGAAGGGGGCGAGGAATTAAACTGATGCGCATGGATCATGTGAGCGGAGGATTTAGCCCTTTATTCAGTCCTCCCTTGGCGTTATTCAGAGTCTTTGGTACTGGTCAATCTACTTGCGTGCGGGGTTTGGCTCTAACTGTTGTATGACAGGTTGAGGCCGAGTTGGGATTTTGTTGGTGATGGTCGGCACTTGGTGCTACTAGAGTGGAATCGTCGCGAGGACGTAGAGATGGAGTTCGTAGGGCGAGCAATTGAAGGGAGTAGTTTATGTCAATGACTGCTGCGGAAGACGAAGTATTTACTGCCTTCTTGCGAGATAAGGCCGCAGAAGCTTATCAGGCTGTTAAGTACAAGCCTAATGACTTTTTGAAAATGCTCGGTTCGATAGGGGGCTATAGGACAGCAATATCACTGCTCTCCAAAGGCACGCTGTCTGAGGGTTTCAAAAGGCTTTGGATTGAGGGTAGGCTTGATCTTTCAATCGAGGCAGTTATTCTTGAGAGTCAATGGGCTAAATTCTTTGATCAGCAACTGCTCTCTCGTGCAGAGGACCGGCTTGTCAAGGCTGAGTACAGAGTCGTTGGCCAAGGCTTGGGAGCCGGTGTTTGCTCGGTGGCCGATTCCACTCAAGAAGTTAGCTCATTGAAGTTGTTGTTCAGTGTGGGGCAAAAGTATTCAAGATCGGACATCTTTACGGTGCTCGGGTTGGATCCTCATCCATCTGGGGGTGACTGGTTCACTGGTTACGTTCAGCATGCCGGGAACTATTTTGTATTCTGTAACGTAGGTAGTGTTGGAAGGACTGGGCATGACTATGATAACCATTTCATTGGTGATCAATTAGTCTGGTATGGCAAGGGTGGTTCAAAGTTAGAGCATCCCTCTATCAAGCGGCTTCTCAGTCGGCAAGGGCAGGTCTTCATATTCTACCGTTCAAATAATCAGGATCCTTTTATATTTGCTGGTGCAGCAATAGCATCGGATAGATTTGATTCAAGTCCTGTGAAAGTGGTGTGGAGTTTCAATTCTAATTTGTCTAGGGGTAGTGGGCAGATCGCAGGTTACACCACTGTGGTAGAGGGTGCGGTTTCAACTAAGTCAGTAAAAGTGTATGAGAGGGATCGAGGGGCTCGATTAAGGTGTGTAAATCATTGGGGCTGGCGATGCTTTGTATGCGGCTTTGACTTTGAAAGGGTTTATGGAGGGCTTGGGAAGGACTTCATACATGTTCATCATCTGAAACCCTTATCGGAGATCGGCGGAGAGTACCATCTGGACCCAGAGCAGGATCTGCGTCCGGTTTGCCCTAATTGTCACGCGATGCTTCATCGCTCAGTACCAGCGCTTACAATCGAGGAGCTTCAGCATCAGATGCATCTTGCTTCTTTATAGTGTAACGGTTCATCTGGCGGCCGGTGTTAAGAGCCTTGGCTATATGCTATCGCCACTAGTGGCGCTAATTTCAAAATATGGCAGACGCAGTAATTTGTTATGGTCGCAGCCGTTCTATCGCTGAAGCTATTGCTTCCGAATTAGTGTCCAGCGCGTCTAGCGTCGCCATCACGTTATGGTGGACGTTCACGCTGCCCCGCTGTCGTATCCAGGTACTGACTTCCTCCACTGAAGCCCTTAGAGCGATATGATTCAGATGCAGCAGCTCCAGGGTGTCGGCTAGGGCGGCCGCTTTATCATCATCCATAATCTCATCTCAACAATTGTAGTGGCTTGGATTAAGTGAAGTCAGGTACTAGCCTTCATCGCACGCTGGATGGTGCTCAGACTTACACGTAATTGCTCAGCAGCCTGACGGAATGACAAGCCCTTGGTTACGCCGTCACCAGCGATAGCTGCTCGTATAGCTGCATCATCCACTGTCTTAGTACGGCCTTTGTAGGCGCCTCGTTGCTTGGCCTTTGCGATGCCTTCTCGCTGGCGGTCCTTTATCATAGCTCGCTCAAATTGGGCCACAGCACCCATCATAGACAGCATTAGGTGCTGAGTAGGATTGTCTTCGCCAGTGAACTCAAGCTGTTCCTTGTTGAAGCGGATGTGTACGCCCCGCTTGGTCAGGTCTTCCACTAGCTTCAGCAGGTCCGCTAAGGAGCGAGCCAAGCGGTCGATACTGTGGACAAGGATTAAATCACCCTCCCGGACGTACTCCAGCATTGCTTGAAGCTGGGGTCGATCAGTGGTAGCACCGCTAAGCTTCTCTGTGAACACCTTGTCCAAGGCAACGCCGTCAAGCTGACGATCTAGATTCTGATCTACCGAACTAACGCGAATGTAACCAACTCGTGCCATATCCCTGCCTCTGTATTCATTTGGCTCTAGAGGCTTGGAGTGTGGCTGTATTCATTGCTAAAATCAAGTCTAATGAATACGGGTTCCGGCCGTTGGCTGTATTCATGAACTTGTGGTCGCTCAGGTAGAGGCTAATGACTACAGGATCATGAACAGGGGAGAGCTAAACTTTGCTGGCTCGCAGTGATGGATCGTTGGTTGCCAACGAAGTAGGATCCGTCGTAACGAGGTAGGCTTGCGCTGTCGAACAGAAAGGAACTGATGATGAGTGATTGGGAAGACCTTTGCGAAACGTTACAGATTGATCCTCAAGATCCGGATGGCCTGGAGGACCTTCTCGACCGTGAATCGAGAGAGGAGCGCGTAAGGTCTTCAGAAGACGGATTACTCGGTCTCAGGGCTCGGCTGAAGGTTCACGCAGATCCATCTTGCTTGCGGTGTGGGGGCGAAGGTTACCTCAGTAGATACAAGGATATTGAAAGGGGGCGGTGCTTCCTATGCCTTCCTGATTCGACTTGGGAAAGCGTGGTGCAGGGTGGCTGAGATGGATCTATCGTCGCTTCCGCTGTGATCCATGTAGAGTCGGCTGATTACGTCTATCAGGAACGTGCCTAATGCTCATTCATGCGTTCGACCCAACTGATTTCATGGTCTGCCATAACTTGGCACTCCAGCCGCTGATAATGTCACCGAGCTGCATTGCGTCAGTCGATCAGGGCGTACACGCGATGCATACGCGGGTCGAGGACCTGAGTCTGGATGCCGTTCGTGAAGGGCAATTCCGCTCAGCGCTCACTCCACGCGCACGTGTGTTCATGCTTGGCTTCATGCTTAGTAAGAGAATGACGATCACCGATGGATACGGCTCGCAACTAGGGTGGGGTGACGAAGACCGCTTCATTAGAATCTACGAAGTGGAGCTTCAGATGGAGGAAGTACGGCGGCGAGTCGCCCCAGCCGCTCCATCTAGGCTTGGCTGCATCTGGGTGGCTGAAGAGGGCGCTGCGTCCCGTGAAATGCTGGGGGTGATGTTTGGAACAGCTCGACACATCGTCTCAGTGGGCATCGTTCACTCTATTAACTCACTGAGAGCTGATGCGAGCCTTTACGACCGATTCGCTGAAACAGGTGACCTGGGCGCTGCGGAACTTTACTGGCAGGGACACGAGCTTGATGGGCGCTGGGAGATCCTGTTAGACGGGGCTATCCACGTCACCAAAGATGATGAGCTTCAAATGCTACTACAGGATTGCCGAGACGTAGGGCACTGCTTGCCATCACCTGCGTGAGGCATTCACTGATCGACTGGGGGGGTAGAGCAGAGCCATCATCATTGGCCGATTGGAACCTCCTTCCCGATATCTCCGTGAGAGCCCCGATTGCTGGTTCTATCGCTTAGCTTGAGTCTAGAAGCCTCTTGGATAGCTGCATTACACGTACCGCCTGATCAGGGTGCCCGTTCTGCGTAAGCAGCAGCGCCAGGGCATGAAGGGCCTCGCACATGGCCATTTGATTACCCCAGAGGCGTGTCACCACTGTGGTGATGCATACTTCTTGTTCCGACATGACGCTTACCTCCCTGCTCTCCGCTCATTACCGCAGCGTAATAGCCCTGCTGGCTTCATAGATAGTGCCCCTCTAGGCTCCTTCGCCGGACCAGTAGAATGCTGAGCAACACCTAATTCCATTCTAACTATAAGGTTAATGCCTCAGAAGGGCTGTTTGCTTGACTCCGCTCGTATCAATGCCAGCATTCATGGGGGTAGGGGTCAGGCTAGCCGTCAGAGAGGCACGAATTGGGCTAGTTGGCGATTAGCAACCGATTAGATAAAGCAATTGTAAATACTGGTCTAGAAGTGGCTCGGGTGCATTCGGGGACGGAGATCTTGACGGATAGGTAATTGGCAATGTTTGCAGATAACAACAGAGGAGGTTAAAGCTATAAACCCAGTGCGAAGTATGGGGCTGCTACTTAGGTTTTAGGGCGCTAGTTATCTGCCTTGGAGCTAAGTAGCAGTGGGGTTATGCTAGGGTTGGCTGGCGACTTGTTAAGAGCTGACCGGCGGGGTAGGTCTAAGTCCTGTGCCTGTAATGCAGATCCTCCCAAAGTGCTCCCCTAAGCTAGTTAGCTTCACTGCGCTTCTAGTTGATTTGAAGATTAAGTCCCACTCCGCTATCTGTCTTTTATAAGCCAGAACATCACGGCTGTTCTCTAGCTGTGTATATAGAGATTTGTCTGTGTACTCGTAATTGCCGGGGATCTCGATGAGACCTAACCTTTTAAGGTTATCTAAGTATGTAGGGGTCATTTCCGGGGCACTGAGCTGTGCGGATTCTCCAAGCAGTGTCACATTTGTTGCTACATCATAGCCGCCTTCATCTGGCTGCTTTGATTGAGCTCGGATGAAGAGTAGTGGGAAGGCTTGAGGTAAAATCAATAGCTTCATTAACTTAGCCTCGTCTGATGTTAATTGCTTAATCATCTCTACGAAGGCTGGCAACGCACCATTGGCTGACTTACGGTCCATTGAGCTAGCAAGCAGCTTAGCATACATATCACTCAATAGCTCTTCATCTAAAGTATAGCTCAATGCGTGAATTGCAGGTACGGCGACACTACTTTTGGGTGTTATTATGTCTTCCGGGGGTACTTCCTTGAGGTTGCTTGCTACTTTGTTGTTGATGAAGTTTTGAAATTGCTCATAGCTCCATATTGCGCCACTAATTGGAGCTAAAGCTACGTTTACTGCTTTGCAGAGGGTTTCAAGCGATCTGCCGATTTGTTTAGCGGCGGGCTGAATTAGGTCGTCGTAGATGGGGATAGCTTTCACCAGGCCTGTTGCAGCATTGATTGTGCTGTCGATATTGTTGCTGGGTTTGTTCTCTTCGGTCATGAAATGTTTCTCGTCCTTGGCGGCATTCCAAATGTCTAATCTACAGGTTTAATCGCTTTGGCTTATCTCTAGGGCGCTTTACAAGATCGTTGATTCCACTTCGCTTATGAGTGTCGAAGGCTTGCACTTTAGTGCTGCTGCCAGCTTGAATATAACGTTGATGGTAGGCTGATGGATCCCCCGCTCAATGAGACTCACGTAGTTTCGTTGCACCTCAGCCTCAAACGCTAGCTTCTCCTGCGTCAGTCCAGCCTGCTTTCGCCGTTGGCGAAGAACCTTGCCGAATGCCAACCCTGCGTCCAAACCTTGCCCCCTCTGTGTGAGGTTGCACTGTCGGTTCAAGGGCTCGGTAGGTCTTCACAGTATACTGTGAATTCGCATCGCGGTATGGCATCATTGGTCCTGGGCAATGGCACGTTGCTATTGCAGGGGCGACTGTGGCGGTCGTCACTCAAGCGGAGGCAGGACTGTTGATGGTGAAAGGACGATTGCAGGGCTTGGTGGTTGCAGGGGTGGTGCTACTGATCGCTGGTTGTGCCCAGCCGCAGTACAAAATGGTGAAGCCTGGGGCTTCTGATGAGTCTGCGATGCAGGACGATGCCAAGTGCCAGAACCAAGCCGCCATGATCCAAGTGGCAGACTGGGAGTACCGTGGAACGTTTGCTGAAGGCGCCAACATCCAGATGAAGCAGAACAAAGCCTACCAGAACTGCATGGTGGGCAAGGGCTATAGATCGATCAGGGTCCAGTAGGTGACTTACAAGGAAGCGAACGATGAGCAGTAGATTCCAACGAGCACTGACTGTAGGGGCTTTGGGGTTGCTGGTGGGGTGTGCTCAATCACGATATGAACCAATCGTGTACACAGATGCTGCACCTGCCGAGCGGTGGAAGTTCACGCCGATTGAGGTCAAGTACAAAGACGCCCAGTCCCCGGCCTGGAACTTTGAAACGGTGCTTCAGGCGAGAGCCTGGGAATGCAGTCAGCAGGCAGATATGGGTTACATCCTGTACAGCCAGCTTCGTGGGTATGGATCGAGTAAACGGCCAGATGAGAATGCTCAAGCCCTAGCTGACTGCCAGCAGTACGCCTACCAGCAGGGGAATGAGGCCATTGCTCGCCTCAAGCAAGCCAAGGTGTCTGCAAAGACCCTGGATCTGAGCAAGGACCTGTATGCGAAGTGGTCGGCCTACTTGGCAGGGATGTCCATCTCTTCTCCCAAAGACCGACTAGTAGCGAACCAGTATGAGGCTAGTAGGCGGGCCCTGCTGGCAGAGGACAAATTCAGCCAGTAGCTCGCACACAGGTGCGGGTGAAGTCAGATCGTAAGCCCTGCAAGGCAGCATTTTGAGTAAGACCCGAGGAAGACCCCTAGTAAGACCACACGTAAGACCTGGGAAGACCTTGAACCTAACTTACTCAACTTGGCTAAATTGAAGGAACTTACATTATGAACGACCAGTACGTACCGACCGACAGCAGTGACGACAACGAGCCACCATTCGTCTACCTGAGCCAACTCATGTTTAGCAAGCTTGCCGAAGTGGGCGTTGCAGCCCCCAGCTTTATACAGGTGATGCTAGTCCTTACGAAGAGTCTTGACCCTGATGGATGCGTAGAGGTATCCCTGGCGGAGGTGGTGCAGCAGTGCAACACTCCCCTAAAGAAGGTTAAAGCAGGCATCCTAGGGCTCGCGGGAGCCGAACTTATAGAGTCGCTGAATCTGAGCGCTCTGGCGGCAGGCACTGTAAGTTGTAGAATGAACCCCGATCTTGTTCGCTACGGTAAATCCAGAGGCCCGAGCTTCCCCCTGGGAACCCCATCGCAAGCTGAATGATCATTTGCTGGCATTAAGCTGGCATCATCATATTGCGGCCTAGGATGTGGCCGCATTTCAGCTCCATCGTTGCCAGGTCGAGGGCTAAGGATTAGCACTTCGGCCTCTGCTGGCACTCACGCCTGCACAGAGTACTGATTTGCTGAGTTATATGTGACGCACGTCACGCGATTACCAACCTATGCCGCTCGGCATGGTTAAGAGCAAGATCAAGAGCGGGGAGGGGCAGTTCAGCCCCCTCTCTCCCCTACTAATAGAATGGTTATCCTGCCTTACGGCATAGTTGTAGCAGGGGCAGGGCAGAAAGCCCCTGATGCTTTTGATCTTAACCTTGCAAGTAAATGGTGACGGTCGTCACGCGGTAGTAACTTCTACAGTTAAAATTAGAATTAAAGCAAGATCAAGAGCGGTAGGGGCTTTCTTGCCCCTTCTCTTATATGTTGCATAGAGTCGTTATCCTTGCCTCAGGCGAAGTCATTCCTGCTGTGGCGTAGTCGCCACGAGGTTAATCTGGAGGGGAATCTCTAGAGGTACTAATCTCAAAGCTCCGCTTTGGCACTTGCCTTTTATATGTATGCGGCCGTATTACTCCCCCCCTGCTCCTGACCGGTTGTAGCGGTTATGCTGCCTGCGAGGCTTCTAGCCGTGCTGCTTCATCTCTCCATTTCCTGATTATCTTCCGATCAACCCGCGTCTCCCTTTCAATAGCCTTGAGCGGAGTACCTTCCACCAGCATCTGCATTACCTTGGCCTTCTTTGGATGATCCGGACGCCCTGGCGGCTGAACGATGGCTGGCTGGATGAATTCTTTGCTCAGCTCTGCTTCGTATTCTGCTTCGTAATCTTCAGAGCTTCTGAATTGAGCTAGTGTGCGTAGGTCGTAATGGAGTTTGGCCAGTATCTCAGGGTCTGGAGGGTTAGCGTCATCGCAGTCTTCCCAGTCATGAGTACTTACTTTAGGAGTAGCGATTCCATCAAGGCATGTTCCATCCATTTCATGGATGAGCGATCTTGGGCGACTATTCATCATTCTTAGGATTATAAGTTTGATTGCTTTAAAGTAACGCCTTGCATGCCTTGGCTTTAATTGTAGGGTTTCTTCAATGGCTTCGTTATGGATGGCTGGTAGGATTTCCAAGACTCTTACAAGACTGCGCACAGATAGCGGCATCGATTTACCACCTACACCGATAGGGCGGTTATGCCAATCAAGTCGTGCGATTCCCTCGATAATATCCATTGCAAACCCAGGGTAACGTCCCCATCGCGTATCCCAGCCGATGAAGCCGAAAAAGGGGTTGGTAATAGTGTTTGGCTTTGGTCCTCGTGTGCTCTTCTGTTTGCTCGGCTGCTCCTTCTCAAAGTTCGGAATCTGCTTTATCAGCCATCGGCGGGCGTTGGCAGCTATTCGCGCATCCAGTGCGTGAAGCTCTGTAGTGGTAAGAAGTTTTGTATTGGCTGGTTTATTGTTGTTCATGTGATGTCGGTCTATTCAGTTTATTTGTTAGCAATCCCTCACGTTTATTAAGCAATTAGGTTTTAGTAATTGGCTTTATTGCAGACGGCACAAAGCCCGCTCTGCTCAGTGGCCTAGTGGCTTGAACAAGCGAGATAGTGATCTAGTAGGGGAGATGTTGCGGATGTCAGTGGCTCTGACAGGGTGGGAATGATACAGATTTGTTGTGGGAAGTCAAGCTTTAAGTTGCTCGTAAAGTTTATGGCTCCTCCCGTGATGTATATTGCAGCATGGATCATGCTGCAACTAAGCAAGCTATGTAAGCCTGGTTGTAAGTTAGCTATGAGGCTGTGATCTCATTTGCGTGCCTGCCAATACCCTCGTCACTGAAGCCCAGGCGGTGCAGGGACCATACAGGCAACTAGAGCACGTTGGCGACCTGGCCTTCCAGTCACGCCATCGGTCAATGACCTTGGCTCTCAGCACCATGTTGTAGCCAGTGAGCAGGACATCCGTCTCCCTGCGTGGCAGGTCGAAGCACCGGTACGTGTTGCCGCGATCAGTTTGGTACGTTCCTAGAAAGTCAGGAGCGTGCCGCTCGATGTCCCTGAGCATCCTCTTGATGTCTGTCATCACGTGATCGTGACGCTTGCCTGTAAGCTTGGCAATCTCTCGGCTACTCGTGATTAACAGCCTGTCGGGACACCCTGCGTTGCAGGATGCCCAAGACACTCATCCGCTTGATGGTCGTCTTCACATACTCGTATCGGCTACCGACAAGATCCGCCAGCCGTTGCCGTCATCGGTATCGTAAGCAGCGCCTCCAGCATCGCCTTCAGAGGTGTACGGCTATCGTTTATGCGAGAGACTGTCATTAGTTAGGCAGCAGCCCAGCAGCTTTAGCAAGGCTAGGCAGCTTCTGTATCTCCATCGCCATCCGGGGCAGTGGGTTAATGCCATAGCTATCCCCGATATGGCCAGACGCATGCCCAGTTATCCAGTCGCTCACTTCCTTGGGTATGCCGTGCTCCCTTGCAAGCGTTTTGAAGCTGTGCCGGAAGGCGTGGAGTGGGTTTCGGCCTGGTTGATACACCCCGCACCGTTGAGTGATAGGGCGCCACGACTTGGAGACGATCCCCGCGAAACCATCCGAGACTTTTACCAACTGAGGGAATACGCGGGTTCCAGGCGTGCGATCTTGCACCAGTGTCAACAAGCCTAGGGCGATCAGGTCAGGATGAACAGGGATCTCTCTGCGGCTGCTATCGGTTTTAACAGACTTGTCTGGCCTATCGTCAATGATCCGAATAAACCAAGACCCGCCTTCATGCTGGTGGACATCCTCTATATAGAGTTGAGCCAGTTCTTCGCGTCGGGCACCAGTGTATGCAGCCATCAACGGTATCCAGAAGACCGCGCTTCCCGGCCGGCCCTCAGCGTGTCGAAGCTGCTGGAAGTGGGTGTGGCTGAATAGCGAGACCAGTTCATTCCAGCTATATCCACGGTTATCGTCCAATCGGCGTTTCGCTTTGCCCGACCCCAGCCGCTTGTGGATGCGTGACGCAGTCACAGGATTCGTTTCAACCAAACCAGAATCGACGGTGAAGGCCATCACCGATGACAGTCGCGCCAGCAGCAAGCGAGTGGACGAGGTAGCCAGTGGCTTAACGTTGGCATCAGCAGGCTGGATCAAGTTCGCAGCGAACGCATGGATATCTGAGGGCTGAATCAAGGCGATTGGCTTGTCGCCCATGTCTGTGATGTACCGGTTGACAGCCCGGCTGTAGTCCACGGCATGGCGACGCGAAACATACTCAGATCTACCAGACATGGAGATGGACTCGACGTAGCGAGTGAGGGCTTCTGACAGCCTAATGGAGCCTTTTTCGAGGGTGGGCACTAAAGGCGTAGGTACACGCTGCCCTAGCGTCTCTCGCTTGCAGGGGGCAACGTAGAGGCCTTGGCGGGCATCATTAAATATCCTTTCGGACTCTGCATAAGCAAGGGCAAATACAGCCTTCGCTTGGTGGTGGTGTCGTGTATTTAGCGACCGACGGATCTCGGTCTTGCCGATTATCTGCCTGAGGTCATCAGGCACCCTGCGACGTAGGTAATAGATGCCTGAATCGGGGTGCCTGAATGGTTGAGCTATCAGTGCCATGTGTACCAGCCTTGTGTATCAGTGGGCTGGGAAAGGGCATCGCTTACGTGCTTGTCAGGCGTTCTGATTGGCTGCTTTAGTGACGCGGATGTCGCCCTTTTCCCGCACCCAGAACAACGTAGCCCCGGCCACCGCCGCTGGCATCATCAGTACGTTCACCCCCGGAATCATCAGCGCCAGGTAGGTGATGCCGCCAAAGCCTAGCGACTGCCAGCGCTTCTGGCGCAGCCAGGCGAGCATGTCCTGCCAGCTCATCTTGTTGTTGTCCGCCGGGTAGTCGATGTACTGAATGGCCATCATCCATACCCCGAACATCAGCCACAGCGGCGCGGCGATTACGTTGACCACGGGGATCAGCGACAGGATGAACAGGCCGATGGCCCGTGGCAGGAAGTAGCCCAACTTGCGCATTTCGCGGCTGAAGGTGCGTGGCACCATGGCCACCAGCTCGCCCCAGCTGAACGCCGGGAAGGTGTCTTCGCCACGCACCACCACTTCGACCTTTTCCGCCAGGAAGCCATTGAACGGCGCGGCAATGATGTTGGCCACCAGGGTGAAGGTGAAGAACACCATCAGCACCAGCAGGGCAACGAACAGCGGCCAGAGTATGTAGCTGAGAAAGCTCAGCCAGTCTGGTAGCGTTGGCATCAGGGCATCGAGCCACAGGCCGAACTGGTGGCCGGCGAAGTAGACCATGCCACCGAACAGCAGCAGGTTGACCGCCAGCGGCAGCAGCACGAACAACCGCAGGTTGGGGCTCAGCACCAGTTTCAGGCCTTCGCGCAGGTATTGGGGGCCGGAGAGGACAGGGGCTTGCATCGGGAGACTCCGCAGAGAAGGAAAACGCGCTGACCTTACCGAGTTTGCTGCGCCGACGAAAGGTGGCTCGCAAGCGGGACACGGGCTGTAACAAAAGCGCCAGGGCTGGCCTATGAATGAAATCAATGAATAGACCGTGCCTATGAGGTGGATTGTCTAAGGATATTTCCTTAATCTTTGCGGCCTCGCTACAGTGCGCTCAACTTTCCGCTTTTCGGGCCTGCGCGTTGTAGCCTTCCCCAAGTGCTGCGTGGGTCCGTTTTAATTTTCCAGCTGGCGCAGCCGGTACACCGATGCCGGCCCGTGCCGCCGGCTCGACAGGAGTTCGACATGTCTGAAGTACGTCATTCGCGCGTCATCATTCTCGGTTCCGGCCCTGCCGGTTACAGTGCTGCAGTCTACGCTGCCCGCGCCAACCTCAAGCCGCTGCTGATCACCGGCATGCAGGCGGGCGGCCAGCTGACCACCACCACCGAAGTTGACAACTGGCCGGGCGACCCCCACGGCCTGACCGGCCCGGCCCTGATGCAGCGCATGCAGGAACACGCCGAGCGTTTCGAAACCGAAATCGTCTTCGACCACATCAATGCTGTCGACCTGGCCAACAAACCGTTCACCCTGCAGGGTGACAGCGGCAAATACACCTGCGACGCACTGATCATCGCCACCGGTGCCAGCGCCCGCTACCTGGGCCTGCCGTCGGAAGAAACCTTCATGGGCAAGGGCGTTTCGGCCTGCGCCACCTGCGACGGTTTCTTCTACCGCAACAAGCCAGTCGCCGTGGTTGGCGGCGGCAACACTGCCGTGGAAGAAGCGCTTTACCTGGCCAACATCGCCAGCAAGGTTACCTTGGTGCACCGTCGCGAGACCTTCCGCGCCGAAAAGATCCTGGTCGACAAGCTCAACGCCCGTGTGGCCGAAGGCAAGATCGAGCTCAAGCTCAACGCCACCCTGGACGAAGTGTTGGGTGACAACATGGGCGTAACCGGTGCGCGCCTGAAGAACAACGACGGCAGCAGCGACGAAATCAAGGTCGACGGCGTATTCATCGCCATTGGCCACACCCCGAACACCTCGCTGTTCGAAGGCCAGCTGACCCTCAAGGACGGCTACCTGGTGGTCAACGGCGGCCGTGAAGGCAACGCTACCGCCACCAACGTTGAAGGTGTGTTCGCTGCAGGTGACGTGGCTGACCACGTTTACCGTCAGGCCATTACCTCGGCCGGCGCTGGCTGCATGGCGGCCCTGGACGTAGAGCGTTACCTGGACGGCCTGGCCAACGCCTCGTTCTGATCAGATAGCGCCCCAAAAAAACCGGCTGAAAGGCCGGTTTTTTATTGCCTGCGGTCAGCTCACAGGCTCAACCGCATGGACAGGTCCACTGCTTTCACATCCTTGGTCATGGCACCAATCGAGATGTAGTCCACGCCAGTCTCGGCAATTACCCGCAAGGTCGTCTCGTTCACCCCGCCGCTGGCCTCCAGCTTGGCCTTGCCCGCGTTAATACGCACCGCTTCGCGCATTTCGTCCAGGTTCAGCTCGTCGAGCATGATGATGTCCGCGCCCGCTGCCAGCGCCTCGCGCAGTTCATCCAGGCTTTCCACTTCGATCTCTACCGGCTTGCCCGGCGCAATTCGGTGCGCCGCCGTTACGGCCTCGGCAACACCACCGCTGGCGGCGATGTGGTTTTCCTTGATCAGGAAGGCGTCGTACAGGCCGATGCGGTGGTTGTCGCAGCCGCCGCAGGTAACCGCGTACTTCTGTGCCAGGCGCAGGCCGGGCAGGGTTTTGCGGGTGTCCAGCAGGCGCACCTGGGTGCCTTCCACCAAGTCGGCCAGGAAACGCGCACGGGTGGCGACCCCCGACAGCATCTGCAGGAAGTTCAGCGCGCTGCGCTCGCCGCTCAGCAGCGAGCGGGCCGGGCCTTCCAGGTGGAACAGCGGCTGGTTGGCCGTGGCGCGATCACCGTCGGCCACCTGCCAGTGCACGGCCACACGCGGGTCGAGCTGGCGAAACACGGCGTCGACCCAGGCAGTGCCTGCAATCACGCAGTCTTCGCGGGTGATGATGGTGGCCTTGGCCAGGCGCTCGGCCGGGATCAGCTGCGCGGTGATATCGCCACTGCCGATGTCCTCCAACAGTGCGCGGCGCACGTTGGCTTCGATTTCAGCGGTCAGGTCGGCAAGGCGTAGGTTCGGCATGGTCGGCTCCACAAGCTAGATGCCGGCGATTATAGGGCAGGGGGCCGATGTGTACAGCCGCCCCGGCCATGACCTTTGGTCGGTCTTCGTGAGCAATGCCTGCAAACGAGGGTCATTAACCCGTCCATGAATCGGCGCTGGCAGCTGTGCGATTTTTTACTGATAATGGCGACCAGTATTTGGCGTCATAGCTTTGACGATTTACAGCCCCTTCGGGCATGACACCCTGCAAGGAGTCCAGGATGCAAAAAGAAGGCAAGGTGGTGCCCCTGGCGGCAGCCATCGACCGAGGGGGGCGCACGCCTCTGCCTTGCCTTCCGGTGTTGCTCCTGCAAGTGCGCGACAAGGCTGCGCTGCAATTGCGCCAGGGCTTGCAGGCGCTGTTCGACAATGCTGACGACACCCTGTTCGAGATGGCCGACAAGGCCGTTGATCGCTGCGACCAGAACCTGTACTTCGAGGCCATGCGGGATCTGCGCCTGAAGCGCAAAAGTATCGAACGCGGCTTCCTTGATACCTTCTATGACGCCTACGCCCGCATCGGCCAGGTCGACCTGCTTGTGCATCTGGCAGAACCCGGCAACCTGCGTAGCAAGGTGCAACTGGAACGGGCTGCGGCCATCGAAGGCATGGTCGCGCGGGTGCTGTCGCGCGATGGCATTGCCCTGCAGCAACTGGGCCTGCGCTTGCAGGCCTTGCTCGACCGCCCCGTGCATGAGCAGCGCAACCCGCTCGGCCCTGCTGCATTGTGCGGGTACTTCCTTGAAGCTGGCCGTAACCTGGGGGTGGGCTTACGGGTCAAACTGGTCCTGCTCAAGCTTTTCGAGCGTTATGTCTTGCGCGATGTCGACGTCATCTATGCCGAAGCCAACCAGTTGCTGGCCGTCGCCGGTGTGCTGCCCGAGTTGCAACCGGCCCCGCGCCGGCGTGCCGAAGACCGGCGCATGAGGGCAGGACGAGGGCCGGCAAGCCAAGGCCAGGAAGTGGGGGCGGATGCGGCAGGCCAGGCCTTCTTTGCCTCGTTGCAAACCTTGCTGGCCCCGGCGCGCGGGCAGTTCGCACCGCGATTGCAGGCGGTGGCTGCGGCCCAGTCGATCAGCACCGCCGACCTGGTCCGCCTGCTTTCGCATTTGCAGCACTACTTGCCGGCTACCGGCGAGCCTGATGATTTCGAGCTCGGCCAACAACTCGAACAACTGCTGCTGCGGGTCAGCGTGCGCAGTGGCACGCGCCGGCGCATCGCCGTAGCCGACGAGGACATGATCAACCTGGTCGGCCTGCTGTTCGCCTGTATTCAAGGCGACGACAACCTGCCGGCCAGCCTGCGTGCGCTGATCGCGCGCCTGCATATCCCGCTGCTCAAGGTCGCCCTGCTGGACAAGGGGCTGTTCAGCCGGGCCAGTCACCCTGCACGCCGGCTGCTCAACGAAATCGCAGGCGCAGCCATTGGCTGGGAGTGCGGTGGCGAAGGCCTGCGCGACAGCCTGCACTTGCGAGTAGAGCGCATAGTCCAGCGCTTGATTAATGATTTTGCCGAAGATACCTGCCTGTTTGCCGAACTGCTCGACGAGTTCCTTGCGTTCAACCAGGAGGAACGGCGGCGCAACGAATTGCTTGAGCAACGCACGCGCGACGCCGAAGAAGGGCGTGCCCGTGCCCTGCAGGCGCGGCAGCAGGTGCAGCGGGTGCTCAACCAGCGCCTGCGTGGCCGGGTCTTGCCCTTGGTGGTGGTGCAAATGCTGGTACAGGCCTGGAGCCAGGTGCTGCTGCTGGCTTGGCTCAAGCAGGGTGAAGCCTCCCAGGCCTGGCGAGATAGCTTGCAGACGGTGGACACGCTATTGGCTACTATCACCCCCGGGCATGAGCCGCAAACCCTGTTGCAGCAGGTGCCGGGCCTGCTCAAGGCGCTGCGCGATGGCTTGGCTAGCGTGGCCCTGAATTCGGCGGCAACCCGTGAGTTCTTCCTGCAACTGGAGCAATTGCACCTGCGTGCCTGCGCAGGCGCTGAGCTAACGGTTGGCCATGGCCAACCCTTGGCCGAAGTGCTGGTGGACGAAGATATCGTGCTGGCGATTGCCGAAGAACCGTCCTGCGCGCCTTTACACATTGCCGATGGCCAGGCTGCAGCGTTGCGGCAGGTGCAGCGCTTGCGTATCGGGACCTGGGTTGAAGTACTTGATGACGACGAACCGCTGCGCTGCAAGCTGGTGGCACACATCGACAGCAGCGACAGGCTGGTGTTTGCCAACCGCACCGGCATGAAGGTGCGAGAGTGGAGCGGCGCGGGCCTGGCGCAGGCGCTACAGCGGGGGGACGTGCGGGTGCTGGATGACGGATTGTTGTTCGAGCGGGCGCTGGAGGCGGTGCTCGACGGGCTGCGGCAACCGCAGGTGCGGTAACCGGCAACATTACAATCATTCACATGCCAACGGCGTTGGCGGCAGGGCATACTGTGGTTCTGTTCAAGGCGCTTTCAGGATTTGCCCCATGCAATTGGACCGTGCCACTGGCTGGTTCCACGGAATCGGAATCACCCACTGCCCCTCGCCGAACTTCAATGCCCGCCCCGAAGGCGAAGTGATTTCCCTGCTGGTGATACACAACATCAGCCTGCCGCCGGCCTGCTTTGGTACCGGCAAGGTGCAGCAGTTCTTCCAGAATTGCCTGGACCCGAACGAACACCCTTATTTCGCCAGCATCAGCCAGCTGACCGTGTCGGCGCACCTGTTCGTCGAGCGTGACGGGGCAGTGACGCAGTTCGTGTCATTGCTGGAGCGCGCCTGGCACGCGGGTGTGTCGTGCTTCGACGGGCGCGAAGGCTGTAACGATTTTTCCATCGGCATCGAGCTGGAAGGCACCGACGACCTGCCCTACACCGATGCCCAGTACGGCGTGCTGGAGCAGCTAACCCGGCACATTCGCAGGGCCTGGCCGGCCATCGACCTGGGCCGCATTCAGGGCCACAGCGACATTGCCCCGCAACGCAAGACTGACCCCGGCCCGTCGTTCGATTGGCCGCGCTACCGTGAAGCGTTGCTGCACAACGAGGACAAGGCATGAGTTTTCTGGTGTTGCTGCTGGCACTGTGGGTCGAGAAGTTTTCGGCCCTGCGCCATCAAGTGCAGCGTGATGGGTTCTTTCTTGGCGAACTGGTACGCCTGGAGCGCAGCGGCAAGGTGCACCCCTGGTGGACGCTGGCCATCCTGGTGTTGGCACCGGTAGCGCTGCTGGTGTTGCTGCTGCATGTGCTGGAGCCGGTGGCCTATGGGCTGTTGGCGCTGCCGGTGCATCTGCTGGTGTTGGTCTACAGCCTGGGCCGTGGCGATGCCAAGGCGTCGCTGGGACCGTTCCGTGATGCCTGGCGACGCGGTGATGATCAAGCGGCGCTGCATGTTGCAGAGCGCGACCTGGGCGTGGTGGCGGACGAGCCGCATAGCCTGTTGGTGCGTGTTCAGGGCAACCTGCTGTGGCAGGTGTACCAAGGCTTTTTCGCGGTGATCTTCTGGTATTTCGTGCTGGGCCCTGGTGCGGCGCTGGCTTATCGCCTGCTGGCGCTGTGCGGCGAGCACAGCCAGCAGCCTGCGTTGAAGGCGCGGGCCGAACAACTGCGGCACATCATGGACTGGCTGCCGGTTCGCTTGATGGCGTTGAGCTTTGCGCTGGTGGGCAACTTCCTTGCAGTAACCCGGGTGATGCTGCACGAGGTGCTCAACTGGCACATCAGTGCTGCGCACCTGGTGGCGCGGGTGGGGCGTATTGCCGATGACATTCCCGATGAAGAAGACAGCCAGCGTGGGCTGGGGCGGCTGGACAGCCTGTGGGAGCTGCTGCTGCGCTGTGCGGTGTTGTGGTACGCCGGGTTCGCGCTGTGGACCGTGCTGGTCTGATCTGAAGCTTGTGGGAGCGGCCTTGCGTCGCGAAAGGGCTGCACAGCAGCCCCGGAACTTCAGCTTCGCCGCTTGAATTGCTGGGGCCGCTCTGCGGCCCTTTCGCGACGCAAGGCCGCTCCCACAAGAAACGCGTTCACCTGAGTTTCACCAGCCAAACAACTCGCAAGCATTGCGGGTACTGGCCTGCGCCAGCGCTTTTATATCCACTCCCATCACCTGGGCCAGCGCCCCGGCAATGTCCGGCAGATGCTCCGGGCTGTTCCGTTGCCCCGGGTACATCACCGGCGCCATATCCGGCGCATCGGTCTCCAGCACCACACTCTCCAGTGGCAGGCGCGCCAGCGTCTTGCGCAGCCGCAGCGCCTGTGGCCAGGTGCCGGCACCGCCAAGCCCAAGCCGAAAGCCTAGCTTGATGTATTCGCGCGCCTCTTCGTAACTGCCGGCAAACGCATGAATCACGCCCGCCCGCGCCGGCTTGTAGCGCTTGAGCGTGGCGATTGCCTGGGCATGGCTGCGGCGTACGTGCAACAGCGCGGGCAGTTCGAAGTCGCAGGCCATTTGCAGTTGCGCTTCGAACAGGTCCTGTTGGCGTGTTTTGTCCAGGTCTTCGAGGTAGTAGTCCAGGCCAAACTCACCCACGGCGCACAGCCGTGGGTCGCCATGCAGGCGTTCCAGCCATTCGCGCAGTTGCGTCAGGTGCTCCGGGCGATGCTGGTCGAGGTACACCGGGTGCAGGCCGAGTGCTGCGAACAGGCGCTGATCGGTGCAGGCGAGGTCCCACACCCGCTGGAAATTCGCCTGGTACACCCCCAGTACCACCATCCGTTCCACCCCGCGTGCCGCCGCGTTGGCCAGCAGGCGCGGGCGGTCGGCGTCGAAGTCGGGGAAGTCCAGGTGGGTGTGGGTGTCGATCAGGCGCATGTTCAGGCCGCCGTGATGCGCTGCTTGAAGGTGCGGCCCACGGCATGCACGCCAGGTTCGTAGCGTTTTTCCTCGATTGCGGCCAGCGCCAGTTCCAGCGCGGTGGCGGCAATCAGGCCATGCTGCTGGGCCATGGCATTGACCGGCAGTGGCAGGAAGTCGAGCAACTGGTTGTCACCAAAGGTGCCCAGCTGCAACTGGCGCGAGTCGGCCGGGCGTGCCTGAAGGGTGTCGAACACCCCTTGCAGCAACACGTACGAGGTGGTCACCAGGGCATCCGGCAGGCCGCCCAGGTCATGGATAAGCTGTTGCATAAGGCGCTGGCCGCACTCACGGCTGAACGCCTCGCCCTGGTAGCGACGGACATCACCGGTATAGCCTTGCAGGGCTTCGTCGAACCCGCCGGCACGCGCCTGGCTGACTGACAGCTCGGGGCGTGCGCCTATCAGGGCAATGCTGCGTGGGGCGGCGCTGAGCAGGCTGGTAGCCAATTGCCGGCTGGCATCGCGGTCGTCGCTGATGACCGAGCAGAAGTGCGTAGGGTCCAGCCGGCGGTCGATGGCGATCACCGGCAGGCCTTTGTCCTGCATATCGCGGTAGCTGTCGTCTTCCGGCGGCAGGCAGCTGGCGACGAACAGGGCATCGCAACGGCGCGCGCGGAACAGTTGCTGCAACTGGCGCTCGCTGTCGGGCTGGTCGTCGCTGCTGGCGATCAGCAACTGGTAGCCACGGGCGCGGGCGCCTTGCTCCAGCTGCTTGGCAATGCGGGCGTAGCTGGGGTTCTCCAGATCCGGGAGAATGAAGCCCAGGGTGCGGGTGTGTCGGCTGCGCAGGCCAGCGGCCTGCGGGTTGGGTGTGAAGCCGTGGGCTTCGACCACCGCGCGCACCCGTTCGACAGTGGCGTTGCTGATGCGCTGCTGTTCAGCCTTGCCGTTGATGACGTAGCTGGCCGTGGTCACGGACACACCGGCCAGACGGGCGATATCGCTGAGTTTCACCGAATTTTCCTTGTTATTTCCGGGGCTGGCTCTGAGGCCGGACCGGGTATTTTGACCCGGCGCTGGCGCCATGCGCAGACGACCATTGTCGCAATTGTCCGACAGGATGGGGCTTTTTACCGGGCAGATTATCGAGTAACGTGGCCGTCTGGTCAGATTAAACGTTTCAGCTGCCGAATTTTCTGCCTCGGCTGCCATCTGTGCAAGGCTGTTGAACTGGCCCTTCATGTGAATTTCACAACAATACTCCAGTACCCGACCGGGAACTGCAAAAGGAGAAGGTCATGCTCGAACTCGCCAAGGAGCAGATAGCCATGGGCCAGACGGCCGCCGACAAGGCCGCGGCGTTGCGCCTGCTGGCGGACCGGCTGGTTGCCGACGGCCTTGTCGCGCAGGGGTACCTGCAGGGGTTGCAGGATCGCGAGGCGCAAGGCTCCACCTTCCTTGGCCAGGGCATCGCCATCCCCCATGGCACCCCGCAAACCCGTGATCTGGTGTATGCCACCGGCGTGCGTCTGTTGCAGTTTCCCGAAGGCGTGGACTGGGGCGATGGGCAAATGGTCTATCTGGCCATCGGTATCGCCGCCCGTTCCGACGAACACCTACGCTTGCTGCAACTGCTGACCCGCGCCCTGGGCGAAACCGACCTGGCCGAAGCGCTGCGCCGGGCCAGTTCCGCCGAAGCACTGCTCAAGCTGCTGCAAGGCGCGCCACAAGAGCTGGCGCTGGATGCGCAACTGGTCGGCCTGAACCTGCCGGCTGAAGACTTCGACGAACTGGCCTGGCGCGGTGCCCGCCTGTTGCAGCGCGCCGACTGCGTCGACAGCGGTTTTGCCGCTGTGCTGCAGCAGGCCGAGCCGCTGCCACTGGGCGAGGGCCTGTGGTGGCTGCACAGCGAGCGCCAGGTGCGCCAGCCGGGCCTGGCTTTTATTACCCCACAGCAGCCACTGCGTTACCGCGACCAGCCGCTCAATGGCCTGTTCTGCCTGGCCAGCCTTGGCGCGGCTCATCAGGCCCTGCTTGAGCGCCTGTGTGAAGTGCTGATCGAAGGCCGCGGGCAGATGCTCTATCAGGCCACCAGCAGCCGTGCAGTGCTGGAAGTGCTGGGCGGCGAGGCGCCAGCAGACTGGCCCAGCGCGCGCATTGTGCTGGCCAACCCGCATGGCTTGCATGCCCGCCCGGCCAAGGTGCTGGCGCAACTGGCGAAAGGTTTTGAAGGGGAAATCCGTATACGTCTGGTCGACAGCGCGCAGCCGGCGGTGTCGGTGAAGAGCCTGAGCAAGCTGCTCAGCCTCGGTGCCCGTCGTGGCCAGGCCCTGGAACTGGTGGCCGAGCCGGGTATCGCCGCCGATGCCTTGCCGGTGCTGCTGGCTGCTATCGAACAAGGCCTGGGTGAAGAGGTGGAGCCGCTGCCGCAAAGTGCGGAGCCCGTTGCCAGTGTTGCCGCCCAGGTGCTGCAAGCCCCCGCGGCCGGTAGCCGGGTTCAGGGCGTGGGCGCTGCCCCCGGCATTGCCAGTGGCCCTGCCCATGTGTGTGTCGAGCGTGAGTTCGACTACCCCCTGCGCGGGGAGTCCTGTGCCCAGGAACGGCAAAAGCTGCGCCAGGCCCTGGCAACGGTGCACAGTGAGCTGCAGGCCTTGGTCCAGCGCAGCGACAAGGCCATTGGCGAGATTTTCGTCACTCACCAGGAAATGCTCGCCGACCCGGCCTTGACCGATGATGTCGAGCAGCGCCTTGCCCAGGGGGAAAGCGCTGCGGCGGCGTGGATGGCAGTGATCGAAGCCGCAGCCCGCCAGCAGGAGGCGTTGCACGATGCCCTGCTGGCCGAGCGCGCCGCCGATTTGCGCGACATCGGCCGCCGCGTGCTGGCGCAGTTGTGCGGTGTGCACGCCCAGGCTGAGCCCGAGCAACCGTACGTACTGGTGATGACCGAAGTTGGCCCTTCCGACGTCGCCCGGCTGGACCCAAACCGGGTCGCCGGTATTGTCACTGCACAGGGTGGTGCCACCGCCCACAGCGCCATTGTGGCCCGTGCCTTGGGCATCCCGGCGGTGGTCGGCGCGGGGGCGGCGATCCTGTTGCTGGAAGCTGGCACACCATTGCTGCTGGATGGCCAGCGCGGCGTGGTCAGCGTGGCACCGCCGGAGGATGAGTTGCAAAGTGCGCTGGCCGAGCGTGATGCGCGCGAACAGCGTTTGCAAGCCGCCTGGGCCAACCGTTTTGAGCCCGCTGTCACCCGCGATGGCCACGCCGTGGAAGTGTTCGCCAACATCGGTGAGAGCAGCGGCATCGCCAAGGTGGTGGAGCAGGGCGCCGAAGGTGTGGGCTTGCTGCGCACCGAACTGATTTTCATGGCCCACACCCAGGCCCCCGACGTTGCCACCCAGGAGGCCGAGTACCGTCGTGTGCTCGATGGCCTGGACGGCAGGCCGCTGGTGGTGCGCACCCTCGATGTAGGCGGCGACAAGCCGCTGCCGTACTGGCCGATCACCGCCGAGGAAAACCCCTTCCTCGGCGTACGTGGCGTACGCCTGACCTTGCAACGCCCGCAAGTGATGGAAGACCAGCTGCGCGCCTTGCTCAGGGCTGCCGACCAGCGCCCGCTGCGCATCATGTTCCCGATGGTGGGCCAGGTGCATGAGTGGCGCGAGGCGCGGGCTATGGTCGAGCGCCTGCGTGCAGAAATCCCGGTGGCCGACCTGCAACTGGGCATCATGGTGGAGGTGCCTTCGGCGGCCCTGCTGGCCGCGCAACTGGCCCGCGAAGTGGATTTCTTCAGTATCGGCACCAACGACCTGACCCAGTACACCCTGGCCATCGACCGTGGCCACCCCAGCCTTTCGGCCCAGGCCGACGGCCTGCACCCGGCGGTATTGAGCCTGATCGACATGACCGTGCGCGCCGCCCATGCCCACGGTAAATGGGTGGGCGTGTGCGGCGAGCTGGCGGCCGACCCCCAGGCGGTGCCTGTGCTGCTGGGGCTGGACGTGGACGAACTCAGCGTGTCCGCGCGCAGCATCGCCGAAGTCAAGGCCCTGGTTCGCCAGGCCGATCATCAGACGGCCCGCGCCTTGGCGCGCGAGGCCCTGCAACAAGACAGCGCCGCAGCGGTTCGCGCGCTGGTGGAGCGTTACTGAATGGCCAAGATCCTCACCCTCACCCTGAACCCGGCGCTGGATATCACCATCGGCCTCGATACCCTGCGCCCGGGGCAGGTCAACCGCAGCCAGGCCCAACAGAGTCACGCGGCGGGTAAAGGGCTGAACGTTGCCCAGGTACTGGCCGACCTGGGGCACAGCGTGACCGTTGGCGGTTTCCTCGGGCGCGATAACCTGCAGCCGTTCGAGGCGCTGATCGACTGGCGCGGCTTTACCGACTGCTTTGTTCGCGTGCCGGGCGAAACCCGCAGCAACATCAAGCTGGTTGAGGCCGATGGCCGCGTCACGGACATCAATGGCCAAGGCCCGGAGGTCGACGAGGCGGCATGCAGTGCCTTGCTGCACCGCCTGCAGCAGGTCGCCCCGGGGCACGATGCCGTGGTGGTGGCGGGCAGCCTGCCGCGAGGGATCAGCGCCGACTGGTTCCGCCAGTTACTGGACCGGTTGAAGGCCCTTGGCCTCAAGGTGGCGCTGGACAGCAGCGGCGAGGCCTTGCGCGCTGGCCTGCAAAGCGCGCCCTGGTTGGTCAAACCCAATACTGAAGAGCTCGGCGAAGTGCTTGGCCAGGCTGTGGATAACCCAGCGCAGCAACGTGCTGCCGCCGAGCAGTTGCTGGGCCGCGGCGTCGAACATGTGGTGGTGTCTGCCGGCGAGCAGGGCGTCAGCTGGTTCGCCCGCGACCTGGCCCTGCATGCCTGCCCGCCCAAGGTAAGGGTTGCCAGCACGGTAGGGGCGGGGGATTCGCTGGTGGCCGGCATGGTCCATGGCCTGCTGCAGGGCGAGGCCCCTGCGCAGACGCTGGCCCGCGCCACGGCGATTGCCGCCCAGGCCGTCACCCAGGTTGGCTTCGGCATCCGTGACCGTGAGCAGCTGGCGCGACTGGAAGCCGCAGTGCAACTGACAGAACAACAAGAGGGTTGCCGATGAACATTGCCATTGTCACCGCCTGCCCCAACGGCCAGGTGTCGAGTGTGCTGAGCGCGCGCTTGCTGTCTGCCGCTGCCCAGCGGCGCGGCTGGAGCACCAGTGTGGAAGTGCAGGATGCCGGGCACCCCGAGCGGCAACTGAGCACCGTGCAGATTGCCGAGGCCGACTGGGTGCTGGTGATCAGCACCGGCCCGGTGGACCTGGCCCGCTTCGTCGGCAAGCGTGTGTACCAGAGCACGCCATCCCAGGCCCTGGCCGACCGCGAGGGCTTTCTTGATGAAGCGGCGGCCAACGCCCAACTATTGCTAGCTGCAGCAGACGCGCCGGCCGAGGTTGCCAGCGCTGGCACACGCATCGTCGCAGTCACGGCCTGCCCGACGGGCGTCGCGCACACGTTCATGGCGGCGGAGGCTTTGCAGCAAGCCGCGCAACAAATGGGCTATCAGCTCACAGTCGAAACCCAGGGTTCGGTCGGTGCGCGTAACCCCTTGTCTGCCGAGGCCATCGCTGGAGCGGATGTCGTACTGCTGGCTGCTGACATCGAAGTGCCTACCGCGCGGTTTGCCGGCAAGCGTATCTACCGGTGCGGCACCGGCATTGCGCTCAAGCAGGCACGCGCCACCCTGGACAAGGCGCTGGCCGAAGCCAAGGTGGAAACCAGCGCCGATGCCGCAGCGGCTGCCACGACGGCGAAGGGTGAGAAGACGGGTGTGTACAAGCACCTGCTCACCGGCGTGTCGTTCATGCTGCCCATGGTGGTGGCGGGCGGCCTGTTGATTGCGCTGTCGTTCGTGTTCGGCATCGAGGCCTACAAACAGCCGGGCACCTTGCCGGCTGCGTTGATGCAAATCGGCGGGGAGGCCGCGTTCAAGCTGATGGTGCCGCTGCTGGCGGGCTATATCGCCTGGTCCATCGCCGACCGCCCGGGGCTTGCGCCGGGAATGATCGGTGGCCTGCTGGCCAGCACCTTGGGTGCCGGCTTCATCGGTGGCATCGTCGCCGGCTTCATTGCCGGTTACAGCGCCAAGGCCATTGCCCGCTGGGCGCGCTTGCCCAGTAGCCTGGAAGCGCTCAAGCCGATCTTGATCATTCCGCTGCTGGCCAGCCTGGTCACCGGCCTGGTGATGATCTACGTGGTCGGCCAGCCGGTGGCGGCCATGCTCGAGGGCCTCACGCACTTCCTCGACAGCATGGGTACCACCAATGCCATTCTGCTGGGGCTGTTGCTGGGCGGCATGATGTGTGTCGATCTGGGTGGGCCGATCAACAAGGCCGCTTATGCCTTCTCGGTGGGGTTGCTGGCGTCGTCGAGCTACGCACCGATGGCGGCGACCATGGCCGCCGGCATGGTGCCGCCGATCGGCCTGGGCATCGCCACATTCCTGGCCCGGCGCAAGTTCGCCCAGAGCGAGCGTGAGGCGGGCAAGGCCGCGTTGGCGCTGGGGCTGTGCTTCATTTCCGAAGGGGCGATCCCGTTCGCTGCCAAGGACCCGCTGCGGGTGATCCCGGCCAGTATCGCCGGTGGTGCGCTGACGGGGGCGTTGTCGATGTACTTCGGTTGCAAGCTGATGGCACCGCACGGCGGCTTGTTCGTGCTGCTGATCCCCAATGCGATCAACCATGCCTTGCTGTATTTGCTGGCGATCGTGGCGGGTAGCCTGCTGACGGCGGTGGTGTATGCGGTGATCAAGAAGAGCGAGCGGGTAGAGTTGGCCGTGGCGCCCGTGAAAGGCTAGCGACTTCTGTAGCCTTTACTGGCCTCTTCGCGGGCACGCCCGCTCCCACAGGTTCCTGCACATTTCGAGATCATGCAGACCTGTGGGAGCGGGCATGCCCGCGAAGAGGCCGGAGCAGGTCAACGCCCATGCTTCTTGCGCAACGGTACCAGCAGATCCCCCAGCCCGTTGTGGTCGATTTCATGCATCAACGCCAGCAACCCGCCCAGTTCCCCCGTGGGGAAGCCCTTGCGCGCAAACCACGCCAGGTAGTCCCCCGGCAGGTCGGCAATGATGCGCCCCTGGTATTTGCCGAACGGCATGCTGCGGGTCACCAGCAATTCGAGCATTTCCGGCTTCATCTTCGGCGCACCTTCAGTGGAAAGCGCCGACCATACTGCAATCTGCACGAAGGCCCAAGCGGCGATCATGCAGAACGCCGGTATCAGCCATTCTTTTTGTTTCGACAAGTAATTGAAAACTAAAGAATTTATTTTTTTAGAGAGCATGGCACGAACGCTGCAACTCTGTAGATGACTATCACCTGCCAAGGAGTTCGACCATGAGCAACCCCAACAAAGACGTGATTGACGTACTCAACGATCTGATCGAATACAGCAAGGATGGCGAGAAAGGGTTCAAAGCCTCGGCCGATGACGTGAAGAATCCAGAGCTGAAAGCGTTCTTCGTGCAGCGTGCCGGTGAATGCGCCAATGCCGCTGGCGAACTGCAAAGCGAAGTGCGCCGCCTGGGTGGCGACCCGGAAACCTCCACCAGCATCAGCGGCGACTTGCATCGCGGCTGGGTCAACCTGAAGTCGATGGTCACCGGCAAGGACGAAGAAGCGGTGCTGAACGAGGTCGAGCGCGGTGAGGACCACGCCCTCAAGGCCTACAAGGAAGCGCGCGAGAAGCTGGTAAAACTGGGCCGCAGTGCCAGCGACATGACCTACAACCTGGTGGAAAAACAGCTGCAAGGCGTGCAGCGCAACCATGACCAGGTCAAGGCCCTGCGCAACGCCGCCCGCGCCCGCTCCTAAGCGTCGGGCCCCTCTACCCGGTTGCGGCCCTTGGCCTTGGCCCGGTAGAGCGCTTCGTCCGCAGCCCCCAGCACACTGCTCAGGTCGTGCTGGGGGCCGGACAGGCCTATGCCGATGCTCACCGTCACCGAGTGGGCGTCATCGGCAAAAGGTGCCAGCGCTTCCACACTGGTCCTAATGCGCTCGGCCAGCAGCCGCGCGCCGGCAAGGTCGGTTTCCGGCAGTACCACCTGAAACTCCTCCCCCCCATAACGAGCGGCCAGATCTGCAGGACGGCGGATGCTCGCCTCGATGGTTTTGGCCACCTCCCGCAACGCGTGGTCACCACCGGCATGGCCGTGTCGTTGGTTGAATGCCTTGAAGTGGTCCACATCCACCATCAGCACGGCCAATGGCTTGCGATTGCGCTGCGCACGCGCCCATTCCTGGCGCAGCACCTGGTCCAGACGACGGCGGTTGGCCAAGCCGGTCAGGCTGTCGGTGGCGGCTAACGTCGCCAGGCCCTGTTCGGCCTCCTGGCGGCGGCGCAGTTCGCGGCCCAGCAGCAGGGTCAACCAGAGAATGCCCACGCACAGCACACCTGTGGCGACGCTAACCAGAATCGCGGTGCGGCGCCAGGACTGGAACACCTCGTCGGCCGAGTGCACCACCAGCACGATCAGCGGCAACTGCGCGACCCGGGCGAAGGTGTACATGCGCGGGTTGCCGTCGCTGCCAGAGCGGGCTGTGAAGTTACCGCTCTGTTCGCTGAGAATGCGCTTGAAGTTGGGCCGCTCGGCATAGTTGGTGCCGATCAGCGGGTCTTGCGGGCGTGAGGGCTGGCGGGCGAGGAGCTGCCCGTCGGTATTGAACAGGTTGATGCTGCTGTCGTCACCGATGTCCAGGCGCTGGAACAGCTCACTGAAGTACGACAGGCGCAATGCGCCTGCTGCCAGCCCGGCAAACTCGCCATCGGGGCCGGGGATGCGCCGGCTGAAGCTGATACACCAGTCCAGGTCGCCGAGCTTGGCCTTGAATGGCGGGCCTACCAGCAAGCCCAGATTGGCGTTGGCCTGGTGTGCCTTGAACACACCGGTTTCGCCAAAGTTGGCCTTGCGCGGCACACTGCTGGTGGAATCGCCCACCACATTGCCTTGCTTGTCCAGCCATAGCACGTCACCGCGTTTGCGGTCGACGAAGGCTTCATTGAACAGCAGGCGCTGGCGCAGCGGGCCGGGTATTTCTGGCAGCTCCTTGCGCCCCACGGCCCAGATCAGGCCCTGCAGCGACTGGTCGTAGAGTTCGGCGTTGCGCAGGATGTCGCTTTCGATCAGCTGGACTATGTTGTTGGAAGAGCGAATCGCCGACAGCTCGACGCTGTCACGTTCACGCGCCAGCAGGAAGCTGACGATGGCCACGATGGCGAGCACGGCAAGGCAACTGCCCAGGTTAAGGGTCAGCTCGGGGTGCGACCTGAGAAATGCGAAACGCGGTAATCGGGTGGGCATGCTCGCTACTGCGTGGGCAGGGCCATTCGCGGCGGCGACATTCTAGGGAAGCAGTGATTGTCGGACAAGATTTGTCCGACGGAATCACGTCTGGGGCTGCTGCGCAGCCCTTCGCCGGCAAGCCAGCTCCCACAGGTACAACATCAGGCTTAGCGGTTATGCAATACCTGTGAGAGCTGGCTTGCCGGCGATCGAGGGCGGAGCCCTCGCTAGCGGTCCTGGATCAGAACACGTTCAGCGGATAGTCGACGATCACGCGCACTTCGTCGTTGTCGCTGTTGCTATCGATCGACGCATAACCCTGGCTGCCACGGTGGGTGGCGTAGCGCACCAGTACCGACAGGTCCTTCAGGTCACCCTCCTGGAACACGTACTTCACGTCCAGGTCACGTTCCCAGTGCGTGGCGTTCTTGCCATCTTCACGGTAGTAGTCGTAGTGACTGGTGTCCTGGGTGGCCTTGGTCAGGTCGGCCTCACCGCGCGAGTATGACAGCGAGGTGGTCAGGCCAGGCACGCCGACACCGGCGAAGTCATAGTCGTACTGCAGCTTCCACGAGCGCTCGTTTGGCGCGTTGAAGTCCGAGTACATGCGCGAGTTGTCCAGGTACACGCTGTCGCCCAGGTTGATGTAGTCGAATGGCGTGTTGCCATTCACCCGCTGGTAGGCGGCGGTGACGCTATGGAAGCCTGCGTTGACGGTGAAGTGCACGCTGTAGGTGTTGTTGTCGATCTTGCCCAGCAGGGCCTGGCCGGTGTCCTGGGTGTGGTAGAAGTGCACGCCCGGGTTCAGGCTCACCAGGTCGTTGACCACGTAGGTGTAGTCGAAGTCAGCGTAGTACTGGTTCCAGATGTCCTTCAGCTCGGCGGCGTAAAGGTTGGTGGTGATGTTCTCGGTACCGCTCCACGACGCGCCGGCCCAGTTAAGGTGCTTGCTCTTGTCGTGCTCGTTCAGCGACCCATAGTAGGTGTCGATGCGGCGGTGGCCGCTCTGGTTGTACGGGTGGGTGAAGCTCACCTGGCCGCCTTCGAGCAGCAGGCCGTCGATGCTGGTGTTGGTCAGGCTCACACCACGGAAGGTCTGCGGCAGCATGCGGGTTTCGCCGCCAGCGATTACCGGGTTGGTGAGGAACAGATCACCGGCTTTCAGCTCGGTGTCGAACGCCTTGAGCTTGATCGCAGCACCGGCAGTGGAGAACGAATGCGGGGCAGCGCCCAGCTCACCGTCGTCCTTGATGTGCTCGGGCAGGATGCTGGTGCCGGCATGGCCGCCACCGCCGTCCAGCTTGAGGCCCAGCATGGCATGTGCATCCAGGCCAAAGCCGATCACGCCAGGGGTGTAGCCCGACTCGAAGCGCGCAACCGCGCCCTGGCCCCACTCGCGGGTGTCACGCACGCCAGCGTTGTGGTTGTCGCGGTTGAAGTAGGCATTACGGAAATGCAGGTTGAAGGACGAGCCTTCGATGAAGCCATCAGCCTTGTCTTCATCTGCCTGGGCGGCGAAAGGGATCGTTGCAGTCAACGCAATGAATAGCGGGGTAAAACGAAACGCGGAAGGCACCGGTACTAGCTCCTTTGGTCTGACGGTGGGCAGTTTTTATTTTTGAATGTGCGTCTTTTTTATAGGTAGACGTTACAGCGTGGCTGAGAGTTAAAGCACATAAAAAAAGCCGCTGATCGGCAGCGGCTTTAAAAGGCTAACATATCGGCACCGGTGGTGCCCAATGCGTTGCCAAGGGAAATCGGGAGCAGTGACAGCGCTTGATCAGCTGTCGGCGTTGGCATCGACAGAAACTTTGGAAGCTGTCTGTTTTGCGTCTTTGGCGGCGTCAGCCTGGTTTGCAGCTACCGCGTCGCGGGCATCTTGATGGACGGCGGCGAGCTCTGCATTACGGGTGACGAAAGCGCTGGATTCTTCGGCCATGGCCAGGGGCGACAACAACAGGGAAGACAGAACGAAGACGCTGGCAATACCCATACTGTTGGACATTTGAAACTACCTTCTTGCGGGGCAAGTGCTAATGAGGACAGGGGTAAAGTTAGTCCTTTCAGTACACTTGAAACAGAGCGAAGTGCGATAAGCACTGTTGCGCAAAAGGTAACGATCCAAAGAAAAGCAATAGTACTTTCGCCGCAAAGCCCCGCACTAGAGAGCCTGCGCGGTCTTTGTAGGAGCGGCCTTGCGCCGCGAATGGGCTGCGCAGCAGCCCCGGCAATCTTGGCCCTGCCAAAGAGTCTGGGGCCGCTTCGCGACCCTTTCGCGGCACAAGGCCGCTCCTACACAGAGCGCGCAGGCCTCAAGGTCGGCAATTGGATACCGAAGGTATTGAGCCCGGCCCCGCTGCGCACAAACACCTCCCCCCCATGCATCAGTGCAATCGCCTTGACGATCGCCAACCCCAACCCATGGTTACCCCCACCGCTGTTGCTGCGCGCCGCATCCACGCGGTAGAAGCGCTCGAACAGCAACGGCAGGTGCTCATCGTCAATCGCCGGCCCCGGGTTGCTCACGGCGATGCTGACCTGCTTGGGCCCGGCATCGATCTGCACCTGGATCACCTGATGCGGCGCGGTGTGCTGCACGGCGTTGTTCAGCAGATTGATCAGCGCCCGGCGGAAATGGGCCTTTTCGATGGGCGCCCGGGCATCGCCGATCACGCTCACGCTGACCTGGGCGTCTTCTAGGATGTAGTCCAGGTAGTCGAGGGTGGTTGCCACTTCCTCGGCCAGGGAGGCCTGGATCAGGGCGGTGGCCTTGCTGCCTTGGTCGGCGCTGGCCAGGAACAGCATGTCGTTGATGATGCCGCGCAGGCGCTCCAGCTCTTCCAGGTTCGATTGCAGCACTTCGAAGTAATGCTCGGCACTGCGGCCGCGGGTCAGCGCGACCTGGGTCTGGCCGATCAGGTTGGTCAGCGGCGAGCGCAGCTCGTGGGCGACGTCGGCGTTGAAGGCTTCCAGCCGTGAGTAGGCCTGGCTGACCCGGTCGAGCGCGGCGTTGAAGGCCCCCGCGAACTGTGCCAGCTCCGGCGCCAGGGCATGGGTTTGCAAACGCCCGTCCAGGCGTGGAGGTGCCAGGGCCTGTGCCTCGTTGGACAACGCCAGTAGGGGGCGCAAGCCAATGCGCGCCACCCAGTAACCCAGTACTGAAGCCAGCAGCACGCCGAGTACTGCCAGCCCGACAATCGCCACCAGCAAGCTGTGCTGGGCCTGCCAGAAGGTTTCGGTGTCGATGCCGATCAGAAAGCGCAGTGCCGGCCGTTCGCCCAGCGCCGGTAGTTCACTGACCAGCACCTTGTACGGGTAGGGCCGGTCAGGCAGGTGCAGGTCGCGCATGCCCTGTGGCCCCTCGGCGAAGGCGCGCACCAGCTCGCTGGGGTGACCGTAGTCGTAGGCCGGGTTGCTGCTGACCACCCAGAAGCGGATGCGCTTGTCCTCTTCGCTGAGCAGGTTGAGCTTGTTGTTGATCTTGGTCCAGTGATCTGGCGTGCCGAAGCGGTTTAGGGTGGATTCGAGCACGCTGAAGCGCGCGTCCAGCTCCGCTTGCGGCAGCAGGTCGAGGCTGCGGTCGACCTGGCGATACAGCGCCCAGCCGATCAGCAGGAATACACCCAGCGCCACCAGAATGAACAGCGCCGACAGGCGCAGGGCGATGGAATTACCCCGCACGGTTTTCCAGGACATAGCCCATGCCTCGGATGGTGTGCAGCAGCTTGTTGTCGAAGGGCCCGTCGAGCTTGGCGCGCAGGCGTTTGATCGCCACTTCCACGACGTTGGCGTCGCTGTCGAAGTTGATGTCCCAGACCAGCTCGGCAATCGCCGTCTTCGACAGGATTTCACCCTGCCGCCGGGCCAGCACGCTGAGCAGCGAGAACTCCTTGGCAGTCAGGTCCAGACGCTGGCCGGCGCGTGTGGCCTTGCGTGCCATCAGGTCGATCCACAAGTCTGCCACTTGCACCTGCAACGGTTCATGGCTGCTGCTGCGGCGGGTCAGGGCTTGCAGGCGGGCGACCAGTTCGAGGAACGAGAACGGCTTGCCCAGGTAGTCGTCGGCGCCTTCACGCAGGCCATGAATGCGGTCTTCGACCCGCTCACGGGCGGTCAGCATGATCACCGGCGTCTGTTTGCGCGCGCGCAAGGCGCGCAGCACACCATAGCCGTCCAGGCCAGGCAGCATCACATCCAGCACGATTACCGCGTAGTCGCCCTCCAGAGCCAGGTGCAGGCCATCGATGCCGTCCCGTGCCAGGTCCACGGTAAAGCCCTGTTCGCTCAGGCCGCGATGCAGGTAGTCGGCGGTTTTTTCTTCGTCTTCGATGATCAGCACACGCATGGTCTTGTCCTAGCTGGCACTTGGCGCTGCCGCAGGGGCGGCCTGGCGGCGGTGGAACAGGCGCTCCAGGGCCAAGTATATGACCGGGGTGGTGAACAGCGTCAGGGCCTGGCTCACCAGCAGGCCACCCACCACCGCAATGCCCAGTGGCTGGCGCAGCTCGGCGCCGGTGCCAAAGCCGAACATCAGCGGCACTGCGCCCAGCAGCGCGGCCAGGGTAGTCATGATGATCGGGCGGAAGCGCACCAGGCAGGCCTGGCGTATCGCCTGCTCGGGCGTCATGCCGTGATGGCGCTGGGCTTCGAGCGCGAAGTCGATGAGCAGGATGCCGTTCTTCTTGACGATGCCGATCAGCAGTACCACGCCGATCAGCCCCATGATGCTGAAGTCCTGCCCGCTGGCCCACAGCAGGATGATCGCGCCCAGGCCGGCGGAGGGCAGGGTGGAGATGATGGTCAGCGGGTGGACGAAGCTCTCGTACAGCACGCCGAGGATGATGTACACCGCCACCAGCGCGGCAAGGATCAGGTAGGGCTGGCTCGACAGCGAGCTCTGGAACGCCTGGGCGGCGCCCTGGAAATTGCCGGTGATCGAGTCGGGCATGCCCAGCTCGCGCTGCGCACGCTCCAGGATCTGCACCGCATCGCCCAAGGCAACGCCGGGGGCCAGGTTGAACGACAGGTTGGCGGCCGGGAACAGGCTGTCGTGGCTGATCGACAGCGGCCCGGTGCTTGGCGCGGCGACATGCGCCAGGGCCGACAGCGGCACCATCTCGTTGGTCAGGGGCGAGCGCAGGTAGAAGAAATTGAGGCTTTCAGCCTTGCCACGCTGTTGCGCGTCCAGTTCGAGGATGACCTTGTACTGGTTGGTCTCGGTCTGGAATTCGCTGATCTGGCGCTGGCCGAAGGCATCGTACAAGGCCTGGTCGACGTCGGTGGTGGTCAGGCCGAAACGCGCCGCGGCCTGGCGGTCGATATCGATGCGGGTGACGCTGGCGCCCAGTTGCAGGTCGTTGGACAGGTCGCGCAGCGCCGGGTTTTCCCGCAGGCGGTCGGTCAGGCGCTGGGTCCACAGGTTGAGGGCGACCCCGTCGTTGCTCTTGAGCACGTACTGGTACTGGGTGCGTGACGGGCCGGAGCTGAGGTTGATGTCCTGGCCGGCGCGCATGTACAGGACGATGCCCGGCACCTGGGCGAGTTTCGGGCGAATCCGGTCGATCCATTCGCTGGCCGAGACGTCGCGCTCGCCACGGGGCTTGAGCGAGATCCAGAAACGGCCGTTGGCGATGGTCTGGTTGCTGCCGGTCACCCCCACCGAGTGCGAATAGGCGCGCACTGCCGGGTCGTCACCGATGATCTTCGCCAGCGCCAGGTGCTTCTGGATCATCGACGGGTAGGACACATCCGCCGCTGCCTCGGTGGTGCCAAGAATGAAGCCGGTGTCCTGCAGCGGGAAAAAGCCTTTGGGGATGCCCACGTAGCCGGCCACGGCCAGCGCCAGGGTAATGCCGAATACCCCGAGTGTGGTCCGCCGGTGGGCCAACGCGCGATCCAGGCCTTTTTCGTACCAACCCAGCAGGCGCTGGCCGAAACCGCCCTGGTGGTCCCCGGGTGGTCGGCGCATGAACAGCGCCGAAAGGGTGGGGGCCAAGGTCAGCGATACCACCACCGAAATCATGATGGTCGCCGTGGCAGTCAGGGCGAACTCCTTGAACAGCCGGCCCACCACACCGCCCATGAACAGCAGCGGAATGAACGCGGCGATCAGCGAGAAACTGATCGACACCACGGTGAAACCGATCTCGCCGGCGCCTTTGAGCGCCGCGGTGCGGCTATCGTCGCCGGCTTCCAGGTGGCGATGGATGTTTTCCACCACGACGATCGCGTCATCGACCACGAAGCCGACGGCAATGACGATGGCCACCAGGGTCAGGTTGTTGAGGCTGAAACCGAACACGTACATCAGTGCGCACGTGGCGATCAGCGAGACGCCGAGCACGCTGGAGACAATGAAGGTGGCCGACCACTGACGCAGGAACAGCGCCATTACCCCGATCACCAGCGCCACCGCGATCATCAGGGTCAGCTCGACCTCGTGCAGCGAGCTGCGGATGGTCTGGGTGCGGTCCTGCAGCACGGACACTTCAACCGAGGCCGGCAGCATTTCCTGCAAGCGCGGCAAGGCGTCGAGCACCCGGTCCACGGTGTCGACGATATTGGCGCCGGGCTGGCGGAAGATCACCAGGTTAAGCCCCGGCTGATTGCCCGACCAGGCCCTTACATACGCGTTCTCGGCACCGTTGATCACCTTGGCCACGTCCTTCAGGTGCACCGGGGCGCCGTTGCGGTAGCTGACGATCAGCTGGGCATAGTCTTCGGGGTGAAACAGCTGGTCGTTGGCGGCAATGGTCGACACGCTGTGCTCGCCGTACAGCGCGCCTTTGGCCAGGTTCAGGCTGGTCTGCTGGATGGCCTGGCGCACGTCGGCCAGGGTCAGGCCGATGGCCGCGAGTTTCTCGGGTTGTGCCTGCACCCGGATGGCCGGGCGCAGTTGGCCGGTGATGTTGATCAGGCCGACCCCGTCGATCTGGCTGAGCTGGCGGGCCAGGAGGGTTTCGGCGTAGTCGCTGAGCTCGTTGCCGGGCATCTGTGCAGAGCTGACGGTGAGGATTACCACCGGGCTGTCGGCCGGGTTGACCTTGCGCCAGGTAGGCGGGCTGGGCAGGTCCTGGGGTAGGCGGGCGGTGGCGGTGTTGATCGCGGCCTGCACTTCCTGGGCGGCGGTGTCGATGTTCTTGTCGAGGGTGAACTGCAGAATCAGCGTAGTCGAGCCCAGCGCGCTGCTGCTGGTCATCTGGGTCATGCCGGGGATGGCGCTGAACTGCACCTCCAGCGGCGTGGCCACCGACGAGGCCATGGTTTCCGGGCTGGCACCGGGCAGCTGGGCGGTGACCTGAATGGTCGGGAAGTCGGCCTCGGGCAGCGGCGCCACGGGCAGCCGCGGGAAGGCGATGGCGCCCAGCAGCACCAGGGCGAAGGTCAGCAGCAGGGTGGCGATGGGGTGGTCGATGCACCAGGCCGAGACGCCATTGCGGGTGTTCATGGCTGGCTCCTGCGGTCGGCCAACTCGGCAGGCGCCGGGGCATCAGGGGTGATCTCGACCCTGGAGCCGGGTTTGAGGCGCGACTGGCCGTCGAGCACCAGCTGGTCCCCGGCCTTGACCCCGGCGACGATGTTCAGCGTGCTGTCCTGGTACAGCACCTTGACCGGCACGCTGGTGACCTTGTCGCCGTCGACGCGGTAGACGAAGTGGCCATCGATGCTGCGTTGCACCACGGGGGGCGGTACCACCAGGGCGTCTTCGTCCATTGCCGTGCGCAATCGTACGGTGACCAGTTGCCCCGGCCACAGCAGGCCGTCCTTGTTGTCGAACTCGGCCTTGACCCGCACCGTGCCGGTGTTGGCCGAAACCTGGTTGTCGATCAGCGCAAGGTGGCCTGCGCCCAGCAGGTTGCGCTCGCCATCGGCATCCATGTAGGCCTCGACCAGCGCAGGGGCTTGCGCCTTGAGCAGGCCTTGCAGGGTCGGCAGCATCTGTTGCGGCAGCGAGAACTCCACGGCGATCGGGTCGATCTGGGTCACGCTGAACAGCCCTTGGGTGTCGCTGGTGCGGACCAGGTTGCCGGGGTCGATGTTGCGGATGCCGACGCGCCCGGTTACCGGTGAACGTATCTGGGTGTAGGAGAGTTGCACCTCGGCATTGGCGATGGCCGCCTGGTTGCCCTTGACCGTGGCTTGCAGCTGGTTGACCAACGCCTGTTGCTGGTCGAGGGTTTGCTTGGACACGCCGTCATCGCTGCTGAGCAGGCGGTAGCGCTTGAGGTCGACGCCGGCCACCTGGATCTGTGCCTGGCTCTGGCCGAGTTGTGCACGGGCCTGGTCGAGGCTGGCGCGGATGCTGCGGTCGTCCAGGGTGGCGAGCAGGTCGCCTTGCTTGACCCATTGGCCTTCCTTGACCAGCACTTGAGTGAGTATGCCCTCCACTTGTGGCCGGACCTCGACGCTGTGCAGCGACAGCACCGAGCCGATGGCGCTGGCATAGCGCGGCACGTCCTGCTGGGCGACGCTGACCACGCGTACCGGCACGGCGGTTTGCGCGCGAGTAGCCGGTGCGGGTTGGCGCTGGCTGAACCAGATGCCTGCTCCCACCAGGGCCAGGAGCGCCAGGGCGGCGAGGAAGGCAGAGCGGGACGGACGTCGCATCGGTGCGGGCACCTTGGCCAGAAGGGAGGGAAACGGTTGTCTGTACTCAATCTTATAGCCCCCGAACCGGGTCGGCAGCGTGACGGCTGGCTGACAGCGCTGTCAGTTTCACCTGGTGGTATGCGACCGGGGACCAGTGTGGGAGCGGGCACGCCCGCGAAGAATACAACGCGGTGGATGGCACCGGCTGCGCCGGTGTTCGCGGGCACGCCCGCTCCCACAGTTACCGTGCATGAGTTTCTGCAGTCGCTCAGGCTAGAAGCCGATGAAGGCGTAGTACACCGGGGTTTCACTGGTAGTGCGCAAACCAAGCCCCTGCAAGCTGGCGACCAGCGTTTCATCCTGCACATGCAAGGTCCACTGCCCATCGTCATCCCTCTGCTCGCGCGCCAGCGCCGTGGCAAACGCGCCCATGTCCGGCAGGTAGGCGGTAAAGCCATTGCCCTTGAGCGCACTGGTGGTCATGCCCAGCGCCTGGCACACCGCCACCTTGGCGGCAATGTCATCGCGGTCGGCCTGCCGTGACGCTTGCACCAGCGCTTCCAGTTCCGCATCGACCAGTCGCGTGCCGTGAATCAGTTCCGGCCCTTGCTGCCAGGCCTCCGGCGGGCAGTCCTTGCTGGCCGGGCGCAGCGGAATGTGCGGGTTGATTTCCACCGGGTAGATGCGACAGACCAACGGTCGCTGGTCGTAGATGGTGCACAGGTCGTTGTCGCCGAGGTTGCGGCATCGGCCGGGGTTGAACGCGGCGAAGGTCACCGACACGCGTGCCTCGCCATTGCCGCAAGCCACTGGATACGAGCGGCGCAGCACATGTTCGCGCTGCTCAGGCGGCATACCGGGGCCATCAGTCACGAAGGCCTCGATCAGCACTATCACCTGACCGGCATCATCTGCCCACCGGCGGGCCTCGGCCAGCGTCAGGGGCACGTGGTGACCGGTGCAGCACTTGCCGCAGCCGGTACAACCGAATCGCAAGCTGTCGGTCACTTGGCTTCCGGGCTCCACTCGCTGATGAAGGCACGCTGGTGCTGGCGGTCGTACAGGCACAGCTCGGTGCCGGTGCGTTGCTGCATGTGCTTCTGCGGGTAGACGCCTTCGACCAGCAGGGCGCTCATGCCGACCTGGTCATCGAACTCGGCGGGCTTGCCGCGGGCGTGGGCATCCTTGAACTGGCTGGCGGCCAGGCAGGCCTTGAGCATCTGTTGGCGCTGCTCGTTCCAGGCCTGGCTGCTGGAGGCCTGGGCGATACCGCTGAAGAGGGCGCAGGTGATCAGGATAGAGCTGAAAAACTTCATACGCGATTCCGGCAATTTGCTTGCGAGGGGCGCGAATTATGCCCGACTCACCCCCGGCGGCAAGCCGGGGAGTTTGTCGCTTAATATATCAGTGCTCGGCAAACACCACGGTACGCGCGGCCACCACCAGACAATCGGTCAGCTCTGGCGAGGAGAACTTGGTGAGGATGGCGTTGGCCCCGGCCTGGGTTGCCTTCTCGCTGCTCATTGCGCTGTCCAGCGAGGTGTGCAGCAGCACGTACAGGTGCTGGAAGTCAGGGGTTTCGCGCAGGGTGCGGGTGAAGGCATAGCCGTCCATTTCGCTCATTTCGATGTCGGAGACGATGATGTTGATCTCCTGCGCGGTGCCTTGCAGCTCCAGCAACACGTTGATGGCGTCCTTGGCGCTGCGCGCGGTGTGGCATTCGATGCCCAGGTTGCGCAGGGTATGTACCGACTGCTGCAGGGCCACCTGGCTGTCGTCCACCACCAGGATGTTGGCGGCGGCCAGCAGGCTGGCGTCTTCTTCGCTCAAGGTGCCGTGAGCTGGTTCTGCCTGCGGTGGGGCGATGGAGTGGATGACTTTTTCGATGTCCAGCACCTGCACCAGGGTGTTGTCGACCCGCGTCACGCCGGTGATGTACGAGCGGTTGCCCGAAGCAAAGGGCGGCGGTTTGATGTCGGTGCTCAGGCAATGCACGATGCGGCTGACCGCCTGCACATGCAGGCCTTGGCGCGAGCGGCTGATTTCAGTGACGATCAGGCAGCCGCCTTGCGGGTCTTCCAGGGGCCGTTCGCCAATGGCGCGCGACAGGTCGATAACCGACAGCGAATGGCCACGCAGGGTCGCCACACCTTTCACGTTGGGGTGCGATTCCGGCAGTTTGGTCAGCGGCGGGCAGGGGATGATCTCGCTGACCTTGAGCAGGTTGATTGCCATCAACTTGCCGCTGCGCAGGGTGAACAGCAGCAGGGACAACGAGTCCGCGCGGGCATTTTGCGTGGCCATGGTGACCTTCGGTGGGGAACAGGGGATAACCGGTTATCGGCCTGTTTTGGTCGGGCTTTAGCCTTGCTTTGCCGGCAATGGCCCAATCGCTCAGGCTCGCTCATTTCCCTGTAGGAGCAGCCTTGTGCTGCGAAGAGGCCGGCAAGGCAAAAGACCATCTTGGGCAGCGATGGCCTCTTCGCAGCACAAGGCTGCTCCTACAGCCACTACCGTTCGCGCAGGGCCTCCTTGGCCCGG
>NZ_JAWRYH010000130.1:0-356 GCF_046534675.1 Pseudomonas sp. SIMBA_067 | reverse complement strand
CCAACCCTGGCCTGCAATGCCTGGCTGGCTTGCTGCATCGACAGCTCCGAGGCCAGGTGATCGACATCACGCAGATACAGATCGGCCGCCATCCAGCGTGCCAGCAGCAGCACTTCACGGGTGACCGGTGCGGTGACGTTAGGGTTACCGTCGCGGTCCCCGCCCATCCACGAGGCAAAACGAATCGGCGCCGCCTCCAGGGGTAGATGCAATCCGGTGGCGGCGAATAACGCCTTGTCGGCCTTGCGCAGATAATTGGGAATGGCGTGCCACAACGAATGTTCGATCACCGCAAAGCCCCATTTGGCTTCATCCACCGGGGTCGGCCGTACACGGCGGATTTCTTCGGTGTGCCA
>NZ_JAWRYH010001167.1:0-243 GCF_046534675.1 Pseudomonas sp. SIMBA_067 | reverse complement strand
GGTTCATGGTTAGACTTCGAATTTGATGCAAAAGATAACTTATATGTACGTATTGACCGTCGTCGTAAATTACCGGCGTCTATCATCCTACGTGCACTTGAGTACACGAGTGAAGAAATCCTAGATATCTTCTTCGATACTACTGCGTTTGAAATCGCTGACGGTAAAGTTCTTATGGAACTTGTGCCTTCACGTTTACGTGGTGAAACTGCCGCTTTTGATATCAAGAGCGAAGACGGTGAA
>NZ_JAWRYH010001166.1:0-243 GCF_046534675.1 Pseudomonas sp. SIMBA_067 | reverse complement strand
CCTTCACCGGCACGCTGGTGACCTTGTCGCCGTCCAGTCGGTAGACGAAGTGCCCGTCGACGCCGCGTTGCACCACCGGCGGCGGCACCACCAAGGCGTTTTCTTCCACGGCGGTGCGCAGGCGGATGGTGACCAGCTGGCCCGGCCACAGTCGGCCGTCCTTGTTGTCGAACTCGGCCTTTACCCGCACGGTACCGGTGGTGCCGGAAATCTGGTTGTCGATCAGTGCCAGGTGGCCTTCAC
>NZ_JAWRYH010001165.1:0-243 GCF_046534675.1 Pseudomonas sp. SIMBA_067 | reverse complement strand
CTCGGCCCGGCGCTGACCAGTATGCTCAGCAATGGAACATCGGCGCTTGCCAGCGCCACTCTCTGCGGCGCGGCGGCGTTGTTTATTGCTGCGCTTATCAGCACAGTGCAATTATTTAAGCTACAAGTGGTCACTTCATGAGGGAAGTTTCCCTTACCACTCAAGAAACTCAACCGCAACCGTTGATGTCAGCCAGACCCCGTTTTCCGCTTGCCAGAAAGGGAGGCCTCGTTTCGCCATTTC
>NZ_JAWRYH010001164.1:0-243 GCF_046534675.1 Pseudomonas sp. SIMBA_067 | reverse complement strand
CGTGGGAATGCCGCCCAGGACGCTCTGCGTCCGCCTTCAGAGACGTGACGCGGAGCGTCACAGCCTGCGTTCCCACGCAGAGCGTGGGGACGATCAAACGCGAAAGTAGCCGTGGCACAGTCATGATCGTTCCCACGCTCCGCGTGGGAATGCCGCCCAGGACGCTCTGCGTCCGCCTCTAGAGACGTGACGCGGAGCGTCACAACCTGCGTTCCCACGCAGAGCGTGGGGACGATCAAACGC
>NZ_JAWRYH010001163.1:0-243 GCF_046534675.1 Pseudomonas sp. SIMBA_067 | reverse complement strand
ATAGTTACCTGCACCGTATGAGCCACCGATTAAAATAGTAAATTTGGGCACATCGGCACACGATACCGCCATCACCATTTTAGCCCCGTGCTTAGCAATGCCTTCAGACTCGTATTTTTTACCAACCATAAAGCCAGTAATGTTTTGTAAAAATACCAGTGGAATGTTGCGCTGTGCACATAGTTGAATAAAGTGCGCGCCTTTTTGCGCAGACTCACTAAATAAAATACCGTTGTTGGCCAC
>NZ_JAWRYH010001162.1:0-243 GCF_046534675.1 Pseudomonas sp. SIMBA_067 | reverse complement strand
GTGTTTAGCGGCATTTACTTTTACTGGGTTTTTAGACCCGACAACAATTTTCATGGCTTGTGACATACTACTCTCATCATACTTAAAATCAGCAGTGTACGTGAGTTAGACTAAACAAAAAAGAGCAGAATGTATTTGCGATCACTTGATAAAAGAAATGATCAGCTCCATAAGATCATCGTATGTTGTTAGATCTTCTAAACCAAAAAGTCTCTAACAGATTATCGATACACTTAAATAGGA
>NZ_JAWRYH010001161.1:0-243 GCF_046534675.1 Pseudomonas sp. SIMBA_067 | reverse complement strand
AAAACTGGTAGGTCGTGACATTCCGACATACAGATTGCGGTACTGAGATAGCTGGCTCTCAGGCGTTTTTTTAGCTCGAGTACCGATCCCTGCAATGATGGGCAGCGCGAGCTCCAGATCGAAACGACGACTTGGATGACCTAGAGACTCCATGACGAGGGTTGCCAAGTGCGTTTCACCTTTCATCGAGGCGAGTGTGCCGATGTGAATGTTTAAGCTGCGACCTTTTTTTTCGACTGAGCA
>NZ_JAWRYH010000129.1:0-356 GCF_046534675.1 Pseudomonas sp. SIMBA_067 | reverse complement strand
ATGGATGCCCGTCAAGCGCTGGGCCCCAGGATGGGGCCTGCAGCGCGGTCCTCCCGGGAGCAAGCCCGGAGCGAGGGTTAAGGCCCACATCGCACGAAGCGAAAAGCGTATCTGTCTGTTTTGGTTCAGCGAACAGTCCGTTTGCGATGGCGACGCTGACTCACCTTTTCGCCCTTACGGCGAGTCACTTTTTGCCAAACGCGGCAAAAAGTAACCAAAAAACGCTGCGCTCCGATCATCCGGCCCCTGCGCTACGCTCCGGGGTTCCCTCACTCCGGCCTTGCTCCCGGGAGGACCGCGCTGCAGGCCCCATCCTGGGGCCCAGCGCTTGACGGGCATCCATGCCCGTCACCTCC
>NZ_JAWRYH010001160.1:0-243 GCF_046534675.1 Pseudomonas sp. SIMBA_067 | reverse complement strand
CTGCTGATCCTTGCCCGTGAAGTGGGTCATCAGCTGGAGCTGAGCGACATTGAGATTGAGCCGCTGCTGCCCGCCAGCCTGACCGAAATCCAGGACATTGAGCAGTTTATGCAGCGTCTGCCTGAGCTGGATAACGCCTTTGCCGCCCGGGTTGCGCAGGCGCAGGATGAGGGCAAAGTATTGCGCTATGTTGGCGTGATTGAAGAGGGCGGCATCTGCAAAGTGAAGATCGACGCCGTTGAC
>NZ_JAWRYH010001159.1:0-243 GCF_046534675.1 Pseudomonas sp. SIMBA_067 | reverse complement strand
ATTCCATTGCTTGCCGGGTGTGCCAATAGGATAAGTAGAGTGAGTCATGTAAAATCCGATTTATTAAAATATTGCAGCAACTATACCTAAATTGCTAAAAAATACGAGTGCAAGTATCAAACTCGAGTTTGCTATAAACGATGTTGTTAACGAAGAAACGCCAGGTTAAAAAGTGCGCGCATCGAGGTTTAATTAACCATTAAAAGTAAGCCCTCTAAATAAAGTTCCCTAAAAAGAATCAAG
>NZ_JAWRYH010001158.1:0-243 GCF_046534675.1 Pseudomonas sp. SIMBA_067 | reverse complement strand
CCGTATCTGTGGGGGCAGGCTTGCCCGCGAAGAGGCCGGTACAGCCAACCAAAGATGAAAGCCCTGCCTGCTGCCTTCGTCTACCATTGAAACCCATCCCACCCTGCCCCATCTAAGCACCATAGTCATTCACGCAGGTGCCCCATGAGCGACCAGCAGGATTTCCCGGAACACCCCGACGAACACAGCGAAGTCGAACACACCACCACGCAGGCCGAAACCGGCCATGCCCTCGCCCTGCCC
>NZ_JAWRYH010001157.1:0-243 GCF_046534675.1 Pseudomonas sp. SIMBA_067 | reverse complement strand
ATCGCGGCGCAGGGTCGGCGCTGGATCGGCTGGAGCATTGCGGGCATCAGCCTGAAGCTCGGCCAGTTGCTGATGATGGTTGTAGGTTTCGGCGGCGAGCACGGCGGCGCCCAGGCACAGGGCACCGACCACCAGCGCCTGAAAATGGAGGACCTTCATGGCGCAATCTCCAGTGTAGAGCATGGAGGTGCAGGCGACGGCACGCGCAGGGCGTAGCACACGCTCCGCTCGACCGGATTGATC
>NZ_JAWRYH010001156.1:0-243 GCF_046534675.1 Pseudomonas sp. SIMBA_067 | reverse complement strand
CCCGCGCGGCTCGCTCAATGTGCCATTGACGGCCGGGTACAGTGTGGCAATCGACCGCAAGGTGATTCCGCTGGGCAGCCTGCTCTGGTTGTCGACCACGCGCCCGGACGGTACGCCGGTGGTGCGGCCGGTAGGCGCTCAGGATACGGGCGGAGCCATTGCTGGCGAAGTGCGTGCGGACCTGTTCTGGGGCACCGGGCCTGAGGCAGGCGAGCTGGCCGGTAACATGAAGCAGCAGGGGCA
>NZ_JAWRYH010001155.1:0-243 GCF_046534675.1 Pseudomonas sp. SIMBA_067 | reverse complement strand
CTGAAACGAAAACGTCAACAGGCGCCACGATGTTGTTAAGATACTCGTTGATCTCCCCTGCCAGATCAACGTGATATAAATGTACAACAACTGCTATCTCCGCTCGAAGACTCGCGGCATTGATCGAGGAAAGCTGAAACTCAGGCAGTATTGCGTTCACCGATCCAGATTCAACAGTTCGCTTGGCGTCGTGTCGAGGCGAACCATTACGCAACCGGATCATTTCCTCTTTAATTTCAGCAG
>NZ_JAWRYH010001154.1:0-243 GCF_046534675.1 Pseudomonas sp. SIMBA_067 | reverse complement strand
ACTTATTAATAGCAATGATGAACAAACGATTGAAAGTATGGCGAGATATATGCCTGACAATGAGATTCTGGAGTTGACCGATCAGCAATTGGGTTACCAGCCTGTTGTTCTGGGGTTGCTCGACCGTGAACCGCTCTCTGTCGAAATAATGACGCGAATGAGTCGTCTACCTGATGGTGTCGGTCCGTTGAATCTTGCGCTACGTGAAAATCTCCCTCTGGATATCGTAATGACTCTGGCGAA
>NZ_JAWRYH010001153.1:0-243 GCF_046534675.1 Pseudomonas sp. SIMBA_067 | reverse complement strand
CCGGCGGGTCAAAGGTTCAGATTCTATCGAGCCGATAGTTAACTCAGGGCTCGTGCAAAATGCACTGTGCAAAATGCACGACCATGCAGGTTGCACGAGGCAGCCTTGGCGAAATAAGCTCAAAACATTGATTTTAAAGGACTTTTAGCTAGAAAGTTTTTTGGCACGGTCGCTGCAACCATCAACTCACGTCTGCCACACAACAGTCAGGAGTTGATATGGACCTCATCCAGGAAAAGTTCG
>NZ_JAWRYH010001152.1:0-243 GCF_046534675.1 Pseudomonas sp. SIMBA_067 | reverse complement strand
ATACTTTCACAAAGTCAGCCTTATCTATCGAATATTCAGACAAGGAATGCCCTGCTGCATTAAAAGCAGTAAGTTCACCATATACGATTTCAAATACATCCGTATCGGTTGAACCGGCTCTATCCGTTATACGCCATTCCATCTCACATAAATCTTCAGCTGACTGCCGCTGATAATTTACCACGGCATAAGATGGCGCCGTTAGCAGCATAAAAAGAGTACAAATGAACTTCATTCTTCCTC
>NZ_JAWRYH010001151.1:0-243 GCF_046534675.1 Pseudomonas sp. SIMBA_067 | reverse complement strand
CTGGGTGTGAAGCACGTCTTCCTGTTGCCAGGCGGAGGTGCCATGCACCTCAACGACGCGGTCGGCAAGCACCCCAACCTGGATGTGGTGGCCTGCCACCATGAACAGGCCGCCGCGATTGCCGCCGAAGCCTACTGCCGGATCAACGAGAACATCGGTGTGGCGATGGTCACCACTGGCCCGGGAGCGACCAATGCGGTGACTGCCGTTGCCGGTGCCTGGATCGAGTCGGTGCCGTTGCTG
>NZ_JAWRYH010001150.1:0-243 GCF_046534675.1 Pseudomonas sp. SIMBA_067 | reverse complement strand
CCGCCACCGTGCTGACTTTCGCCTGCGCCTTCCTGCTGACCCGCAGCATCGTCAAACCGATCGAAGAGGCGCTCAAGTGCGCCGAGCAAGTCGCCGACGGTGACCTGACCCACGTCATCCGCGCCGAAGGCACCGACGAAGCCGCCCGTTTGCTGCGCGCCATGGCCCGCATGCAGGACAAGCTGCGCGATACCCTGCAGCTGATCGCTGGCTCTGCGACCCAGCTGGCCTCGGCGGCCGAAG
>NZ_JAWRYH010001149.1:0-244 GCF_046534675.1 Pseudomonas sp. SIMBA_067 | reverse complement strand
GTACTAATGCCTCTTTAATTGCATCAGCTGAACCTTCTGCTTTTACATCAACATTATTGATTACATCACACTTAGGTGTATTAAATGTTAAAGCAGCTAAATCGGTGGCTAATTTCTCAGCAGCTGGTTTCATTAGTTCACAATGTCACGGTACGCTTACAGATAATGGCAGTGCACGTTTTGCTCCGGCTTCTTTACAAGCAACAGAGGCTCTATCAACTGCATCTTTATGACCGGCAATAAC
>NZ_JAWRYH010001148.1:0-244 GCF_046534675.1 Pseudomonas sp. SIMBA_067 | reverse complement strand
AAAGCTGCGGACGAATAACCCAGTCTTGTAAAGTACGTAAATCTTCGGCGCTGTAAGGCATACCATCACTTTTTAACGCATCGGGTTTTGCATGCACGCTATAGGTAAATATTTCACCTAAACCACTGGCAATAGGTCCAAGATTTGGCTCAACATTATTAGGTAAATCAGCGCGAATACTTTGAATACGCTCTCCAATTTGTTGACGCGCCCAATAAATATCGGTGCCTTCATCAAAAATAAT
>NZ_JAWRYH010001147.1:0-244 GCF_046534675.1 Pseudomonas sp. SIMBA_067 | reverse complement strand
ATGCCGGCAAGTTGCAGAAGCTGGTGGGGCAGTTCGAAGTCAGCGATGATGGCGCACGGGGCGCTGTCCCGATCTCTGCTTAGTACACCTGGAAGACTACATGAACAAACTGATCTTCCCTGTCGCCATCTTCGTAAGCGTAATTGCCGCTGGGAAGGCATCCGAGCACTTCGGCCTGGAAGGGGGCTGGAAAATAGGCGTGTTGTGTCTGGTGGCAGGTGCTGTTCAAATCGTGGTGACGCGT
>NZ_JAWRYH010001146.1:0-244 GCF_046534675.1 Pseudomonas sp. SIMBA_067 | reverse complement strand
CTGATGGCCGTCGAGAAAATCACCGCTGACATACATGGGCAACACCACATGGAAGTACGCCATGTTGGCGAACAGCAGCGTCCAGCCCATCAGGAACGGGTCGTCCATTACCTCGTACCACTTGCTCCAGGTGTCCTGAAGCGCCAGTTGCGCCTGGATGTGCGATTCCAGGCAATTGACATAGGCGGGCGTCAACGTGCCCTGGATGTCTTTCTCGATCATGGCGGCCACTTGCGGTATCTGC
>NZ_JAWRYH010001145.1:0-244 GCF_046534675.1 Pseudomonas sp. SIMBA_067 | reverse complement strand
CAGCAACCCAGGGAACCGTTCGTCGAGCATTTCGCTGCGCAGCGAATTCATGTGGGTAGTGCCGACGTTGCGCGTGTGCACCAGTCCCGCATCGCGCAAGACGCGAAAATGGTGGGACATGCTCGACTTCGGCCGCCCGCCGTCAAGCTCGCCGCAGCTGGCCTCCGCCACGCCCGCCAGGTGGCGCACAATCTCCAGGCGCACGGGGTCGCTCAGGGCGTAAAGCAGGCGCTCGAGAATCAGG
>NZ_JAWRYH010001144.1:0-244 GCF_046534675.1 Pseudomonas sp. SIMBA_067 | reverse complement strand
AACTGGGGCGCAACCGCAGTATCTGCGCGCCATCGAACGGGTCTGTCAGGTAATGCGCCTGCACCCCAAAGGTCTCCTGTAACCGTTGCGGCGTCAGCACTTGCAGTGGTTTGCCGAGCGCCACCAATCGGCCGTGATCCAGCACGGCCAGGCGATCACAGGTCAGTGCCTTATTAAGATCATGGCATGCAATCAAGGTGGCCACGGGAAGCGCCTTCACGCCTTAGAGGATCCCCAGTTGATG
>NZ_JAWRYH010001143.1:0-244 GCF_046534675.1 Pseudomonas sp. SIMBA_067 | reverse complement strand
AGCGCTAAATTTAGCCGATAACGCCATGATCGATACGATCACAGCCGATAGCATCAATGTCTATTGGCTTTAGTTGAGCTTTATAGCCCTGAGCACGAAAGCTTAATGAAAGCGGCGTACGAGGTTGAACCTAATGATGTGGGTATGCATATTTTATTAGCGCCTAACACGGCACCTAAGCGCCATTTTAGTTTTGAAATGATGCAGTGCGTGCTGCAAAGTATTTTTGCTCAAAACAGTGCCG
>NZ_JAWRYH010001142.1:0-244 GCF_046534675.1 Pseudomonas sp. SIMBA_067 | reverse complement strand
GAAACCCGTCAAACACCGACTTGGGCAGGCCGCCGGGGTTGGCGGGTGTTTGCACCATCAGTGGTGGTACAGCGGCGATCAGCACGGCCTTCGCCACCTTGTCTTCCGGGTGCCGCGCTATGTAGCGCACCACCTCGCCACCACCGGTCGAGTGTCCGACATGCACGGCGCCCTGAGTGCCAAGGTGAGTAACCACGGCAGCCGTATCATCGGCATAGTGGTCCATGTCATGGCCGTCCCATAC
>NZ_JAWRYH010000128.1:0-357 GCF_046534675.1 Pseudomonas sp. SIMBA_067 | reverse complement strand
CTCGCCGTCCTTCAACTTGCTGAAGCGTCGTGTGAGGGCCTGATGCATGGCGGCGTAGTCATCGCCGGCGGTGCCGCCTTCGATGTTGTAGCGCCGGTAATCGGATTTGATCGGCCCTTCCGGCCCGAACACCACACAGGAGGCCACGGTGGCCTCGCCGCTGGAGTGGCTGATGTCGTAGCACTCCAGGCGCTGCGGTGGCTCGTCCAGGTTCAGAACCTCCGCCAGGGCGTCAAAGCGTGCGGCAACGTGCTGTCGATTCGCCAAGCGTGCGCCCAGGGCCTGTTCCGCATTGGTCACGGCCAATTGCTGCCAGCGCGCCCGGGTGCCGCGTACCCGATGGCTGATGTCCAGCTC
>NZ_JAWRYH010001141.1:0-244 GCF_046534675.1 Pseudomonas sp. SIMBA_067 | reverse complement strand
ATCGCTCTGTTGAAAGCCCGTCAAGCTGAACTGGAAACAGAGCTGGCCGATCAGCGCCAGACCATGAACGAACTGCAGGTTCAGAGCCAGCAGGCCAATGCCGTACACGCGACCACGATTACCGCATTGCAGAACCGTCAGACTGAGCTGGAAGTCCAGTTGCAGGTGATGAACGACGTTCAGGCACAAAGCCAGCGCGAGCATGCAGCACAAGTCAACTCCATCAATGCTTTGGTTGAACAAC
>NZ_JAWRYH010001140.1:0-244 GCF_046534675.1 Pseudomonas sp. SIMBA_067 | reverse complement strand
GCGATCGCTGATCCGCTTCGTGCTCCAGCATCGGCTGATTCAGGAACTGCAGGTCCGCGACGCGCGCCAGCAGCACCACCAGACAGGTCGTGACACCCAGGCAGATCAGTCGGAAACGAAAAGGGTTAAACGGCGCTTTTATCTGGTCTTTTCCCAGTAGTTTTTTAATCCGGGGCATGGCATTCCGCTGCGCAAAATAAAGAGAAAGGGGCTGGTGCCAGCAGTTATAAAGAAAGCGCTGGCC
>NZ_JAWRYH010001139.1:0-244 GCF_046534675.1 Pseudomonas sp. SIMBA_067 | reverse complement strand
GGCTTTATCTTGCGCTGAAGGATGATTATGCATTGATCATTCTGGATATTATGCTTCCGGGTATGGATGGCTGGCAGATCTTACAAACGTTAAGAACAGCAAAGCAAACCCCTGTTATTTGCCTTACTGCAAGGGATTCTGTCGATGACAGAGTCAGAGGGCTGGACAGTGGAGCAAATGATTATCTGGTAAAACCTTTTTCATTTTCTGAGTTGCTGGCAAGGGTTCGGGCACAATTAAGGCA
>NZ_JAWRYH010001138.1:0-244 GCF_046534675.1 Pseudomonas sp. SIMBA_067 | reverse complement strand
CCTTGAGCGTGCCCGGCCGGTGCTGCAGGTACTTGGCCAGCGGGTGACGCATATGGGGGCGGTGGGCGCAGGCCAGGTGACCAAGGCCTGTAACCAGATGATCGTGGCATGCAACGCCTTGGTCATTGCCGAAGTCGTGGCGTTGGCCGAGCAGTCCGGGGTGGATGCGACGTTGATCGCCGAAGCGTTGGCCGGTGGCTTTGCCGACTCCAAGCCCCTGCAGATCCTGGCGCCGCAAATGGCC
>NZ_JAWRYH010001137.1:0-244 GCF_046534675.1 Pseudomonas sp. SIMBA_067 | reverse complement strand
ACATTTATGATATTAAAAAGAATGATTCCTTTTAGGCAAATTGAATGTGCAAACCTAATGATAAAATTTGATAATTATTCAAAGATTTTTGCTCAATCGCTTTATCACAGTTCATCACCTGAGCTTTTAAACGACAAAGGTAAATCTAACATTGACGAGAGATCTGGTAATAGAAAAGCAATTGAAAGACTTGAAAAAGAGATGGCCCAGGTCCATTTCGATACACAAAAGATAAAAGAAAACT
>NZ_JAWRYH010001136.1:0-244 GCF_046534675.1 Pseudomonas sp. SIMBA_067 | reverse complement strand
ATAGCGGTCATGTCGGGTGAGCGTACAGGACAGGCCGTCCCATTCTGCCGGCCGGATCTGAACCGTCTTGATGCTGAATGGGCTCATTCTCCGCGCCTGCAGCAGTTGCGCGACCTCGCGTTTATGCATGTTGCTTACAGCACACTTCTGCGCATGAGCGAACTTTCCCGTCTGCGGATCAGAGATATCTCCCGTGCAGCAGACGGGCGTATCATTCTGGACGTTGGCTGGACTAAAACCATCC
>NZ_JAWRYH010000127.1:0-357 GCF_046534675.1 Pseudomonas sp. SIMBA_067 | reverse complement strand
CCACCGGCAACACGGTGGTCAACGATATCCAGGCGCGTTTCGTGTTTCGTGATGGCAAGATCTGCGAGCACCACGACCACTTCGACCTGTGGCGCTGGTCGCGCCAGGCATTGGGCGCCAAGGGCCTGTTGCTGGGCTGGACGCCCTTGGTGAAAAACGCCGTGCGGGCCCAGGCACGCAAAGGCTTGAAGGCATTTCAGGCCAGTCGTTGATAAGCTGGGGGCTTTTTTGCATGGCCGAATCCCGCTGTGAACACGCCTGACCCCAAACCCTGGTTTGTCTACCTGGTACGCGCCGCCAATGGCGCGTTGTATTGCGGCATCAGCAACGACCCGGTGCGCCGGTTCGCGATGCACC
>NZ_JAWRYH010001135.1:0-244 GCF_046534675.1 Pseudomonas sp. SIMBA_067 | reverse complement strand
AGCTGCACATCACCCCAGGTGCTGTCAGCCAGCAGATGCGCCAGCTGGAAGAACGCCTGGGTTACCGGCTGTTCCTGCGTCGGGCACGCGGTGTGGAGCTGAGCGCCGAAGGGCAACGCCTGGCCCAGACAGTGGCAGAAGCCTACGGCAGCATCGAGGCCGAATTGTTGCGCCTGGATGCCGGAGAAATCCTCGGCACCTTGCGGGTGCGCTCGATCCCGTCTTTTTTGGCCAAATGGCTTAC
>NZ_JAWRYH010001134.1:0-244 GCF_046534675.1 Pseudomonas sp. SIMBA_067 | reverse complement strand
AACGACAATCCCAGGACATCCACTTCCTGAAATGCGTCAGTGCCGATAAACGGTGCGGACACTTGACCGGTGATGGCAACAACAGGGATGGAATCTAACAGTGCGTCCGCAAGCCCGGTTATCAGGTTGGTTGCGCCCGGACCAGACGTGGCGATACATACGCCAGTTTTGCCGGTAGCACGAGCATAACCGATAGCCGCCATTGCCGCACCCTGCTCATGTCGGCATAGCAAGTGCTCCACGC
>NZ_JAWRYH010001133.1:0-244 GCF_046534675.1 Pseudomonas sp. SIMBA_067 | reverse complement strand
GAGCCCGGGCTTCTCGTCAGACTGCCTGGAGACGCTGGAAGAGATCAGTGGTGAAAACTGCGAAATCTTCATGCATGCCGGGGGTGAGAAGTTTGAGTATATCCCTGCGCTGAACGCCGATGAGGCGCATATCGACATGATGGTGCAACTGGTCGACGCACGCCGTTAAAGCGCAGGCGGAGAGTGTGATATCATTCTCCGCCTGTTTTTCCAGACGGCACCTCCCGATGAAATTTCCCGGCAA
>NZ_JAWRYH010001132.1:0-244 GCF_046534675.1 Pseudomonas sp. SIMBA_067 | reverse complement strand
ACCGGCGCCTATGCGCCAACCGGTAGTTTCGACTTGCCTTTTTCGATCGATACCGTCGACCTTTCACAGGGCAATGACGGCCAGTTGGGCGTCAACTTGTCGGAAGTGCTGACCAAGGTGCCTGGCCTGGTGGTGCAGAACCGGCAGAACTACGCGCAAGACCTGCAGGTGTCTTCGCGGGGTTACGGCGCACGCTCGGCCTTCGGCATTCGTGGCCTGAAGCTGCTCAGCGACGGCATTCCGG
>NZ_JAWRYH010001131.1:0-244 GCF_046534675.1 Pseudomonas sp. SIMBA_067 | reverse complement strand
CACGCGGGCGCCTGCGGGTGAGCATGCCGCAGGTCACCGGGCTGGTAATGCCGGCGCTGGCCGAGTTCATGGCGCTGTACCCGCAAGTGGAGCTGGACCTGGACTTTTCCGACCGCATGGTAGATATCATCGGCGAAGGTTTCGATGTGGTGATGCGCGGTGGGCAGCCGGTGGATTCACGGCTCAATGCCAAGTTCCTGGGGTATTTCCAGCACCGGCTGGTGGGTTCGCCCGGCTACCTGCG
>NZ_JAWRYH010001130.1:0-244 GCF_046534675.1 Pseudomonas sp. SIMBA_067 | reverse complement strand
CGACCTGCGCGAAGAGTTCGTGCGTGATTTCGTGTTCCCGATGTTCCGCGCCAACACCGTCTACGAAGGCGAGTACCTGCTGGGTACTTCCATCGCCCGTCCGCTGATCGCCAAGCGCCTGATCGAAATCGCCAACGAAACCGGTGCTGACGCCATTTCCCATGGTGCAACCGGTAAAGGCAATGACCAGGTTCGTTTCGAGCTGGGTGCCTATGCGCTCAAGCCGGGCGTCAAGGTCATCGCC
>NZ_JAWRYH010001129.1:0-244 GCF_046534675.1 Pseudomonas sp. SIMBA_067 | reverse complement strand
ACAGCCCCTGAGCGGGAATGTCCATGGCAGAATTAAAACGGGCTGACAGATTTTGCAGGCCGATCAATGCCGTCAGTTCGGTGAGCGCCTGAGCGTCAAAATGCGCAGCCAGTCGGGTACGCAGGGCATCATCGACCGTTGGCGGCGTTACGCTTGCGGCTTCGGCGTACTCCAGCGCCAGCCATTCTTCATCGCTAAAGAGCGGGCTTTGCCGCCAGTCAGCCACTGCCAGCAGTTTATCGCT
>NZ_JAWRYH010001128.1:0-244 GCF_046534675.1 Pseudomonas sp. SIMBA_067 | reverse complement strand
CGCCAATCAGCACATCGACAAAGCGCCGCACCAGCTGGCGGTTAATCGGGTCGAGCCCCTGTAGTGGCTCATCCAGAATCAGCAGCGTCGGATGCTTAACCAGCGCGCGGGCAATCAGCACCAGCCGCTGCTGTCCCCATGAAAGCGAGTGGAACGGCGCATCGGCCTGTCCGTTATCCATCCCCAGCAGTGCCAGCCACTGCTGTGCCAGCGCTTTTTGCCGGTCAGAAGCCGCCTGATAGAG
>NZ_JAWRYH010001127.1:0-244 GCF_046534675.1 Pseudomonas sp. SIMBA_067 | reverse complement strand
CACGCAGGGTCTTGCGCAGGCGCGGCAACAGCGCGCCCACCTCACGGGCATCATAGGGGGCGGCGATGACCTGGTGGCCGCCGGTGGCGGCGCCGGGTGTGTCGCCGTGCATGTCGGGGATAGCGTTGCCGTCGACGAACTGCAGGGCGGTGTGTTGCTCGAAAAAGGCGACCATGTGCGGGCAGGCCTGGAGGAAGGCATCCACCCGTTCAGCGTCGTAATGCGCGCCCAGCTCGTTGCGCAG
>NZ_JAWRYH010000126.1:0-357 GCF_046534675.1 Pseudomonas sp. SIMBA_067 | reverse complement strand
CGACCTGCGCGAACCGACGCCCTACAACACCTACACCATGACTGGCTTGCCGCCGACGCCGATCGCGATGGTCGGGCGCGAGGCTATTCACGCTGCGCTCAATCCGGCCACTGGCACCAGCCTGTACTTCGTTGCCCGCGGCGATGGCAGCCATGTGTTCTCCGACGACCTGGACGACCACAATTCGGCGGTGCGCGAGTTCCAGCTCAAGCGGCGTGCGGATTACCGCTCGAGCCCGGCGCCGCAGGCCCAGCCGGGTGCCAGCGAGGCCACCGAGCCCGATGCGCCCGCAGCGGACCAGCCGTCTGCGCAGCCTGAGCCCGACGCGGCCCCCGTGCAGCAATCGGCCCCGGCCGG
>NZ_JAWRYH010001126.1:0-244 GCF_046534675.1 Pseudomonas sp. SIMBA_067 | reverse complement strand
CAAACCCGCGAGCAGCAACTTGAAGTTATGACAGGCTGTCGCACCGGGCAAATCCGCCTGCTTTATATCGCGCCGGAACGCCTGATGCTAGATAACTTTCTTGAGCATCTGGCGCACTGGAATCCGGTGTTATTAGCCGTTGATGAAGCGCACTGTATCTCCCAATGGGGCCACGATTTCCGCCCGGAATACGCTGCCCTCGGTCAGCTGCGTCAGCGGTTCCCGACGCTCCCGTTTATGGCGC
>NZ_JAWRYH010001125.1:0-244 GCF_046534675.1 Pseudomonas sp. SIMBA_067 | reverse complement strand
CCAGCGGCTACCTGCTCGCGTTCAAACGCATGGATGGCGCGGCACCGGGTTGCGTCGAGGCGGCAATCAGAAAAGCCAATTCAGCCGCCATCAATGATGTCGACACCGTCGTGTTCTACGACCTGGCACGCAAGGAAAACCTGCAGTTGGGCAGCATCCCGGGGATCTTGCCGGCGGTAGCGGGAGTGGTGGTGCGCCAGCACGGCCAGGCAGTGGCTGCGCTGGGGGTTGCCGGCGGCGCGAG
>NZ_JAWRYH010001124.1:0-244 GCF_046534675.1 Pseudomonas sp. SIMBA_067 | reverse complement strand
AGCACCTACATCACCGAATTTATCTGCATCGGGTGCTGCGCCAATTCCTAAACTATCCGCCATTAAGATAATTGCTCTTGCCATTGTGACCTCACATCTGTTCTAGGTGGTTACTTTATCTGCTCTTCGATTTTTACGTACAGGACATAAGTCCTGTTTCATAAAACCTAAACATTATAAATTTGCACTCTTAAGCGAAGCAAAAGAGATTGATCGTGTCTTTGTTGCTATTGTGATCTGCCAA
>NZ_JAWRYH010001123.1:0-244 GCF_046534675.1 Pseudomonas sp. SIMBA_067 | reverse complement strand
AAGGTGCGGCTCAGTTTTACAAGAAAAAAGGTAAGCATGTTATTACCGCTAAAACTGAACATAAAGCAGTTATCGACACATGTCGTGAGCTTGAGCGTCAAGGGTTTGAAGTAACTTATATGGACGTTGAAGAAAACGGCCTACTTGATCTGCAAAAATTAGCAGATACGATGCGTGACGACACCGTGCTTGTAAGTATCATGCATGTAAATAACGAGCTAGGTGTAATCCAAGATATCAACAC
>NZ_JAWRYH010001122.1:0-245 GCF_046534675.1 Pseudomonas sp. SIMBA_067 | reverse complement strand
GCGGTTCGGTGATGGATAACGGCTTCAACAGCGGTAACCCATCAGGTGTGATCCGTGCCTATGATGCCGTCAGCGGTCGTCTGGTGTGGAACTTCGATCCGGCTAACCCGGATAACACCGCACCGGTCGCTGAAGGGGCAACCTATCCGCAGGATACCCCGGTCGCCTGGGCCACCCTGAGCGCCGATCTGAAAAACGGCCTGGTCTATGTGCCGTTTGGTAACGCCTCGCCGGATGAAGTGGGA
>NZ_JAWRYH010000125.1:0-357 GCF_046534675.1 Pseudomonas sp. SIMBA_067 | reverse complement strand
CAGGCTATAGATCAGTAAAAGCCCACGAATATTAATTTTACTGGATTATCTTCATTCCTGCCTCTGGACTTTCCGCTCGGAAATTTTAACTATCACTCAGTTAACCCGGATTTATAAAAATAATAATTAATGCGTATAGTTGTTTTAAAACTAATCATAAGTGAACTTATAATTTATAATGTAAGACCCTATTTTATTAGTATGAGCCGTCACCCATACTTTAGTCATACCTTGCTTCCTGTCATTGTATAAATTCGTACGATTTGTACAAAGTTGAAGCCATCTTTTTGTGTGAGCATCTTTAATCCACAAGCCAGCTTCACAATGGCTATATTTCCCAACTGCCGGACCTGGAAA
>NZ_JAWRYH010001121.1:0-245 GCF_046534675.1 Pseudomonas sp. SIMBA_067 | reverse complement strand
CCGATCTGCTCGGCACGATAACCCGCTTCACCCGTCAGCGCGCCCAGAATATCTCCCGGACGTATTTTGGCTTTACGGCCACCATCAATGCACAAAGTCATCATAGCTGCAGGCAGCGGCTTGCTGCTGCCCTTTTTCAGCGTGCTGGCAGAGACCCACGGCAGCTTCTGCTGCAGGAAATCTTCCAGCGCATGCGCGCGAGCCATCTCATCGGCAGCAACCAGGCTGACCGCAACGCCATGTTC
>NZ_JAWRYH010001120.1:0-245 GCF_046534675.1 Pseudomonas sp. SIMBA_067 | reverse complement strand
GCAGCATGAACGGTACGGCAGCATTGATGCGCAAGCGCCCGGCAGGTTTTTTCTGGCGTGACGACAGGCGTTCTTCCAGCTCATCCATCTGCGCCAGGATTACCTTGGCCTGCTCAAAGAAGTACTTGCCCTCTTCGGTCAGGTCCATGCGCCGCGTGGTGCGATTGATCAGCGTCGTCTCGAGCTTGGCTTCCAGGCGCGACAAGGTGCGGCTGACCGCCGACGGCGTCTGCCCGACCTGCTCC
>NZ_JAWRYH010001119.1:0-245 GCF_046534675.1 Pseudomonas sp. SIMBA_067 | reverse complement strand
ACCATTAATACATCAATGGCACTTAAATCTAAGCCTCTTTCTTGTAGTAAAGAAAGTGGGAAGGTGTAAATTTGCCATTGACCAGTAACCGGAGTAACACCTTCATTACTATCGCTAAGGGCTACATCGCCGGTATTAGGACCACCATCGCCCGCTTCGGCTTTCAATAGCCATGTAGTATCTGATGTTGGTGGCGTTACCACTTTCATATCAAAAGTTAGTCGACCATTTAGATCAAGAAGAAG
>NZ_JAWRYH010000124.1:0-357 GCF_046534675.1 Pseudomonas sp. SIMBA_067 | reverse complement strand
CTGGCAGGCCAAGGACGGATCAAAAGTCACCGGCACCCAGGTGGCGGTGGCACCTGCAGACAAGGGCGCTATACCTTATCAACTGGTCAAGGCCAACCTGGCCGAAGGCAAAGGCGCCATGCAGGGCGTCAGCTACATCCAGCGCCTGGCCACCCGCGGCGGCGTGGCGCCGGCAAGTGACTGTACGGCGCAGAACAAAGGTGCTAGGCAGGTCGTCATGTACCAGGCCGACTATGTGTTCTGGACAGCCAATTAAGACGCACTTGAGCAGACGCCTTGCAATCGTTCATCTATGCTCGTTGGCAAGCCCCCGGCTGGATGGCCGGGGTACCTTGCATGACACAAGGAAGCTGCACA
>NZ_JAWRYH010001118.1:0-245 GCF_046534675.1 Pseudomonas sp. SIMBA_067 | reverse complement strand
CTTACACCGGCGAATCTCAGGCGGGTAAGTCAGGTGTGGGCGCAGGCCTGGGTGCGTTAGTGGGTGCCGGTGTCGGTGTACTCTCCTCGTCGAAGAAAGATCGCCGTAAAGGTGCGCTGATTGGTGCTGCTGGCGGAGCCGCACTGGGCGGTGGCGTGGGTTACTACATGGATGTGCAGGAAGCGAAACTGCGCGACAAGATGCGCGGAACGGGCGTCAGCGTGACCCGTAATGGCGATAACATC
>NZ_JAWRYH010001117.1:0-245 GCF_046534675.1 Pseudomonas sp. SIMBA_067 | reverse complement strand
CCTCGGCGCCACCTTGGCCCTCTTCAGCCGGCTGGAAGATCAGCGTCAGCGTGCCATCGAACTGGCGGGTAGCAGCCAGGTAACGGGCGGCACCCAGCAACATGGTGGTATGCCCGTCATGGCCGCAAGCGTGCATGCAGCCCTGGTGGCGGCTGCTGTAGGCAGCGCCGGTGGCCTCGTGAATGGGCAGCGCGTCCATGTCGGCACGCAGGCCGAGCTTGCGTGGGCTGCTGCCGTTGCGCAGC
>NZ_JAWRYH010001116.1:0-245 GCF_046534675.1 Pseudomonas sp. SIMBA_067 | reverse complement strand
CACGCACGTCGTAACCCCGGTAGGTCAGCCCGGCACCGGCCTGGCCCACGGTCGACAGTGCGGTCTGACCAGCCACTTGGCCGCGCAGGCCTGCGCCACTGAGTACTTTTGCTTCGGCCATGGTGATTCTCCTTTCTTGAATTTGTTATGGATGCTTTCTGGCTAATTCGGGGTGTTGCTCAGCCCTTCTTCTGGGCAAACAGCGCATCGAGGCTCTGCTCGAAGGCGTGGTAACCAATGGCATC
>NZ_JAWRYH010001115.1:0-245 GCF_046534675.1 Pseudomonas sp. SIMBA_067 | reverse complement strand
AGAAAGTCATGGATGCCGGCCAACTGGTCTCCGACGATCTGATCATCAGCCTGGTAAAGGAGCGCATCGCCCAGCCGGATTGCGCCAACGGCTGCCTGTTCGACGGCTTCCCACGGACCATTCCGCAGGCTGAAGCCATGGTCGCCGCCGGTGTCGACATCGACGCCGTGGTCGAAATCGCCGTTGACGATGAAGAAATCGTTGGCCGTATGGCCGGTCGCCGTGTGCACCTGGCCTCGGGCCGC
>NZ_JAWRYH010001114.1:0-245 GCF_046534675.1 Pseudomonas sp. SIMBA_067 | reverse complement strand
ATGACATCGAGCTTGCTCGGAACAGAAGGCACTGACTGGGCCAGTCTGTTAGCGGGGGCCGCTGTGCGGCCCTTCGCGGGGCAAGCCCGCTCCCACAGGATCCCGATCTGCGGCCTGGAACAAACCTTCAATCTCTCAGTCGAATGCCTCGTTTCCCAGGCCATTCCGGCCTACGAGGTCCCTCCCGATGAAAGCTCTCACCCTGGCAACCCTGGCAACCCTGGCAACCCTGATGACCCTGGCCG
>NZ_JAWRYH010001113.1:0-245 GCF_046534675.1 Pseudomonas sp. SIMBA_067 | reverse complement strand
AATAAAAAAATTGGTGTTTATCAGCACTCAAGTGCTGGGAGAGAACTTTATCCATTATTATTCAGGGCATTAGGTGCAGAGGTTGTTTGCCTTGGTTACAGCGATAATTTTATACCAATAGATACTGAGGCTGTAGGCGAATCTGATAGAAAGCAAGCGAAAGTTTGGTCTACAGAATATAAGCTGGATGCTATATTTTCTACAGACGGTGACGGGGATCGTCCTTTACTTGCCGATGAAAATGG
>NZ_JAWRYH010001112.1:0-245 GCF_046534675.1 Pseudomonas sp. SIMBA_067 | reverse complement strand
CGATGCCGATTACGCTGAGCAATTATTACTTTCTGGCGTTACCGATTTTATTCGTGCTCCTTACGATCCCTCATTTTTAAATAAAGTCTGCGATCATGCTGCTCGTCGAGAAGATTTTATGGTGAGCTATGCTGAGTTTGCTAATAAGGTACAGCAGCTAAGTATTAGTGAAGTTAAATATCGCGACCTGTTTTCAGCACATCAGCGTATTTTATTGCACTTAAACACGGTTGTACTTGAACTAG
>NZ_JAWRYH010001111.1:0-245 GCF_046534675.1 Pseudomonas sp. SIMBA_067 | reverse complement strand
AGCAGCAGACCAAGTACCAGACCGGCTGTTGCACCGATACCGACACCCTGCCACGGTTTTTCGTGCACGTAGTCGTCTGCACGGTAAGCCGCTTGCTTAGCGCGATAGTAGTAGCTATCGGACGCCTGGCTGACACGGGATTTCACATCGTTCAGCGCCTGTTCGGCTTTGCTCTTAAGCTCAATGTACTTCTGATCGGCCGGATCACCTGATGCCTTAAGAACTTCTTCCAGCGTTTCAGTCAG
>NZ_JAWRYH010000123.1:0-358 GCF_046534675.1 Pseudomonas sp. SIMBA_067 | reverse complement strand
GTGCATTGGTGGTCAGCCGTTGGTGGGCCTCATGGACCAGCGCATCCATGAACATCTCACGAACACGAATGAACAGGTCACCCACAACAGCTTGCCGCTGCGTGTCATTCGAGAAAGCATGCGCTGCAATCCAGGCCTGTAACGCCTGGCGGCCGCCAAATACCAGCAGCACATCCTGCGCAGCGGGTAGAAAAGCGCACGCTCTACCGGTCTTGAGCGTGTACAGGAACAGTGGCTTGGCATCAGGGGCATGGCCGGACAGCGCACACCAGCCACCCCGGGCATTTGCAGGGTAATGCTCGCGCAAGGCTTTCAGGCTACTCGGCAGCTTCGTCACACGGAGTGTTGCCGCCAGCAG
>NZ_JAWRYH010001110.1:0-245 GCF_046534675.1 Pseudomonas sp. SIMBA_067 | reverse complement strand
GGTGCCGATGATGGTGCCATCCGGGCCGCGCACGGTCACGGTGGCGCCTGCTTCACCGAGGCCGCTCAGGGTCAGGCCGTTGTTGTTCAGCACCACATTGGTCAGCGGCGCGGGTGGGGTCAGGTCAGGGGTGCTGACGTTGACTGCCGTCGAGGTATTGCCAGCAGCATCCACTTGCGTGACGCCGATGGCCTGGCCGTTGGCCTGCGGTGTGTCGAACACCACCGTGAAGCGCCCATCGGCAC
>NZ_JAWRYH010001109.1:0-245 GCF_046534675.1 Pseudomonas sp. SIMBA_067 | reverse complement strand
ACCACCAGTATCATCGGCACCTCGATCAGCACACCAACCAACGTGGCCAGCGCAGCGTCAGATTTGAAACTGAACAGGCTGATGGCCGCCGCGACCGCCAGTTCGAAGAAATTGGAGGCGCTGATCAATGAGGAGGGGCATGCGACGTTGTGTTTCTCTCCGGCTAGGCGCGCGGCATGGCGACCAACGAAACACATGCCTATCCAGTTGGTGACATAAACCGACCTCGCAGACGGGCCGTCTGG
>NZ_JAWRYH010001108.1:0-245 GCF_046534675.1 Pseudomonas sp. SIMBA_067 | reverse complement strand
GTGCCCTACGTCAAAGAGATGGGTTTTACCCATATCGAACTGCTGCCGATCAACGAACATCCGTTTGATGGCAGCTGGGGCTATCAGCCGCTGGGCATGTATGCGCCGACCCGACGTTTTGGTACCCGTGACGAGTTCCGCGCCTTCATTGACGCCGCCCATGAGGCGGGCCTCAACGTGCTGCTCGACTGGGTGCCGGGCCACTTCCCCAGCGACGATTTCGGTCTGGCAAGATACGACGGCAC
>NZ_JAWRYH010001107.1:0-245 GCF_046534675.1 Pseudomonas sp. SIMBA_067 | reverse complement strand
CGCACGACGACAACGGCATCAAGTTCTTCTCTGGCCAGGGCACCAAGCTGCCTGACGAAGTCGAGTTGATGATCGAAGAGTTGCTCGATCAGCCGATGACGGTGGTCGAGTCGGGCAAGCTGGGCAAGGTCTCGCGCATCAACGATGCGGCTGGCCGCTACATCGAGTTCTGTAAGAGCAGTGTGCCTTCGAGCACCAGCTTCGACGGCCTCAAGCTGGTGGTCGATTGCGCCCATGGCGCCACG
>NZ_JAWRYH010001106.1:0-245 GCF_046534675.1 Pseudomonas sp. SIMBA_067 | reverse complement strand
CTACACAAATATATAAACGGCTTGTTTCTTACGTTGGCGCTTATAAGTCGATTGCCATTGTCGCGATTATAGGAATGATAGGTTATTCAGGTATGGATGCATTATTCATTCAACTGATGAAGCCGTTTATCGATGAAGGTTTAAACGAGCGTAACAGCCAGGTACTTACTTATGCGCCATTTGTGGTTATTGCGCTGGTTATCGGGCGTGGCATATTTAACTTTATGTCATCGTACTGTTTAAGC
>NZ_JAWRYH010001105.1:0-245 GCF_046534675.1 Pseudomonas sp. SIMBA_067 | reverse complement strand
ATCAGAAGTACGGCACCTTGGTGTTGCTCAAGGCCAAGGGCACCCTCGAGAAGCGCCTGGCCGCCCAGGGCGTGCAAGTGCAATGGACTGAATTCCCCGGTGGCCCGCAATTGCTGGAAGGCTTGAACGTCGGCTCGATCGACTTCGGCGTTACCGGTGAAACCCCGCCGGTCTTTGCCCAGGCGGCCGGTGCCGATCTGCTCTACGTCGCCTACGAGCCACCGGCGCCCACCAGCGAAGCGATC
>NZ_JAWRYH010001104.1:0-245 GCF_046534675.1 Pseudomonas sp. SIMBA_067 | reverse complement strand
CCGGCATTCAGTACAATATTTCCAACCGCCAGTCCGGCTATTTTGTGGCGAGCCGCTTTAATTTGACCGATGATCTGCATCTGATCCTCGGGGCACGGGCGTCCAATTATCGGTTCGACTACGCCCTGTGGCGTATTGGTAATGAACCCGCGCCTTACAAAATGGTAGAACGCGGTGTCGTCACGCCGTATGCAGGCATCGTCTATGACCTGACGAATGAGCAATCCGTCTATGCCAGCTACACC
>NZ_JAWRYH010001103.1:0-245 GCF_046534675.1 Pseudomonas sp. SIMBA_067 | reverse complement strand
CCTAATAGTGTTTGTAACTCGCTCACTTCATTAGGAAAGTTTTCAGCGCGGCTAATGTCGTTATTTAAGGCGCGACTGGTCACCGGATCGCTACCTGGGGCACGCCCTAGCCCTAAATCAATTCGACCAGGATACAAACTCTCTAAGGTGCCAAATTGCTCAGCCACAACTAAAGGCGCGTGATTAGGTAACATAATTCCACCCGACCCTACGCGTATTTTTTTAGTGTTGCCGGCTATGTGCCC
>NZ_JAWRYH010001102.1:0-245 GCF_046534675.1 Pseudomonas sp. SIMBA_067 | reverse complement strand
GTGCTCATCGCTGAGCTTGTCGCGTTTGTCGTCACGGTTTTCGCTGTGGGCAAGCTCCAGGCGTGAATGCCAGGTGTTGTTGAGCTGGGCGTCGAAGTAAGTGCCCAGGCTGCTGACGCTGAAGTCGGTGTAGGGTTTTTGCTCATAAGAGAGGTTAGTGGTTTGATCAAAGCGTCCGTACGGATTGTCGTATTCACTGCGCCCGCGGCTGTCGAGCAGGTTCAGGCCTGCCTCGAAGCGTTCGC
>NZ_JAWRYH010000017.1:0-115815 GCF_046534675.1 Pseudomonas sp. SIMBA_067 | reverse complement strand
GTGTAGCGCAGTCCGGTAGCGCGCCTGCTTTGGGAGCAGGATGTCAGGAGTTCGAATCCCCTCACCCCGACCATTTTAGGGTCGTTAGCTCAGTTGGTAGAGCAGTTGGCTTTTAACCAATTGGTCGTAGGTTCGAATCCTACACGACCCACCATGAATAAAGGGCATCTCGAAAGAGATGCCCTTTTTCTTTTGCCTCAATTTAACCCACCTCTTACCGCAACACGGGCCCTTGTGGGAGCAGCCTTGTGCTGCGAAAGGGCCGGTACGGCAAAAGATTTTCTCTGCGGGTAATGGCCTCTTCGCAGCACAAGGCTGCTCCTACAGGTCAGTGCATTGCCTGCAGGAGCGAGTGCCTGTCAGTGCAGCTTCAGGCGTGGCTCGGTACCCCGGCCAATCTTGCTCCCCAGCATCATCAACGCCGTGCGGAAGAACCCGTACAACGCCATCTGGTGCATGCGGTACAGCGACACGTAGAACATCCGCGCCAGCCAGCCTTCCAGCTTCACGCTGCCCATCAGGTTACCCATCAGGTTGCCCACCGCCGAGAAGCGCGACAGCGACACCAGCGAGCCGTAGTCCTTGTACTCGTAGGTCGGCAGGGTCTTGTTCTCCAGGCGCGCCTTCAGGCTTTGCGCCAGCATCGAAGCCTGCTGGTGTGCCGCCTGGGCACGCGGCGGCACATTGCGGTCGCTACCCGGTTGCGGGCAGGCAGCGCAGTCACCGAAGGCGAAGATGTTGTCGTCGCGGGTGGTCTGCAGGGTAGGGCGCACCACCAGCTGGTTGATGCGGTTGGTTTCCAGCCCATCGATGTCCTTCAGGAAGCCCGGCGCACGGATACCCGCCGCCCACACTTTCAGGCTGGCCTGGATCACCTCGCCGTCTTTGGTTTTCAGGCCGTCCTCGGTCACTTCACTGACAGCCGCGTTGGTCATCACCTTCACCCCGAGTTTTTCCAGGGTCTTGTGCACCGGCACGCTGATGCGCTCCGGCAGCGCCGGCAGCACGCGTGGGCCTGCCTCGATGATGGTGATGTGCATGTCCTTGGGCTGGATGCGGTCCAGGCCATAGGCCGCCAGTTCGTGGGCGGCGTGGTGCAGCTCGGCCGCCAGTTCCACACCGGTGGCACCGGCGCCGACGATCGCTACGCTGATCTGCTCGCTAGCCACGTCGCCGGCGTGGGCGCGCAGGTAGTGGTTGAGCAACTGCTGGTGGAAGCGCTCAGCCTGCTTGCGCGTGTCGAGGAACAGGCAGTGCTGCGCCGCGCCCAAGGTGCCGAAGTCGTTGGTGTTGGAACCCACGGCAATGACCAGCGTGTCGTAGCCCAGGGTGCGCGCAGGCAACAGCTCGCGGCCCTCGTCATCGAGGGTGGCGGCCAGTTGAATCTGCTTGCCCTCACGGTCCAGGCCGCTCATGCGCCCCAGCTGGAAGTTGAAGTGGTTCCACTTGGCCTGGGCCACGTAGTTCAGTTCGTCTTCCGAAGAGTTCAGCGAGCCGGCGGCCACTTCGTGCAGCAGTGGCTTCCAGATGTGCGTGAGGTTGGCGTCGACCAGGGTGATTTCGGCCTGCTTGCGCTTGCCCAGGCTTTTACCCAGGCGGGTCGCCAGTTCCAGGCCGCCGGCGCCGCCGCCGACAATCACGATGCGATGAGTCATGGGGATATCTCATAAGGTTTACGGAATTCGTGGCCCTTTGGGCCGGCCGCAAACTGCACGAGGGGAGGGCGAGCGCGAAGCAGCTCATAGCACCAGTCCACTCAGCAGGCGGCTGATGAGACCCAACCCGATGGTCACGACCACCACCAGCACAAGGAGCAGCCACGGCCGGAATGGCCTGCGCTCGACTTGGTGCTGGGGGGCTCGCAGATACTCATCGACACGACGCTGATCTTCCGGGTTCAGGCGGCTGGTCATGGTGGGCCTCGTCAGGTAGACGTTTGTGACTGCGCAAACGCTACAGCGTTCGTGCAGGCGCTTTGAAACAAATGATAATGCTTTCTATCTCTGGCGCCGAGTGTACGCCATCGCAAACACTCGCTGCACTGGATCAAAGACTGATGCCCACATCAAAAACAATGCTGCGCCCTAGGTTGCCACGCAGGAAGTCTGGCGCGTCGGGGTGGGCGAACAGCACCCGCGCAAACGTCGGCCCCACCAACGACAACGAGCGCCAGCCTTGGCGCAGGTATTCGGTGGGCGGCGGGAAGTGGGTGTTGAGGTCGAGCACTTCGCGCTTGAGGCTGGAGAAGGCGATGATGTCCAGCTCGTTCAGCTCCAGCCCGCGTTCCCGGTAGTTGTGCGCTTTCTTGCGCAAGGTCGGCGCCAGGCGCGCCAGCAGCTCGGTGGCACTGATGCGCCGCGGACGCGCTTCACGACGCACCAGTTGTGCCAGGGAAAACGCACTGCGCCGGCGCTGCAGCTCTTCGCGCCACTCATCGTTCAGCCGACGCCCCTCGTCGAGCACGAAAAACACCTCGAAGGCCGCATCGCGGAACAGCACATCGGGCGGCTCTTGTCCGGCCGGGGTGAAGTCCTCGCTGCGGTAGGGGATGTTCAACCCCTGCAATAGACGCTGGCACACCCAACGCTCCCGCTCCCACTTGCGGGCGTTGGAGAGAAAGGCGTTAGCTTGCTCGGCCTGGATGGTAAGCAGGCGCAGGTAGTCTGAGTCATCCATGCAGACAAGCTTAGCCGCTAATCGATGACGGTAAGATGCTGTTTAAGCGTGGGAATCAGCCCAGTACTGATAACGCTTGCACAGGTGCGCCCGATTTCTTCGGGCTTGACCGATGCTTCCTGGATCGAATGAGGGCACTAATCCACCGCAGCCGAAGGAAAGGGAGAATGGGTGTAGACTCGATCTTATCCACATGGCTGCAAAGGGTATTGTTCAGGTGATCAGCGCGCAGGTGTTGTCCGGCACCACCCTTACTCTTGGCTGGCTGGGTTTTGTGCCGTTGCTGATCTGGGCGGTAAGCCGGGTTCGCTGGGTTGAACTGTTCACCGACCGGCGCCGCCAGCATTTGCTGTTTGGCACGGTGTTCTGCCTGTTCGCGCTGTGGCTGGTGAGGCGCGATTTTGATACCGGGGTGTCGTACCACTTTATTGGCATGACCGCAGTCACCCTGTTGCTGGACTGGCCGCTGGCGGTGCTGGGCGGGTTCATGGCCCAGCTTGGCTTGCTGGCGCTAGGGCGACAGGACCTGGCGGCGCTGGGGGTGAACGGCTTGTTGCTGATTGGTTTGCCGGTGCTCATTACCGAGGTGTGCGCGATAGTGGTCGAGCGCGCCCAGCCGCGAAACCTGTTCGTTTATATCTTCTGTTCGGGGTTCTTCCCGGCAGCGCTCACCGTGCTGGTTTGCGTACCGGCGGCGCTAGGGTTGTTGTGGCTGGACGGGCGTTTTGCCCTGCCGGAGTGGCTCAGCGACTTTGTCGGCTACCTGTGGCTGATGATGTTCCCCGAGGCGTTCATCAACGGCATGGTGATCAGTGCGCTGGTGGTGTTTTGCCCGGAATGGCTGGAAACCTTCAACCGCACACGGTATCTGCAGGCGCCCTGGAAGGACGATGAGCGGTGATCATACGGCGGCTCTGCCATCATATCTAAAACCTGACGCGGTCTCTGTGGGAGGGCCCTTTCGCGACACAAGGCCCCTCCCGCAGGCCGGCACAGCCGCCTTGCAATCAGCTCAGTGCCGCGGCTCCAGGTCCCCCGAATACAGCTCATCTTCGGACTCTTCCGACCCCGCAATCTTGTGCTCCTCGGCTGCCCAGGCCCCCAGGTCGATCAGTTTGCAGCGGTCCGAACAAAACGGCCGGAACGCGCTTTTCTCGGCCCATTCCACAGGTGCGCCACAAGTAGGGCAATCGACGGTCAACGGCTGGCTCATGGCTGGCCTCCTTTCAAAGTCAGGTAAAAGTGGTGCAGGCGGTCAATCTGCTCATGCAGCGCGGCCAAATCGCCGTCGTTGACCACCACATCATCGGCATGGCGCAGGCGGTCTTCACGGGCCAGCTGGGCCTGCAGAATCGCCTGCACCTGTTCGGCACTGGTGTTGTCCCGCGCCAGGGTACGGGCTATTTGCAGCTCCTGCGGCGCATCGATCACCAGCACGCGCTGGGTCTTATGGCACTGCCCCGATTCGATCAGCAGCGGCGACACGTACACCGCATACGGCGACTGCGCCTTGGCCAGGTAGCTGAAAATCTCTTGCCCGATCAGCGGGTGCAGCAGTTGCTCCAGCCATTTGCGCTGCGCCGGGTCGGCGAAGATCAGCTGGCGCAGGGCGGCGCGATCAAGCTGGCCGTCCGCCTGCAACACACCCGGGCCGAAGCGCTCGACGATGCTGGCCAGGGCCGGGCGGCCAGGTTCGACAACCCAGCGCGCCGCCTGGTCGGCGTCGACCAGGTGCACGCCAAGCTCGACAAAGCGCTCGGCAGCAGCGCTCTTGCCGCTACCAATGCCGCCGGTCAGGCCGAGAATCCAGGGGGTAAAGGCTGCAGTGGCCATCAGTATCCAAGCAGTTGCATGTAAGAGGCGTATATTTCATCACCCCAGAGCACAGCAATCCACCCCGCAATCGCCAGATAAGGGCCAAACGGTATCGCCGTGCCCATCGCATGCCGGCGCAAACGCAGCAGGCACAGGCCAACCAGCGCCCCCACCATCGACGACAGCAGCAGCGTCAACGGCAGCACCTGCCAACCGCCCCAGGCCCCTATCAGCGCCATCAGCTTGAAGTCGCCGTAGCCCATGCCTTCCTTGCCGGTGACCAGCTTGAACACCCAGTACACCGCCCACAGGCTGAGGTACCCGGCCACTGCGCCCCACAACGCGTCGGCCAGTGGCACATACAGGCCAAAGGTGTTCACGATCAGCCCAAGCCACAGCATCGGCAGCACCAGCACATCCGGCAGCAATTGGTGGTCCGCATCGATCAGGCTCAGGGCCAACAGGCACCACGTGAGCGGCAGTGCCAGCAAGGCCTCGACCGAAGCGCCAAAACGCCAGGCCACCACCAGCGACAGCAGCGCGCTGGCTATCTCGACCAGCGGGTAGCGCGGGCTGATACGCGCTTTGCAGGCTGAGCACCGCCCGCGCAACGCCAGGTAGCTGAGCACCGGAATGTTCTCCCACGCACGAATCTGATGCGCGCAATGCGGGCAGCGGGATGCCGGCAGGCACAGGTCGAACCGTTCGTGTTGCGCAAGCGGCAGCCCCAATACCTCCTGCGCCTCACGCTGCCATTGGCGCTCCAGCATGATCGGCAGGCGATACACCAGCACGTTGAGAAAGCTGCCCACCAGCAAGCCGAGCACCGTGGCCAAGGTGAGGAGGTACGCCGGCTGCTCAGCCAGCAAAGTCCATAAAGTCATGTTCAGATCAAACTACCCAACTGGAAGATTGGCAGGTACATCGCCACCACCAGGCCACCCACCAGCAGGCCCAGGATCAGCACGATGGCCGGCTCCAGCAGGCTGGTCAACTGGTCCAGCGACTGGCTGACCTGTTCCTCGTAATGGCAGGCGGCTTTTTCCAGCATCTGGTCCAGCGTGCCACTGGACTCCCCGATGGCGGTCAGCTGCACCAGCAGCGGTGGGAACAGTAACTCGCCCGCCATCGCCTGGTTCAGCCCCTGCCCATTGGCCATGCCCTGGCGCAGCCGCAACACCGCCTGCTCATGCAGTTCGCCCCCCGTCACCCGGGCCACCGTGCCCAGCGCATCCAGCAACGGCACCCCGGCGCCGTACGACGTTGCCAGGCTACGCGCAAACCGCGCCAGCGCCGCCTCCCTCAGCAACTTGCCGAACACCGGCAAGCCCAGTACACGTCGAGATATCCACAGGCGCGCTGGCGCGTGCTGCCGATAAAGCTGGCGCACGGCCAAACCCAGCACCACCCCCATCACCAGCAACAGCGGCGCAAACCGGCTCAGCCCTGTGGACAAGTCGATCACCCACTGGGTAAATGCCGGCAACGCCGCGCCCATCCCCGAGAACATGCTTTCGAATTTCGGGATCACCTCCAGCAACAAGATCGCCGACACCCCCAGCCCCGTCAGCAACAGCAGCAGCGGATAGACCATCGCCTTGCGCACCTTCTTGTGCAGCGCCCGGTGCTGTTCCAGCATGCCCGCCAGTTGCTCCAGCTGCCGGTCCAGCGTGCCGGACTGCTCACCTACCCGCACCAGGTTGCAGTACAACGCATCAAACCATGCCGGGTGACGCTGCAACGCATCCGCCAGCCCCAGGCCCGAGGCCACATCCTGCTTCAATCTACTCAGCAACGCCGCCTGCGCCGCATCGCAACCACTGCGCCCCATCACCTCGAACGCCTGCAGCAGCGGCACCCCGGCCTTGAGCAAGGTCGCCAACTGCCGGCTGAACCCCGCCGGGTCCGCCTTCACCCGCCGCTTCGGCAAACTGAACACCAGCCCGCTGGCCGGCCGCAGACTGGCTACCGTGATGCCTTGGCGAATCAGCCCGGCGCGCACATAAGCCGGGCTGCGCCCAGGCGTTTGGCCGCTGACCGGCGTGCCGTTGGCGTCGGTGCCGTGCCAGCGGTAAAGCAGTGAAGTTGAAGTCATGCAAAGGTCCTTTTCCTGCCCCGGCGACAAGCCTGGAAACAGCTTGCCGCGTCCATGCAAGGGCGCGCGTCCGTGATGCTCACTAGAGTAGTTCAGCGAAGATGACGCCCAAGCGGGCAGGGGTGACAAAAGGTGTCTGTTCAGGCCTACTGCGCCGCTGCCGGTTGGGGCGCAACCCACCTCAATGTGTAAGCGAATCAAAAAGGAAAGATGTTCATGAAAGGGCAACGCGGTATCACCCTGATCGAACTGATGATCGTTGTCGCGATCATCGGCATTCTGGCGACCATCGCCTTACCGATGTACACCAACCACCAGGCACGCTCCAAGGCCGCGGCCGGGCTGCTGGAGATCAGCGCGCTGAAGACGGCGATGGACCTGCGGTTGAATGACGGGAAAGACGTAGCGGCCGTGGCCGAACTGGGTGGCCAGCCGGCGACCGCGCATTGTGCGATCACCGCTAGCGGCAAGGCGGCAGATGGCAGCGGCAGCATTGCTTGCACGCTGGTGGATGCGCCGGCCAACGTGCTGGGCAAGGCACTGACCCTGACCCGTTCGGCCAGCGGCTGGGCGTGCACCACCGACATCGAGGAAGACCTGGCGCCCAAGGGCTGCAAGGGGGCTTGAGGGTAGGGCAATAAACCAGCGGAAACAGGGGTTTGCGTTGCGGGTGTGAGCAGTGGTACGTTGCGCTACACGCCGGTGTAGCTCAGTCGGTAGAGCAGCGCACTCGTAACGCGAAGGTCGCAGGTTCGATTCCTGTCTCCGGCACCAGAGACCAGTTTCCAGAAGTCTATGACTGTCTACGAAACACCCCGCAGAGCCCGCCTAGCGCGGGCTTTGTTGTTTCTGCCTGTCTCGTTTTGTCTCTGGGCATCTACGCGATTTAGGGATATGGTTAGGGATATCTCGGTTCGACAAGGAAACGTATCCCTATGGCGCGCACAGTGGTGCCTCTCACCGATCCCAAATGTGATGCGGCCAAGCCTCGGGAGAAGGACTACAAGCTGTTCGATGGCAAAGGCCTCTACCTGCTGGTGAAGCCGTCAGGGGTCAAGACCTGGCGTATGAAGTACACCAAACCTGATGGCCGGGATGGTTTAGCAACGTTTGGCAACTATCCGGCGCTCGGCTTGAAAGCGGCTAGGGAGCGACGCGCTCAGGCGCTTGAACTCCTTGCTGCAGGGAAAGACCCCATCGAGCAGGCGCGCTTGGACAAACAGGAAGCGGCTAACGCCCGGGCGAATACATTCCGTTTGCTTGCTCAGGAATGGCACGCGGCCTGTGCTCGTAAGTGGACACCTGGTCATGCCTCCACCGTGTGGCGCCGCATTGAATCCCACCTGTTGCCCACTCTCGGTGATCGTCCGGTCGCGGAGCTCAAAACACGGGATCTACTAGTTCCGCTGAAAGCGGCGGAAAAGCGGGATACCTTGGATACGGCTGCACGCCTACGCCAGTACATGACCGGCATCCTCCGCATGGCGGTTCAGCATGGCCATCTGGATTTCAACCCTGCGATCGATCTGCAAGGCGCCACGGCTACCCGCAAAACAGCGCACCGGCCTGCTTTGCCATTCGAGCGCTTACCTGAGCTTCTCCAGCGGATAGATGCCGACAGCGGGCGCGGCCTGACCAAGCTCGCGGTGCAACTGACCATGTTGGTATTCATCCGCTCCAGTGAGCTCCGCTTCGCTCGCTGGGGAGAGATAGACATGGGGAGGCTGATGTGGGAAATCCCTGGCGAAAGAGTGGCTATTGAGGGGGTGAAGAACTCCCATCGAGGCTCCAAGATGAGCACGCCACACCTGGTGCCGCTCAGCCGACAGGCTGTAGAAGTCCTGGAGAGAATTCGTAACCTCACTGGTCGTTTCGATCTGGTGTTTGCGGGTGACCACAATCACTGGAAGCCCATGAGCGAGAACACAGTGAACAAATCGCTGCGGCGTATGGGGTATGACACCAAAGCAGAGGTATGCGGCCATGGTTTTCGGACTATGGCCTGCTCCGCACTGGTTGAGTCTGGGCTTTGGAGTAAGGACGCTGTCGAACGGCAAATGAGCCACCAGGAGAGAAACACGGTGCGTGCCGCATACATCCACAAGGCTGAGCACATACAAGAGCGTAGGCTCATGGTGCAGTGGTGGGCTGATTACTTGGATGCTAATCGCAAGGAGGCAATCACCCCCTACGATTTTGCCCATGGGCGGTTGCCTCATTCATGAAGCAGATTGGGTGGGAAATATCGAACAGGGACATTTGGGTAAATCTGGTTGGGGATGCTCAGCCTCTTCAAGGCCGGTGTATCAGGTGTATCAAGTGTAACGATAGGATGCAACGCATTGAAAACATTGATGAAAACCTGTTTACACCTTATGCAGTGTCGGCTTACACCCGGGTGTAGCACAGCGAAAAAGTGTAACAGCCGGAATGCCCAGCTCTTTCTGCTGGTCGCTCTTTCGTTCGGACAAAACATCTAAACGGCGCGGAATTCAGGCCACAGCCATGGGGCGCGGGGGGGGCAAATGATTGATACCCAAACATACGACATGCTTTTGAAACGTTTCGGCAGCACGTGCTTACCGCTTGAGCTCGTGCGACAGCACTATTTTTCACACATGGGGATGCCGGCGCTTCTCAGGGAGTTTGGCAAAGGGAGGATATCGTTGCGCGTAGTGAAGGGGGAGTGGGGCGGACGCATGCAACGGGTGGTATACCTTCACGACCTGGCTAGCTGGCTCGATCAAGGGGGCAATTGACCCCCTTACCACTGCGCAGCAGGTTGTCGAAGACCACTACCGTTCGTCGGGGCCGAATGTCGTATAGATGTGACGAAGGTGCTACGAAGAAGCGAAATGGGGATAACTCCAGTCGGCTAGAAATTTCTCTGTTTCTTTCCCGAGTGAATCGGCATAAATAGTTGGCCCTGTTCATACCAATACAGGGAACTAGCTATGACAGCTCGTAGCACTTCAAGCGCCACCCCTCTTGCACCGTCAATTCCAAGAGCTGACCTCGGTGACACGAACCCACTCGGTTTTGATCCAGCAACACGACTGATCCGCATAACAGATGTGGTCGCCCTGGTAGGTCTTGCGCGTCCGACGATCTATAAGCTGATGAGCCAGCCTGAAAGCGGTTTTCCCCAGCCAGTCAAACTCACGGATAGCACCGCTCGCGGTGCGCCTGTCGCTTGGGTCTTGTCTGAAGTTTTGGACTGGACCCGCGCCCGCATTGCCGCTCGCGACAAGGTGGCGGCATGACTCCAATCTTCCTGCCACACACCATCCTCGACGCGGTTGGAGAACTTGAAGGCGGCCGGCCTGCGATGGCCATGGGGCGTGATCGCCTACGCGCTTTGCGCGATCGTGCCATTTCTGAGGGCGCGCACGTTCTGCTCTTGGCTTGGCCGTCGCTGGAATGGGTGATGCTGGCCGTCGAGGTGCCATCGGGCGTAGTGATCGAAGACGCGCGGCAACTAATCCCCAACCTGCTGGCCAATCCCGGTGCCTTGGAGCACATGCGTTCAGGGGCTCGCGATGGCCAGCATCTAAGTTGGCTGTCTCTGGTCCGCCCCGTCGCCGCTAAGCACTAACGCAAACGCCCCCGGCTGCAACCGGAGGCGTTAGAGGTACATTCGTATGCCCCCTCAATCTATGACGTCGTGCGTGATCGCGCAAGCCTCGCGTATTGCTCTTATCAAATCGAGGCGCTATGCTCCGGCTGTCGCTGCAAATTCAGTGACCGGGTTTGGCGACCCGATATACTTGGCGCATAGGCGCCCCATCCGACAGCAGGCGCTTTTTTTGTGTCTGCCGTTTCGTGTTATGGCGGCTGTGCGTGGGAGGCCTTCGGGCCTGCCGGGTTCCAAGTTCCCGGTTCGCCAACCTGCGCACAGCTGCCACCCAAAATCGTTTGGCGACGATCAGTGGCAGCTCCAGCTAACTTGGAGTACCACACATGCCCGCCCTCAATCCGTCCAAAATCCGCGCCGCCGCCCACCGGGCAATGGCTCTCGCCGCTCTACACGCAAACTCAAGCCTTGCTACCCGCCTCGCACGCTACAACCGACATATGAGCATTGCTCGCTCCCTGGAAACCGTCGGGGGTGCGCAATGAAATCTGCATCTAAGGGACTTGAGGGGCGTCTCCCCGAAGACCTTCTATCCGTATGTGCAACCAATGATGCCGGTGTGCCAATTGATGCCATCACTGCGGCTTGTTCCCGCGTCGACGCCGTTTTGCACTTGCTCATGGCACAGTTCAATTCCGGTCCGGATGTTGAGAGGTTGTCTGACTCAGTAATAGCGAATGTTATTTGGGACGTCCAAGGGACAGTGGGACTGATTCGGTCGCTGGCTTTGCACGGCGACAAGTCCACGTACCAGCTGGTGCATGGAGCGGGCAAATGAGCAAGCGCCCCAGCTTTTCCGAAGTCAAACACGCCTCCCTCAAGTCAATCGACCAAGTCCTTTCTAACTGGTTGCCAGGCGGTAAACGGGTAGATGGCGGTAAGGAGTACACCGCACCGAACCCCACCCGGAATGACAAGCACGCAGGTTCTCTGAAAATCAGCCTGACTAAGGGCACGTGGGCTGACTTTGCCACGGGCGACAAAGGCGGAGACTTGATCGACCTGGTGGGTTATCTCGAAAGCTGCTCTGACGTTGATGCATGCCAGAAGCTGGTGGAGTTTCTGCGTATTGATCCAAGCGCGGCTATCGCGACTCAACCTGCGAAAAAGCCCGCCGTTTCTGAGTGGCAGGCAGTACTGCCGATTCCCGCTGAAGCGATGGCGAAATGCCCAAGCAAGCATCGACAGCACGGCGCTCCATCGAAAGCTTGGTGTTACCGCAACGGGCAAGGCGAGCCCTTGATGGTTCTCTATCGCTTCGATGTCGCCGGCAGTCAAGATGAACCCACCAAGAAAGTATTTGCGCCGCTCACCTGGTGCGTGCGTGGCGCGCAAGGGCCGGCTCAATGGCGCTGGCAGGGGCTAGCTGAGCCACGCCCTCTGCTACGCATGGATAATCTGAGTAAACAGCCAGACGCCCCGGTGATTCTGTGTGAAGGCGAGAAGGCCGCTGATTCAGCCCAGGCACTTTTGCCCACACACGTGGCCACCTGTTGGCCGAACGGATCCAACTCTTGGCATAAGGCGGACTTCACACCGTTGCGGGGCCGTAGGGTGCTGTTGTGGCCGGACAACGATGACAGCGGTACCAAGTGTATGCAGGCGGTGGCTGCCAAGCTGGCGGAAATGGGCTGTGAAGTACGCACCATCGATCTATCAGTGTTCAAGCGCAAGCCCGTGCTCAAGGGTGAAACTCCGGGTTTTGCCAAAGGTGGGCGCTGGAGCGACGGAGATGATGCCGCCGATGCATTGGAAAAGGGCTGGACTGCCTCACACATCGCATTGCTTGCTGAGAGCGGTGAGCTGTTCGGCGGCTCGAATCAAAGCTCTCCACTCGCTGTCGAGGTCGCTGATGCAAAGCCAAGCAAAGCGGCGAAAGCTAAGACCCGCCCCAGCCGGGAAACTCTCCCGACGGGCTTCCGCCTGACAGAAGACGGTGTGTTCTACGCCACCGAAGATGGTGACGCTCGCCCTGTGTGTTCACCACTTGAAATTCTTGCGCGCACTCGCGACGAAAAGGGACACAACTGGGGTCTACTCGTCGAGTTCGATGACCCCGACGGTGAAAAGAAGCGCTGGAACATCCCGGCGCGGACCATGACAGGCGACTTCGGCAAAGACGTATTGGGTCCGTTGGTCGACATGGGGCTGCGCCTTGCCGGTTCTAGGTCAGGCAGGCATGCGCGCAATGATCTGCAGAGTTATCTGCAGGGTTTCGACAGCTCGCAGCGGGCACGATTGGTTACCCGGTTGGGCTGGCACAACAACGCATTCCTGTTGCCTGATCGCCAGATCGGCCAGCATGGCGAGCACCTTCACTTTTATGACGCTGGCGCTCAGCTCCCGCCAATCAACGAGGCGGGAACTCTAGAGCAGTGGCAGAGCCAGATTGGCGCTTTGTGTGTTGGTAACCATCGCTTGGCGTTTGTAGTCAGCACTGCCTTTGCCGGCCCCTTGCTTCATCTTCTTGGCCACGAGTCAGGTGGCTTCCACCTGTATGGCGATAGCTCGGGCGGCAAGACCACGCATCTGCAAGTAGCCGCGTCGGTTTACGGCGGACCACGTCTGGTGCGTTCTTGGCGATCAACCGACAACGCCTTGGAGTCGATAGCGGCGGCGCACTCAGATGGACTGTTGATCCTTGACGAAATCGGCATGTGTGATGCTCGGATTATCGGCGAGACGGTCTACATGCTGGGGAATGGCACCGGCAAAGCCCGGGCAAATGATCGAGGACAAGCAGGCCGCTCCGTCCAGGAATGGCGACTGCTGTTCCTTTCGACTGGCGAGAAGACGCTGGCGCAGCATATGGCCGAGGCCAACAAGGAGCTCAAGGCCGGCATGGAGGTGCGCATGCTGGCGGTGCCGGCGAACGCTAGTAAAGGATTGGGCATGTTCGACACCCTGTGCGGGTTCGAGGATGCAGCGGCGCTTTCGGACGCTCTCAAGCTGCGAGTTAGTAAGTTCTACGGTACACCGCTGACGGCCTTCCTGGAGGCAGTGTGCGCTGCCGGCAAGCTGCCGGGTTGGATCAGCATCTTACGTCGCACGGTCGAGCAGTTCATCGCGCAAAACGTCCCAGCTTCGGCGAGTGGTCAGGTGCAGCGAGCGGCAATGCGGTTCGGCTTGGCTGGTGCTGCTGGCGAGCTGGCCACCTCCTTGGGCGTGACCGACTGGCCGGATGGCGTTGCGCTCACAGCGGCCCGCGTTTGCCTGCATGCTTGGCTGGCGGAGCGCGGCGGCGCTGGCAACATGGAAGGTGAAGCCATTATGGCGCGCCTGCGCCAGGTCATTGAGCGTTTCGGCGAGAGCCGGTTTACGCGGTGGGAGTCCATCGCCGCTAAGACTGATGAGCATGGCCCAAGAACGATAGACCGTTTGGGTTTCCGCAAAACCATGGAACACGGCATGGGCGACACCATGCACACCACTATCACTTACTACGTGCTCCCCGAGGCGTGGCGATCAGAGGTGTTCCGGGGAATGAACATCACAGCCGTGAATCGCGAGTTGATAGAGCGAGGCGTTCTACAGGGCGGCAAGGACGGAAAGGCGTCTTGCACTGTGCGGCTGCCTGGCATGGGGATGCAGCGCTGCTATGTGGTGCTGAGTGAGCCAAACCCCGAAGCGCCGTTGGCTGAGGCTGCGGCTGCCTGATAGCAGCCCTTGCACATGAGGAATACGCCGGCACGCCCGGCCTCGCCAGCCGCTCAACTCACACATCAACTTTATGGATGACAGATCAATGAAAAGCCTAGAAAAACTGAATACCGAGCGCAGCCACCACCAAACAGAGCTTCAAGAGCTCGAAGGGCAAATCGCCCAATGGGAAGTGCACTTGAGCGACTCAAGCTTCGCAGCGACCTCAGCCGGCGATGACCTTCTTGTCCGCCTGCGAGAGGCAAAGTTAAAAGTCGGCGACATCGAATACAAGATCTCCGTCATCGACCAGGACATCGAATGGTACGACCGGAAAGCCAACAGCTCCGCGCTAATGGCAGGATACAGACAGACTATGGAAAGCTGGTCCGCCGACAAAGTTGATCTGGAAGGGAAGCGGAAAGCCCTCTACACGCGGTTGGCAGAAACGAAGAGCCAGTCCGAGAAGATAATTGCTGATGCCCGCGAGTCCGAGGAGCAGGCTGCGCGCGCCTACGCCCAAGCAGTTGCATGGGGCGACGTTGAGGGTGAGAAGAAAGCAGCCGATGATACACAGAAGGCGGCGAAGACATTGAACTCAGCGATGGAACAACAACGTCGACAAGCCTTGATTATTACTGCGATGGAGCAAGAAATCGAGACCATCGCTGCGCACATCGAGGAGGCATTTCAGAACATTCTTAAAGCGGAGCGCTCAGCAGTTTGGTTGGTTAAAGAGCGTCTAGAGGAACAGTGGGATGCGTCGGCGAAACAGCTTTTGGATGTAGGGGCACAGCTGTATGCAGCGAAATGCTACATGGGGCACGAACAGATGGCATTTCTGGGTTTCAAAGTAGGTAGTCAAACAGAAGGATTTACAACCTGGGACTCTCAGGACATTGCGAAACTGAGCAGAAGCTACTCTCCTTCACAGATCATCGACATTCAAATCACAGGGGCCACGCAAGTCGATAGCGCGGCTTGATAAGGTGCCGGGCGTATAACGGCGATAGATTATAATATGCTCGGCACCCACCTATTTCCCAGTGCAAGCGAATAGAGTTTCCGATATGAAAGCAAAAGAAAAGAAAGAAAAGACATTGAATGAAGCCCTCCGTGAACGGAGGCTCCATCTGATAGAACTCAACAGCCTAACAATCGGAAGCTACAAGGCCTTTTCCAAAGTGCAGCTTTTGTCAATTGAATTAAACAACGCCATGATCAAATGCATTGAAGTCCAACTTGAGAGACGATCTTGAGCACCTGGCTAGCTAGGCTTTATGTAATGTGCAGGGCAAGTAACACATATGCCACTTTAATTATTTTTGGATGTCAGGAGCCGAAGGGCAGCAATCGAGCCTGAGCAAATTTCCGCTAGGGTCTGCTAAAGGCCAATAGCTTCCGCTCGCATGGCATCCATCAATGCAAAGAAGGGCGCGTAGTCTACTAGTGAATCATCCAGTCGTTGAGCGTTGATAAAAGCACCAACTTACTATTTTAGCGATTCTTCCTCCGCATGCCCTATAAGCCGCCGAAACTTATAGGGCATATCATATCAGACAGCAATCCTGCGCGTGCGAATCAGCGACTCACGAAGATAGTAGGCCCTAGCAGAGCCTGTTTCCACTATGCCAGTGAGCAGATCCAAGCAAGCCTCATATCTTCTGCGACTAATCTTACTTCCTGAGCTCTGCAAATATTTCGCCATCGACATCTCAAGACAAAATGCCGCATTCTCACGAGAGTCTAGAACCCTCGGATTCTCCTTAAACGCTCTGGCCAGAATATCGATACCCTTTTCAAAGAACAAATAATGGGAATGATACATCAAGGTACATAGCGACTCAAAAACAAGACTATTTGCGGCTGATCGCTCGCAAAAACCTATGAGAAGTTGAGCGCCGACCTCTAGCGCCTTAACCCTCATTGGGTGACGAGGGGCAAACCCGTCCGCATACAACATGCCGCGCATAAACATATTCAACTCAAATTGACGACCTCCATATTGGGTGTTGGCATCAGTCAAGGCGATCTCATGCATCTGCGGCGCAAGTAGACTCCAGAGTTCCCAAATTCCGCTGTAATCTTCTGCTGCCTCCATGGACGCGTCAAATCGGAGTTTCACTCCGTAGATAAACCCCGGATCCTTTTGGCAGCCTTCAATCAAAACGTCGATTATAGATTCGAAATTACTTGCTCTGGTTGCTATAGCATGATCTCCCAAGCAATCCTGAATAACTTTTTTGACTTCATGATTTAATCGCTCCGATCGATTAATGTTCCGGTCCGAGTTTTCGTCATCATAAACAATGGAAACTGTTCTAGATAAAAGCTCTGCACATACATTTTCGGAGCTGCCAAATGGAATCATCAGCATCGGAACGTGGAATCGCCACATGGAATGGGATTTAGATGTAATGCTGGCGGGCTCAGCAGTAAACTTACCCTCTAGAACCTCCTCTCTGAACTTTGAGATAAGGGCGGGCCATTCGTCTGGCGCTGAACTCCCTCCATAGTATGAAGTGCGCCGAGTATAACTATTTGTCAGCTCGAAACGGGCGAACTCAAGTGCACCGATTAAACAAGCGTTTGCTAGTGCCTCATCTCGCGCCCACAGATAGTCTCGAACCCCTTTTGCAGCTGAAACACACACATGAACATTAGCGTGAGTAAGAGCCGTTACGATGGTGTAATGAAGGCTCGCTACTTGCTCCGGATTAAGTTCACAGTCCAAAAGTTTAGCAAGAACATAAGCACAAGCGCCGCTTCCAGAAGAGTCTGTTGCGTCGACAGCCGTGTGTCCGTCTAATTCATCAGAATGGAGATGGATTACCTGGATGATCACATCCAAGCACCAGCCGAGATCCTCTTCAGATAGTTGATTGAAATAGTCTCGTACCGCCACGGCAGCAGCGGTAGCCACGGCCCCGAGAGCCATGATCTCAAGATTTCCAACTCTACCCTGTATGAGTGATTCGAGAATATCTTTAGCATCTTTGATTGCTTCGGCACAAGAAATGAAAGCATCCCTGTTTATCTTGGGGTCTTCAAATATTTTTTTTGACCAAACGTATAAACGGCTAATAGGAGCATCTGACGCATGCTTATTCTGATGCTCCGATTGAATCTGCTGAAGATCTTCACTGAGTTCTTGTTTGGATTGAAAAATTATTCGGCTGTTTTCTTTATCTTCTATTGCCTCCCATTCCCGAGTATTGACGCGATGGATCAAAAATTTCAAAGCCTTATCATCAGTTGCTTCTGCGATCTCAATTAGCTCGTCAACGATTTTACAGGCTTCTGATCTATAGTTCTCAAGAAGCTGGAGCTTCGTCAATAGTGTTTCGAGATTTTCATTGCGCCAAGTTCTTAATGTGGCTTGCTTTCGTTCTTCCTCGTATATTCTTGACATTGAATCGCGTTGAGTAGCAAACCAGTTTAATTCGCCCCCTTCTTTAAGGCTGCGCATCATATCTAGCTTGTAGAACATCGGGCATCTTAACAACGGATAAGCTAAGGCTCCAACTTTTTCAGGAAACCCAATCGCAACAGACGCTAGTACAGATGTTGTAAGTACTGAGTTACTGGATTTTAATACGTAGTCAAATATCCAAGTAATTTCGTTTTTTGCGGGAGGGTTCTCAACATACTCAACTAGCCAGCTTTCAAATGCCATCAGTGCGCACTGAAGTAAATATGGCACTGTCGATTGCCCCCGGTATCCACACCACAAGTGGGGCGAGGCATAGTTCAAAACTTGCGTGCCGTCTTGCGTATAGAGTTGAACTTGCTCAACCACCATTTCATCTAGAACATCTGAATCCGGCTGCTCTCGGTGCCTATATTCGGAGCATCCGTGCTTTTGAGCACCAGCCCGGCAAAGATCTAATATGAAGTCAAGTCCCTTGCGTGGATGATGCTGAAGTAAATACTTGAATGGCCCTCGAGCCCCACTGGCAGGGAAAAAACCACGCGGGTCTTCTAAACCATAACTATCAGCAACGCCAAGCATTGATCGGAAGATCCTGTCTTCACCCTCAGGTTCTGGACTCAACCATTCATGCATAGCAAGTCTGATGATGAAGTCTGGCCGATGGCGGCAGAGCATCGCCACCATGTCACCAGATAAAGCCAAGCTTACAAGCTCATCTACGTACCTCGGTCGCTCACGCCTACGCCTTGAAACAAACACATCCTTCTCGACTAACGCGTTGAACTGTTCTGGTATCGCTGGAACTACCTTCAGAAGAACCTTCAATAACTTGCTACGCAGCGACTCTCTTCTGTAGGAATTCTCGAAGCTCTCTAACATAAACAAGCACAGCTCACCAACAGCTTCGGACTCAGGAGGAAACTTAGACCAGATATTGATACCCTCTGACCAACTGTCTAATACCTCCACAATATGCGGGTAGTGGCTCTCATCAAAAGAAAGCCTGTGAGCGAAAGTGAAATTTAAAAGCGTACTCCACCCTTTACCGTAGGGCCTGAGGAACAGTAAAAATTTTGTGTCATTACTATCATCGTCAAGCTGGATACCTTCTAGACCTTCCATGGGTCGCTGACATGTGATGCGCAGAATAAAGAAAAACCTAATTAACAAGCGTGCTTGATCACAGAGCAAATTTTCTTTCAGCAAGGCGAAATAAGCCTCGGGGGCATCACTTTGAAGAATTGCTGCAATCACCTCATCCTTCCAATAGCTGGCGACAACTCCGTCAGCCAGAACATTCTCTATAAAATCCGTCAACTCTTCACCAGCTGCAATCTTGTGTCCTAACCACAAGCGAAACCCTCGATTTATAGCGGGCTCATTGCCTATAGCTGTTAGAAAATCGCTTGCGTTGCCGAAGCTTTCTAAGTACTCGCCCTCAATAAACTCTTCAAGCGCCCAATCCTCAAGAACATCATGAGCAGGACTTATAAGTGAAGTTCGAGGTTCTTTAAGTATTAAATTGTCCGACTCTAGCTTTGCCACAACTTCCGGATCAAAATCAACGTCACGAACGCCGAATACCATTTTCTTGGCGCGCAGCTTTGCGATTTCGATAAAGGTTGACCGACGACGCGCCGGCATCCCTCCTCGTCGGTCAGACTGGTTCTCAATAACCGCCCCCCAGATGGTTGACCTAAACTCTGACTCTGTTTCGCTAGTCCCGAACTCAGCTCCATTACCTAGAGCACGCACCGCGAGATCGATACAAAACGGGTTACTGAGAAGCCCTACCAATGATCGGTTCTCTGTTAACGGCTTGAGAGCGGGGAAACTAGCGCACACCTCTGCGACCTGGTCACTAGAAAATCCCGTAACATTGACACTATTAAACCGTATTCCGCGAGGCTGAAAATAATTAAATGCAAGTTGCTGGTATGCATAGTCACGACCGGTAGCAATGATCCCCCAATCTTGCTGTGCAGATATAAAGTTCAGAAGATCCGAAAATGCCGTTGGATTATTAAGCTCTAAAACTTTCTCAACCGACTCTATGACTAGGATTTTGTCCCGAATTAGCGCAAAATGGGTAGCAAGCTGTCCCAGGTCTGACCGTATTCCAGATGATGCAAATACATCATTAAGATGGCTTTTGTCGAAGTCTTCTGCCCGAACATAGAATATCGCTGCATTTTCGCCAACTGTTGCCGCATAGTCTTTGACGACGCCAGACTTCCCCGCCCCCCTTTCGCCAGTTACAAAAACAAATCCGCCAGCCTCATAAGCATCCCTGACTGCTTCGACGGCTTCATATCGCGAGACATGCGTGCCACTAATTGAGTTGGAAATGCCAGAGTAGACATGTTTACTTCGTTCCTTGAGTTTCTCAACATCTTCAGCAAGTGCATTATTTACGCTTGCTTTGAAGAGGCTCTTTAAGTCGCCAGGAACGTTGCTAATCGTCAGTGTCCCTGCGCACTGGTTGAAATCCTGTGCTACGGTGACAACCTTCGCCAATACGGCTGATACTGGTAGCTCTGAATGCTGCTGAACCAAAGCACCCAGCATAGCGGCCGTAACAGATCCAGCTTGGTCGACGTCATATGAGATGAGATAAAAAACTTTCAGAAACCTCCAGACCTCATCATCAGTCAGCGCCTTATCATTATTAGCCCGATCTAACTGCTTTCGAATCTTCTTTAAGCGCTCTATTTTCTTTTCACTTGTAAAGCCTTCGGCCATTGTTTTGCAAAAAAATTCCTCAGCGCTTGAAGAGTAGCGCGCCCATTCTAATACAGGAATAGTGTTAGTAACATCAACTTTGGTTAGCGGGCCAGTGACTAACGCGATGGAGTCGAAGCTTGTATTAAAATCAGGACTATTAAAGTCTTGCCAGGCTGCACCAATAACTTCCGAAAATGTCGAGTCGACAGCGTCACTTACTGTTATTTCGTGCTTTATTTGGACATACAGCCTATATATCTGCCCTGACACATCCACAGCTTGTATGTGAATGTCATCAGTATGCACGCCCTTATACTTACTCTGAAAACCCACCTCAGTGATCCGGGCACTGTTAGGCATGCATGGCACAGGCGTGCCAGCTAGGAATGCAACCAGAAACGATGCTTGTACGCGTGTCTCGAAATTGACACCGCCGCCACCTGTGGAAAATGGATTACTTTGCTCTTTCAATTGACCCATGCCGCTAACTCTCCTTCGAAACCCGTCTGAGTAACCATCCCTAGAAACGTCCCCCTTAATTCACTTCTTACTCTTTCACGGGGGGCGTTTCTGAAGTCAGGGTCTGATGCACACCTCACAAGCCGCCAGCTTAGGCTGCTGATGAAAGCAGTATCCGGCATGATGGCATCTTGATAGAACTTGGACCAGACGTAACGGGAGCTTGTAACCATTCACACCGATGCCTAGATCCACGGGTGATTTCGAAAGACTTTTAACACCTACAAGGGCATGAAGGTCTGGGACTGAGTCCGGCAGCTATTGGCCGATCGCGGCCCCTCACGTACGGCAGCTATCGGCAGAAGCTTCAACACGTCCACGACGTCCGTGTCCACGGCCTGATAGGGCTAGCGTTTCTCTCATCGTCGAGTGGCTGCTGCCTCAAAGAATGGCCGACCGATGACTTATATGCTGTAACCGATGGCAATCACAAACAGCGTGGGAAAGCGAACCTACCAACGAGCGTGAACCTTTGCCTGATGCATGGTTAAGCCAGTAGCATCGGCTTCACGGCCTTGCCGAATCAACGGCAGCCAGCCGCGACCATTCCAATGAAGGTGGCTTCACCACCGTGGTGCTCTGATCCGATGATGGCGCATTATAGAAATGCTAGGGCCGAGGAATGAGCGGATTGAGAAGATGCCACGGTTCATTTCGACTAGTTGCTATTCCCACATCCGCCAGCGTACGTGAGCATCCGCAAGCGACCATATCGGCTGCGTAACACTGTTACACGCAACACTGAGCTGTTACACGCGCGTCACTGCAAACCGACAACCAAAAATATTGAGATAAATCAACGGTTTGCCTTGATTGATACACTTGCAACACCTGAAACCTCATTCAAATGCAACTATACATCCTACCCCCGCCCAGCCACTGGCAACACCTCCAGCGAGAACCGGTTCCTGACGCTTGGTGCTAGGCCCTGCTTGCATTTGGCCGGGGGGACCCTGAGCAAAACACTGAGATACGGGGCAGGAAACCCGCGTGATCTTGTTAGCGGAAGGTTTGGGAGCTTAGTGAACTGGTTCACCTGGTGAACACCCTCATACGAAGGTTCACTCGCCCTGTGGCGATGGCCCATAGTTTCTTGCAGTGATCCCGGCCCTTGGCCATCATCAAGCTTTTGATGCTTTGGGAGGGAGGAGTTATGCAGGATGCTGAGCTGACCGCTTTAGCGACGGTGCTGTTAGTCGCCGTAGGGGCTGCCCAAGTCAAGATTCTCTCAGGGCAGCGACAGCAGCAGAGGCTTGATTGGGCAGAGATGTACCGCAGTCGATGGATTGAACTTAGGGGTGATTGGGCGACGATTGTGTTTCTCGGGCGTAGGGTTAATGATTTTTACCAAGTCGCTCATCACGATCAGCTTCAGAAGCTCCGTGAAGAATCTCAAAGGCTTTCGGACGAAATCGCTTCTTCATGGGCTCAGGCGTCCGTTCGCAATGTATGTGGGATGCTGAGTGACCTCTGCACCAGGGTGCTGCAAGGCAACATCAAAATTCAGGACGTCTATCCAATTTTCGGTACAGAGCTGCTGAGGCAGGGTGCTCCTTTTCGTACCTTGTTAGACAACCGGTCTGAGCACCTTAAGTGCTATGGGTCTTTGGGGCCAACAGCAGAAGAGTCAAGGCATGACCGACTGCGCAGTGAAATCACAACCTGGTTGGTCTGTCACGATGGTATCCGTAGGCGGTGCCTGATCATGATTGATCTTCTGTGGGCTGAGGCCGCAAGACTTGAAGACTTACCACCCTATGAGCTGGTAGCAGCTGCGAACGCGAAGGCCAGCACGGGCGAGCTGAATCGAGCGAGGCTTCGTATTGAGACCATGAGGCTGGGCGGCTGGTCCACCTGGAGAAGATCACGTCGTCTCGCGAATTTTCTTCGTCACGCTGAATGGCGGCGCTTTCCTTGGTGCCGAGGCCTAAGGAAGAAAAGGATGAAAAAGCTCGATGACGAGTGGACGCAAAGATATCTCACCAGTTAGGTCTGGCTGACGCTCAACTGGCTGGAAGTCAGGTTTCCCGAGCTTTACCTATCACTTGTTTAGTTTGCACCGGCCAGAGGTAAGAGATGTGAGCAGACAAAGTGAGTCGCTTGTGGCGCTGCGGGCTGTAATCGAAGAGCAATTGAAGCTTCTAAACATCACGCTGTACGTAATGTCGGAAGGCCCTGTGCTCCTAGAAGGTCAATGGCTGGCATGTGTATTAGAGACTGACCAAGTACGTGCTGCTTCCGCAGTAGCCATGGGTGCTGGCCAGTCTCTCAATACGATCATCAAAAACGTGAACGAGCGGGGGCTCGCTGTCAGGGATCTGTTTCCAATTGCTAGGGGCGTTGTTGAAGGATTCGTGAATGCGGCATTTTTTATGACACAGCCGGTGGAGGTCGCCACAAGGGCTTTGGATCACAGGCTATACGCAGCCTGGAAGCATGATCACCGAGTGATCGGGACAGGGGATTTCATGTTCACGTTAGGGTCTATCCAAGACCCGAAAGCAACCGCAGCCAAGCTTTTTCCAGCGTTTTCTGGTCAAGGGAAAGGCTCTTGGACTTCTCTGGATACACCAGCAAAAATCAACCGGATCGGAAAAGTCGTTCGGGCGTCAGGGGGGGCACTTCTTGGCGCTTACGCTGGCATCTACGCGGCTTCATCGGAAATCATCCATGGATCAGTGTATGGAATGAGTTATTTCATGGGAATGCATGCTCGCGGTTCACAACGCGTGGACGACTTCCAGCATGGGACCACAGAACATATGATCGATATCCTGTCGGCTGTTTCCCACGGGATCAGTGGGTATCTCACTGCATTCGCCAACATTCATAGGTTTGGCCCTCTTGTCCTTGAGGAACACGAGCTTTTCAAGCGAATGTTCAGAGCAGCGACAGGGGATGAGTGGGTAGGTGGTGATCCTCCAACGGATTAGCATCTTATGATCCGGCTCATCGGTTCCTAGGATCATCACCATGTAACAGTGACGGGCAGATGGTTTCCTCTTTAGGGATACGTTTAGGGATACGGTTTGAGTCGTTCTCACCTATTGTCCAGCATTTACTGGATGTTAAGCCGTGTATTCGATTCCTGTCTCCGCAACAGACTCAGTTGGCCTTTTCCAGGCTGCTTAGCTTCATCTCGCCCATTGGCTGGCTTTTGCCTACAGTCTTTCGCGACCATTCGTACACCGCACAATCTTGCATTAGAATCCCCGCAGCGATACCGTACTCCAGTCGCGGCCAATTCCGCGACCGGGTTTGGCGACCCGAACGAAAAGGCGCATCGGCGCCCCCGACCACGATTGCAGGCGCTTTTTTTGCGTCCGCAGTTTCGTGTAATGGCGGCTGTGCGTGGGAGACCTTCGGGTCTGCCGAGTTCCTTTTCCTCGGTTCGCCAACCTGCGTACAGCTGCCACCCTAATCGTTTGGCGACGGTTAGCGTGGTGCTTCAATCGAAAAGGACCGCATGCATGTCAACCGCAAGCCCATCCATGATCCTCGCATCCGCTCTCCTCCGTCGTTCCTCGACGATCCTTAGCTACTTCAACGTCAGCCAATCCCGCTCCGTTTCCGTCCAATCGGAGGTACACCATGACTGACCAAGAACGCCTATCCACCATCCAAAGCTACGCCTGGACCCTCGAACTCCTAGGCGAGGCCTTGGTCCAGCACGATGAAATGCTGGAATGCGAACACAACCCGCAATTGAGCTTTCGCAACACGGCCGGTATCCATCAGGCAATTCGGATTATCAGCCGGCTGGCCAGTGAGCAGTGTGGGAAGGTGATGGAGCAGAACGGCCATGAGTTGGAGGGATAGGGGAGGTCGTTGATGAGTGGTGGGCCAGATGTCGGGGTGGCAACTGGCTCCTTCTGTTGAAGGCCGATGGTGGGTAATTCCTGCCAGGCCGGGGTATGGGGCTGCTGCGCAGCCCATCGCAGGCAAGCCAGCTCCCACACCGGCCGCATTGAACTCATGCCTTGTGTACTACCGGGGGTATGGGGTAGCAAGAGGCGGTCGTTTCCCCGTCATGGTCAAGAAAAGGAAATCACCCTGTCCAACCACCACTGGAATGACTGGGCCGGCGGGTTGACGCTAGTCCTTCAGGCAATCGTTTATATCCCGCTGCTTTACATCCTCCTGATGCCATGGCTTTGCCTGGCGCTGGTCAAGCTTGGGAGGATTCCTTTCTTGCCGGGGTTTTCCAGTCAATGGCCTCGACCGGGTGGCTGGTTGCTTCTGGGCTTGCGGGCCTGGTAGTACTGTTTGTTGTGGTTCGTAGCTTGCCCCGATGATTTACCGGTAGCTAGCTGCTCCCAGTTCCATCCAACATCGAGAATACATCGCTATGGAAAGCACTTTCGCCCAAGTCAAAGACCGGCTGCACAATCGTCGTTTTGCAGTCGCCAACAATTCCCAGGGCCTGTCTGGCACTGGCACGGTTTTCCATTACCAGGTCGATGGTGTTGCGATCACCAGCACCTACCAGGGTGGCCGGATTCGGACCGGCCATCAGGTGGGTCGAGTAACTGGCCCCGATACCATCGAGCTGCTTTACCACTGCATCACTAACGACGGCGAAATGCTCGCCGGTTGGTCACGTGGCAGGGTCATGGTCGATGATGCGGGGCGTACTACGCTCCATTTCGTATGGGGTTGGTTGTCGGGGGCTCAGGGTGGTGGGGAGTCAAACTACGTTGAAATCGAAGCGGCGGACGCTCTGATCAATTAAGCGAGGCTCGGTCATGAGCCCAGGCATGTAAGTAGAAATGCAGAAGTCGTCCGTATGGTTAGCAGCTGCTTCGGCGCCGTTCGTACATTATTCAGAGACGTTTCCTACAACTTCCATACTTGCCCGGCCAAGCAATATGAGGCTAAATCTCTGCGTCACGGTAAATCCCGTGACCGGGCGTAGGAACCCGTTGGTAAACTTGGCGCATGCACTAGGCGCCCCTGCACCACAGCTGGCGCCTTTTTTGTGTCTGCCGTGCTGTGTCATGGCGGCTGTGTGTGGGCAGGCTTCGGCCTGGCCGGGTTTCCAAGTTTCCCGGTATTCCTACCCCGCACACAGCTGCCACCCAATCCCGTAGGAAGGATCGTGGCAGCTCCAACTAAAACTTGGAGCCTCATGCATGCTTACCTCAAGTCCAAGCAGGACCCTCGCATCCGATCTCCTCCGTCGTTCCTCGACGACCCTCAGCTATTTCACCGTCAGCCAATCCCGCTTCGTCTCCGCCCAATCGGAGGCACGCCATGACTGACCAAGAACGCCTCTCCACCATCCAAAGCTACGCCTGGACCCTCGAACTGCTCGGCGAGGCCCTGGTCCAGCATGACGAAATGCTGGAATGCGAACACAACCCGCAACTCAGCTTCCGCAACACTGCCGGCATTCACCAAGCTATCCGGATCATCAGTCGATTGGCCAGTGAGCAGTGTGGGAAGGTGATGGAGCAGAGTGGTCAGGCCCCGGCTGATTAGGCTGGGCCTTTGCTGACTGGCGCTTCCTGCGCAGTGCGCCGCCGGCTAGCCGTTGAGCAGGCATCACGGTGGGTGGCACGGGCTGCGCCCGTGTTCGCGGGCTCGCCCGCTCCCACAGGGATCTTGTCAGGTCTCAGGAGTTGAGCGGGGCAGCTGTCGTACACCCGGTGTTTGGTGCGGAGGTATAGATTACTGGGGCTGCTTTGCAGCCCTTTCGCGACACAAGGCCGCTCCTGGAAATGACCACTTTGGGGCGGGTTGGGGATATGTTTACAGGCATGGTAAATGGGGCTCATGCCTTGTGTACTACCGGGGGTATGGGGTACCAAGAGGCGGATGACTCCCCGTCACGTTCAAGATAAGGAAATCACCATGTCCAACCACCACTGGAATGACTGGGCCGGCGGATTGACGCTAGTCCTTCAGGCAATCGTTTATATCCCGCTGCTTTACATCCTCCTGATGCCATGGCTTTGCCTGGCGCTGGTCAAGCTTGGGAGGGTTCCTTTCTTCCCGGGGTTTTTCCAGGCAATGGCCTCGACCGGGTGGCTGGTTGCTTCTGGGCTTGTGGGCCTGGTAGTACTGTTTGTTGTGGTTCGTCCCTTGGTCCGTTGATTTACCGGCACGAGGAAGGTGCTTTTGGAACCGTGTTGTTCACTGTTCGTAAGTCTTCAGGGCGAGGGTAAGCATTTCATGAATGTGCGCCCGCAAGGCAAGCGGCTCCAGCACCTCGATGTCGGCAGCATTTGCCATCAGGAACAACCGTAGCCCCTGGGTGTCGCGAACCTTGCAGGTCAGCAGCCATTTGTCGCCGTCCTGCAACAGCTTCTGGTTTTTATCCAGCGGGTTTTCAGCAAGGCGGTTGTACAGGTTCTGGCTAAGCCGAAGGCGGGTTTTTTGGGCAGGGGAGTGGATGGTCACCAGGTCTGTCTGGGCGTCGTCTGCGTGAATGTCGTAACCCTCCGGGTCGTCGATAATCCGCTTGCCCGGCTCTACCTTGGTAATCCTGTGCAGCATCAGCGCGCAGAGTGTATTGGGCCCGTTGCTGCTGTACTTGCCTCGTGGCACGTCGGGCGCGGGTGCCTTACCCAGCCACTGCTCTTCGGTGACATAGGCAGACAGGTAGATATTGGAATCCTGGTGGGACAGGCCCAGTGGTTTGAGCTGGTAGACACACTCGACCCCGTCGGCATTACGCGGGCGGTACCAGACCTCAAGGGCTTCGTTATCGAGGATGGCCATCTGTATCTGCTTGAGGTGTTGGGCTTTGTACTTGCCCGGCTGTAGCTGGGTAAACCGCGTTCCTGAAGTAATACGCTTGGTGAAGTTCAGCTTGCGCTCAGCGCCGTCCTGCATCACCAGTTCCGTATAGTCGCGCAAGCCCTTCAACTCATCGGTGGCTGATTGCAGGCCGAACCGCTCGGCGTGCTGGAAAACCGCCCAGAGTGACATGGCGTCTGTAGGTGAAAGCACTAGCGAGTGGCTTCGGCCCACCGCAAACCAGACCAACTTTCGTTTGTCTGCAGGGTCCGTTAGCGACTTCACGTAGTCCAGTTCCTCAAGCACCTTCAAATCCCTGATGGTGGTTTTTTCGTGCTGGTCGTCACTGTCATCCCCATGGCGCCGAACCCACACAACCATCCTCGCGTGCACGTCGGCGGTGGAGAGTGGCTCACCCGCTGCATGAAGAATTTGGCGCAAATAGTCGCGGCGATGGGCACGATTGATCATTTTGTTTGAATCCGGACAGAAACTGTCCCTATTGGAGTTCAATATGGCCCTCGTTGGCAAGGCAACGACCTTGACCACGGTATTCCCGCGCCCTGCGTCGAGGGTGCAGCAGAGATAAAGAGGGCATCGCGATGAGCGACATCGAGAAGGTGAAGGCACTGATTGTTCAACACGCAGCCGACGGCATCAGTGCTCCGGAACTGTTCCTGCGGCTAATGCCGCAGGGTGCCCACCTGGCGGGAATTGAAATTCAGATGACCCTGTTCGCACTCCAGGAAGAGGGCCGTCTTTGCGGCCAGGAAGTAGAAGGCCAATGGTGGTACACGAGCATTGATCAGAACGACCCTGCCAGCGCAGCGCCGGAATACAGCCCTCAGTTTGCAGAACGCATCATTGCTGCGTCCTGTGGAGCGTTTCAAGAGATCGACGCAGACGATCTGATCAAACAACTTGATGACATGATCGCTCAAGCGCGACGTGGCCAAACCGATACCCAGTAAGCGCCTGTCACCGGGCAACTGTCAGCCAACCAAGGAAGTACACACTATGGTCAGCACTGATGTGACCTCTGCCATTATCAACGCCAAGCCTGGCATCCAGAAATACCTGGCCCTGATGGACCAAGTGGACACGGTGGATGTTTCGACCGACGCAGTGTTCCAGCGCATGTACAACGGGTTTTACCGCGTGCAGCGGCGTGAACGCTCCTGGTATGGCGCCTACTACCAGTTGATGCAGCAAATGAAGGCCGCGCAGCCTACGTTTGGCGACGTGCTCGATCATATGTACGAAGCCACCGGCCGTTACGAGCCTTCGTTCTCCAGCAAGCTGGTTGCGACGTTGAACCCTGGCAAACCGGTCTGGGATATTCATGTGCTGCGCAACATCAACCAGAAGGCGCCGGCCTACTATTCGCGCAAAAAAATCGAGGACGCCAAGGGCTGCTACGCAAAGATGGAAGACTGGTACCAGGCCTTCCTCGCATCCAGCCAGGGCGCCAGCTGGGTTGACCAGTTCAACCAACTGACCCCAGAGCACAACAAGCTGACCGACCTGAAGAAAGTGGATTTCATCCTCTGGCAGATGCGCGGTTAATACACCGTTTGAACCCTGGGCAGGGCAGGCCAGTGTCCCGTTAGTTGCCGGCCATCAGCCTTTGGGTGGCCTTTTCGCCTCGGCGGGTAATACTTCTCTGTATATGCAGGCGTGTTCCTGGTGGCGCGCGCCGCTGGGAGGTGTCAGGTGAACAAGCTAACAATCGTGGGCGCCGGCTTGGTCGGCGAGGCAGCGGCGCAGATCATCGCGCGGGAGGAGTTGTGCCGTGAGCTGGTGCTGATGGACGTACAGGGCGAGCTGGCGCAGGGCAAGGCGCTGGACGTGTGGCAGGCAGCCGTGGAATCAGGCTCCGATACCCGGGTTTACGGCGGGGGCAAAGCCGACATGCTGGACGGCTCCGAGCTGGTGGTAATTACCGCAGGCGTGCCGCGCAAGCCCGGCCAGTCGCGCCAGGATGTACTGAGCATCAACCTGCCAATCCTCGACAGCATCATGGCCGACATCAAGCACCATGCGCCGGCAGCCACGGTGCTGGTGGTGTCCAACCCGGTCGACGTGCTCACCTACCGCGCCTGGAGCGTCAGCGGCCTTGGGCGGGACAAGGTGTTCGGGCAAGCGGGGGTGCTGGATACCGCGCGCATGAAGTGTTTCATCGCCGAACAAACCGGGTTTTCTGCCCGGGATATCACCGCGCTGGTGCTGGGCGGCCATGGCGACAGCATGGTGCCGCTGATGCGCTACTGCCAGATCGGCTCGGTGCCGCTGTCGCACTTCCTGTCCAGCGAGCAGATCGAACAGATTGTCGAGCGCACCCGTAAGGGCGGCGGTGAGATTCTGGGGTTGAAGAAGACGGGGAGCGCCTGCGATGCCCCGGGCGTGGCCATTGCGCAGATGGTCGATGCGATCGCCAATGGGCGGAACCGTATTTTGCCGGCGGTGGCGATTCTCGAGGGCGAGTATGGGCGAACGGATATCGCCATGGGTGTGCCCTGCGTACTGGCAGAGAAGGGGCTTGAGCGGATTATCGAGTTGCCGCTGGATGCGCAGGAACAGGCGATGTTCGACCACTCTGCAGACCAAGTGGTGAGGGATATTGCCGAGATGAAAGCTTTGTGAGCAGCAAAGCGGCTTCAGTTAACGCAGTAGATGCGGGAGCGCCCTGGTGGCGCTCCTGCGCGTCGTGCCTGCGTAGATGATTTCGCAGGCGCCGTGTGCAGCCCTCAGCGCTGATAAGCCTTGCCAAAATGCCGTTCCAGCCGCGCCTGCAGCAGTTCCAGCAGTATCGACAGCACCCAGTAGATCACGGCGGCGGTGGTCAGCATTTCCAGGTAGCGATAGCTCGAACGCCCATACGACTGCGCCAGAAACATCACCTCCCAAACCCCCATCACGGAAATCAGCGACGAGTCCTTGAGCATCGAGATGAACTGGTTGGCGGTGGGCGGAATGATCACCCGCATGGCCTGGGGCAGGATGATGTGGCAGAAGATCTGCGGCGTGCGCATGCCCAGCGCCAATGCTGCTTCACGTTGCCCACGGGCCACGCCGAGGATGCCGGCGCGGAAGATCTCGCTCAGGTAGGCCCCGTAGTTCAGCGACAAGGCAATGATGCCGGCGCTGATGGCGCCGGGTACCAGGCCCACCTGCGGCAGCCCCAGGTAGATCAGCAGAATCTGGATCAGCAGCGGCGTGCCACGGAAGAACGAGGTGTAGAAGCTGGCCACACCCACCAACACCGCGCTGTTGGATAACCGTGCCAGCGCGGCGGCAAAGCCGAGCAGCACGGATACCACCATCGAGCACAGGCACAGGAACAGGGTCAGTGCGGCGCCTTGCAGAAAACCATTGGGCCCCAGCTTGAAACCGGCCAGGTTGGGAAACTTCTCCAGAATGATGGCGAACTTCAGGTCAAAGCTGAGGAAGAAGGCGACAAACAGCCCGAACAGCGCCAGCCAGGTCAGCAGTAACCGGGTGCGAAAGCCGAACAGGCCGGCGCCCGCAGGCTTTGCCACGGGCTTGGGGGAGGGGGGGAAGGTGCTCATTTGCTGATGTCGGCGCCAATCCATTTCTGCGACAGCTTGGCCAAGGTGCCATCAGCCTTCAGCTCGGCGAACACCTGGCGTACCTTGGCATCCCACTCAGGGTCGCCTTTTTCGATGGCTACCGCGTTGGGCTCTTCATACAGCGGCGCGCCGGCCAGCTTGAAGCGCTTGTCTTGCTGCAGGCGCGGCTGCGCGGTCACCAGGTTGGTAATGATGGCGTCCAGGCGCACGCCAGTGCCCAGGCCCAAGTCCTGGAAGGCGACGTTGTCAGTGTCGTAGGGCGCAGCCTGCACGAAGTCGAACGGGTAGTCGATCTTCTGGTCTTCCTTGCCTTCAATGACCAGGTTCTTGTTCAGGTAGCTTTCGTAGCTCGATGCACTGATCGAACCCACCTTGAGGCCTTCCAGGTCTTTGGCGCCATGGATGCGCTCATCCGAGGCATTGACCACGATCACGGCGGGCGATGCGTAGTACTCCACGGGGAAGTCGAACACCTCGGCGCGCGCCTTGCTTGGGGTCATCGAGCAAATGCAGATGTCGTAGCGCCCGCTCCAACGGCCAGCGGCAATCACGTCCCAGGACGGTGTTTCCAGGCGCAGTTTGACGCCGAGCTTGTCGGCCACTGCCTTGGCCACGTCCACGTCGTAACCGTCGAGCTGGTTGTGGTCATTGAGGAAGGAAAACGGCGGGTAGCTTTCCATCAGCACGTTGACCATTTCCTTGCGCGATTCAACCCGCTCCAACGTGGCGCCAGCAAAGGCTTGGGTGGCAGTTGCGAGCAGTACAAGGCCCGCACCCAGCAGAGAAGAAAATCGCATGTACATACCTGATATGTTGGGCAAATGGGTGATAGGGTATTTAATAGTTATAACCCTAATCCCCATAATGAATTTTATTCATAAGAACCTTCAGAGAAGTTATATGGCAGAGCGAACGATGGTAATTCTGGACGGTGGTATGGGCCGAGAGCTGCAGCGCAGCGGTGCACCGTTTCGCCAGCCCGAGTGGTCGGCGCTGGCGCTGAGCGAGGCGCCGGAGGCGGTCGTGGGCGTGCATGCAGCCTTCATCGATGCGGGTGCGCAGGTCATCACCAGCAACAGCTATGCGGTAGTACCATTCCACATCGGTGAAGAACGCTTTGCCGCCGAAGGGCGACAGCTGGCCCATATCGCAGGCCAGCTTGCGCGGCACGCGGCAGATAGCGGCGCGCACCCGGTCAGGGTGGCGGGTTCGTTGCCGCCGCTGTTCGGGTCCTACCGCCCCGACCTGTTCCAGCCCGAGCGTGTGGCAGAGGTGCTGACCCCGCTGCTCCAGGGCCTGGCCCCGCATGTTGACCTGTGGCTGGCCGAAACCCAGAGCTCTGTGGCCGAAGTGCGGGCCATTCGTAGCCATTTGCCGGCAGACGGCAGGCCGTTCTGGGTGTCCTTCACCCTGCAGGACGAGGACGTCGACGAGGTTCCGCGCCTGCGCTCCGGTGAACCGGTGGCCGACGCCATCGAAGCCGCAGTCAGCCTGGGGGTGGCTGCGGTGTTGTTCAACTGCAGCCAGCCGGAGGTGATCGGCGCCGCCATCGATGTCGCGCGCTCGGTCATCGAGCGACACAACGCCGAGATTGCCATCGGTGCCTATGCCAACGCCTTCCCGCCGCAGCCTAAAGAAGCCACTGCCAACGATGGCCTGGACGAACTGCGCGAAGACCTCGATCCGCCGGGTTACCTGGCATGGGCCAAGGACTGGCGTGCGCGTGGTGCCAGCATGGTCGGCGGTTGCTGTGGCATCGGCCCGGAGCATATCGCCGAGCTGAAGCGCAACCTGGCCTAAGCGCCCACGTGGCCGGGCGGCTTTTGCAGCGCCCGGTCCGCAGCCATTAAAAAAAACGCCAGTCAGACCCGGATTCCATCGTTTTTCAGGCCCCCGCCATCTCCCTATAGTCCGCTCAAGGCCGATGCTGCATCGGAGTACACAACTCAGCTGGGCGGGAACCGGATATGAACAACAACGAAAAATTCGAGGGCAATGCTGCGGCCGGTGTGGGGACGCGGGTCGTGTGGAGCGGGGAGCAGGTACAGCACCCGTACAACGCCACGCAGACCCCGATCGTGGTCAGCGCCGCTTATGGCTATAACGATATCGATGCCTGGTACGACGTGGCGCAGGGCAAGCAGCCGGGCTTCATCTACAGCCGCATGAGCAACCCCACGGTCGCCACGCTGGAAGCAAAACTGGCCGAGCTGGAGCAAGCCGAGTCGGCAGTCGCGTTCAGCAGCGGCATGGCGGCCATCAGTGCCGTGCTGCATACCTTCCTGTCCAACGGCAAACGCGTGGTGTCGACCCGCGACAGCTATGGCGGCACCAACAAGATCTTCGAAGAGTTCCTGCCGCGCATGGGGGTGCAAGTGTGCCTGTGCGATACCTTGGACACTGAAGCGCTGGAGCGCGAGATTGCCGCCGGTTGCGACCTGCTGTACCTGGAAACCCCCACCAACCCGACGCTGAAGGTGCTGGACATTCGTCGGCTGAGCGCCGCTGCGCACAAGGTGGGGGCGCTGGTGGTGGCCGACAACACCTTTGCCACGCCACTGAACCAGAACCCGCTGGCGCTGGGCGTTGATGTAGTGGTGCACAGCGCAACCAAGTTTCTGTCCGGGCATGGTGACGTGCTGGGTGGGGTGGTGTGCGGCGCGGAGGCGTTGATGGCTCAGGTGCGGCACTACCGGGAAATCAACGGTGCGGCGCTGGACCCGTTCTCGGCCTACCTGATCATCCGCGGTATCAAGACCCTGGCAGTGCGCCTGCGCCAGCAGCAAGCCAGTGCCATGGCGTTGGCCCTTTACCTGAGCACCGAGCCGCTGGTTGAAGCTGTCAACTACCCAGGTTTGCCGGCGCATGCCGGGCATGCCATTGCCAAGGCGCAAATGCGCGGGTTTGGCGCCATTGTCAGCTTCGTGCTGAAGGGCGGCATGCCGACCGTGGCCCGTTTGCTGCCGCGGCTGAAGTATGCCCATCGGGCCGGCAACCTCGGCGCGGTAGAAACCATCTATGGCCCGGCGCGCACCACCAGCCATGTCGAGAACACTTTGGAAGAGCGCCTGGCGCTGGGCATTTCCGAAGGGCTGGTGCGCATTTCAGTGGGCATCGAGGAGACCGATGACCTGCTGGCGGACTTGGCACAGGCCTGTGCATCGGTGCGTGAGGAACTGGCCGTTGCAAAGGAATTGCACGCTGACGCAGACGCCTGCCAGCGCCCGGTGCAGGCCTGAGGCTGGCGCGTAGCACTCACCCGTGCGGTGGGTGCCACTTCATGAAGTCGAACAAAAACAATATGCAAGGCAACTCGATTCGCTCTGCCAAGACGAGGTCGTTGCTACGTCCTTGCCCGCCAACTTTCATGAGTAACCCACAATGTCCGTGCAGACAACCACAACTAGAAATGCCTCGGCGCATACCTTCAAGCAGGATATGCAAACCCGCCACATCGTCATGCTGGCACTGGGCGGTGTGATAGGCACCGGCCTGTTTCTCACGTCGGGCTACACCGTTAACCAGGCCGGCCCGTTGGGCGCGGTTATCGCCTACATACTCGGCGCAATCATGGTGTACCTGGTCATGATGTGCCTGGGCGAGCTGGCGGTACACATGCCGGAAGTCGGCTCGTTCAGCAGTTATGCCACGCGTTACCTCGGCCCGGGTACCGGCTACATGGTGGCCTGGATGTACTGGCTGACCTGGACGGTGGCCATCGGCTCCGAATTCACCGCTGCGGGCATCCTGATGGTGCGCTGGTTCCCCGACACGCCGGTATGGATGTGGAGTGCGCTGTTCGGCGCTGCGGTGTTCATCAGCAATATCATTTCGGTGCGATCGTTCGCCGAAACCGAATTCTGGTTGTCACTGGTCAAGGTGTTGGCCGTCATCGCCTTTCTGGTGGTGGGCGGCGGAGCCATTCTGGGTGGCTTCGAGATCCAGCAGGCGCACAGTGCAGGGCTGGGCAATTTTACCCGTGAAGGGTTGTTCCCCACCGGTTTCTGGTCAATTGCCATGACCCTGCTGGCAGTGGCCTTCGCGTTCTCGGGTACCGAGCTGATCGGCATCGCTGCCGGCGAAACCAAAGACCCGGAAAAGAACGTGCCCAAGGCCATTCGCACCACGGTGCTGCGCCTGGCGCTGTTCTTCATCGGCACCATCTTTGTGCTGGCCACCTTGCTGCCGCGTGAACAGGCCGGGGTTATTGAAAGCCCGTTCGTGATGGTCTTTGCGATGATTGGTATCCCGTATGCGGCCGATATCATGAACTTCGTCATCATCACCGCGCTGCTGTCTGCCGCCAACTCCGGCCTCTACGCCGCTTCGCGCATGCTCTGGACCCTCAGCGACCAAGGCAACATGCCCCGCCGTTACGCCACGCTCTCGCGCCGCGGCACCCCCTTCAATGCGATCGTGCTGAGCATGGCTGGCGGCATGGCTTCGCTGTTGAGCAGTGTGTTTGCCCCCGACACCATCTACCTGGCGCTGGTGTCGATTTCAGGGTTGGCCGTGGTGGTGGTGTGGATCAGCATCGCGGCGAGCCAAATCGCATTCCGCCGTCATTACATCGCCAGCGGCGGCAAGCTCGAGGACCTCAAGTTCCGGGTGCGTGGCTATCCGTTCGTACCACTGGGGGCCATATTCTGCTGCGTACTGGCCTGCGTCGGCATTGCCTTCGACCCTGCTCAGCGGGTTGCCTTGTACTTCGGCTTGCCCTTCATTGCCTGGTGCTACCTGGCCTACTGGCTGACGTGCAAGTACCGCAGCCGCCGTACGGCCCCGCTGGAAATCGTCGCCCCAGGTTCCGAGGCCGCCTGAGCAGGTGATACTAGGCCACCGGAACCTAGCCACGAGAAGCCGCCGATGACCCAGAAAACTTTGCCCCCCCTGAACTGGCTGAGAGCCTTCGAAGTGTCGGCGCGTTACTTGAACTTCACCCATGCGGCAGAAGAGCTGCACCTTACCCAAGGGGCGGTGAGCCAACAGATTCGTCACCTGGAAAGCCAATTGGGTGTGGCGCTGTTCAAGCGCCTGCCGCGCGGGCTGGGGCTGACCGAAGAAGGGCAGTCCTACCTGCCGGTGGTGCAGGACGCCATCAGCCGCCTTGCGGTCGGCACCAATGAAATCTTCGGGCAACGCCAACGTCGGCCCCTGAAAGTACGGGGCAGCCTGTCGTTCCTGCACTTCTGGCTGGCCCCGCGGCTGGCCGACTTTCGGCGTTCGCACCCGCAGGTGGACATCCGCTACATCAGCAACCTGTGGGTCAAGGAGCTGGATGCCGAAGATGATCTGGAAATCCGCTGGGGCAGCGGGCAGTGGGCCGGGGTAGAGGCGCAGCGCCTGACCCGCGACATGCTGGTGCCGGTGTGCGCACCCGCGCTGCTGGCCGGTTGCCCGCTGCGCGACCCGCGCGACCTGGCCCGTGTGCCGTTGCTGCATGTGCTGGGTTACGAGGAGGGGTGGGGCTACTGGCTGGAGCGGGTCGGCGCCGATCAGGTCGACTCTTCCAGTGGTCTGCAGTTCGACACGCTGGTGTCGACCCTGCGCATGGCGGAGCTGGGGCTCGGGGTGGCGCTGGCACGCTCGTCGCTGGTCGAGGACCTGCTGCAGGAGGGGCGGCTGGTCGCTCCCTTTGCCCAGCGTATCGAGGCAAGCGAGTCGTTTTTCCTGGTACGCGGCCTGGGTGAAGCATTGTCCCCCGATGCCCAGGCGTTCAGCCATTGGCTGGTGGCCATGGCGCATCGTTAATTTACGTAGCTATCTGGAGCACCGATGCAGTACACATCCACGCGCGGCAACGAGACACGGGTCGATTTCCGCACGGCATTGCTTTCTGGCCTGGCCGACGATGGCGGGCTTTATGTGCCCATCTCGGTGCCGGTGTTCAGCCCACAGGAAATTGCCAGCTGGTCGTGGTTGCCCTTCGACGAACTGGCCTGGCGGGTAATGGCACCGTTTGTCGGCGATACCCTCGACGAGCCTACCCTCAGGGCGCTGGTCAGCGACAGCTATCGCGGGTTCCGCCACCGCGGCATTGCGCCGTTGCAGCAGCTTGGCCATAACGAATGGATCCTGCAGCTTTTCCATGGGCCTACCCGGTCCTCCAAGGACTTTGCCGCGCAGTTGCAGGCGCGTTTTGTCCGGCACTTTCTGGGGGCGGAGTGCGAGCGGGTCATGCTGGTCGGTGCCAGCAACGGCGATACCGCAGTAGCGGCTATCGAAGCGTTGCGGCATTGCCCTGCAGCAGGCTTGCTGGCGCTATACCCCAGCGCAGGCACGCCCGCCGACCGTGCTGCAGTGATGCGCAGCGCCGCGTCTGACAGCGTGAGCTGCGTGGCCGTGGATGGCAGCTTTGACGATTGCCAGTCGCTGGTGTCGGCGCTGCTGCGTGATTGGCCATGCCCCGGGCTGATTCCGGTCAGCTTCAACTCCACCAACTGGGTCGGTGTGCTGGCGCAGATCGTGTTCTATTTCCATGCAGCGCTGCAGCTCGGTGGCGGAATACGCCCGGTCGGGTTCAGCATCCCCACGGCCAGTTTTGCCGAGATCTACGCAGGGTTCATTGCCCAGAAAATGGGCCTGCCGATCAACCAGATCATCGTCTCCACCAACCGCAACGATGCCTTGCACCGGTTCATCCACTGCAACCGCTACAGCCGTGGCTCAACCAGCCAGACCTTGTCACCGGTCATGGACTTTTCGCTGTTCTCCAACCTGGAGCGCTTCGTCTGGGAACTGTATGACCGCGATGGTGGGGCGACCCGGGCACTGATGGAGCACTTCGAGGCGTGTGGCGAGCTGAGCATCGGCAACCGCCAGTGGTTGCATGCGCGCATGCTGTTCGACTCCTATGCCGTGGACGACGTGCTGATTCGCGAAGAAATTGTCACGCTGTTCCACGAAACGGGCAGCGCAGTAGACCCCCATGCCGCGACAGGGGTATTCGCCGGGCGCCTGCACCGGCGCAACATCGGTGCGCCCATCGTTACGCTGGGGCAGTTTGCCCCCGAAAAGTCTGCCGGGCTGCTGGCGGAGCTGGGGGCCTGGCACGGTGAGGTGCCGGCCGGCGCGGTCGGCACAGCGGGTGATGGGCCGCTGTTGGCACCTGACGACCTGGCCGGTGTTCATGCCTTGTTAACCCGGTTGCAGGCTGGGCGATGAAGCGCATCCTCGATCCCCTGGACGAGCGCATTCTCGCCGAGCTCACCGCCAATGCGCGTATTGCCCACGCCGAGTTGGGGTTGAAGGTGAACCTGTCGCGCAATGCGGTACGCCAGCGCATCGAGCGCCTGGAGCGCGACGGCGCCATTCAGGGTTATACCCTGCGCATCGGTGAGGGCAGACGGCCGGCGTCGTTGATCAACGCGGTGATCTTCGTCTACCGCTATGACCGCATGCGCGGTGAGGCGGTACTCGATGCACTGCGCCAGATCCCCGAGGTGATCCAGTGTGAAGTGCTCAGCGGCGAGTTCGACCTGATGTTGCGCGTCGAGGCCTCCAGCCCGGAGCGGGTGCATCATGTGTGGAAGGAAATCGCTGCAATGCCCGGGGTGGAGAACACGGTGACTTCGTTCGTCCTGGCTGCGGTGGTCTGAACCGCGTCTTTGCATTGGCTAGCACAACGCCGCCTGGGTTCGCGCCCAGGCGGCGTTGTGCGTTTTGCCCCGGCGCAGGTGCGCGCTTTGCACTGGCCAAATTGGCCAATAAATACAGCGGATTGCCATATTCAACTGGCAGTGCACGGCTCTTACGCTAGTCCTCATCGACCCACTGCCTGAGCAGGACAGCAAACCATGACCGAATACAAAATTGCACTCGTTGGCTTTGGTGGCGTTAACCGCGCTCTTGCCCAACTGATCGCCGAACGCAATGCGCGCTGGCAGCAAGAGTTGGGCTTTGGCCTGAAAATCGTTGGTGTCACCGACTTGTTCCTGGGGTCGGTGATCGACCACGACGGCCTGGATGCCGCCATGCTGGCCGCGCTGCCGGCCCAGAAGGGCGCGCTGGCGCAAATCCCTCAAGGTTCGGCCGAGGCGTTCAATGAGGCGGTGATCAAGCAATCAGGCGCCGACATCATCGCCGAGGCCACATTCACCAACCCCAAGGACGGTGAGCCGGCAGCAACCTTCTGCCGCTGGGCGCTGGAGGCGGGCAAGCACGTGGTCACCACCAACAAGGGGCCGATTGCCTTGCATGCCCAGGCGCTCAAGGCCTTGGCCCAGGCCAACAATGTGTCGTTCGAATACGAAGGCGCCGTAATGAGCGGCACACCGGTGCTGCGCATGGCGCGCCAGACCCTGGCGGGCGCGGGCCTAGTGGGTTTCGAGGGCATTCTCAACGGGACTTCGAACTATGTGCTAACGCGCATGGAGGAAGGGCTTGGCTTCGACGAGGCGGTGGCCCAGGCACAAGCGCTTGGCTTTGCCGAGGCTGACCCGACCGCCGATGTGGAAGGCCATGACGTACGCCTGAAGGTGGTGATCCTCGCCAATGAGTTGCTCGGCGCCTGTCTGCAGGTGGGTGATGTGGCGTGCAGCGGTATCAGTGCCATCGACAGCGCGGCTATCGAGCGGGCACGGGCGGCGGGCGAGCGTTGGAAGCTGATCGGCAGTGCCCGCCGTGAGGCCGATGGCTCGGTGCGAGCCAGCGTCGAAGCGAAGCTGCTGCCTGGCCATCACCCCTTGGCAGGTATTTCAGGCGCCACCAATGCGCTGGCGTTCGACACCGAGTTGCTGGGGGCTGTAACCGTGTCCGGCCCGGGGGCGGGGCGCATCGAAACGGCTTTTGCCCTGCTTTCGGACATCATCGCCATTCACACGGCCGGCCATTCGGCCTGAGGAGCAACGTTCATGAGCCTGACTTCCGTTTCCCGGGCGCTTGTTCAGCAACCCGCCTTGATCGATGTGTACAACCCCTTCGATGGCAGCCTGGTCGGCAGCGTCGACAATCTCGGGGCAGAAGCGGTGCCTGCCTTGCTCGCCCGTGCCCGTCAGGGTGTGCGTGAAAGTGCGGCGCTGCCCCGGCACCGCCGGGCACACATTCTTGAACACGCCGCTCAGCTCATTGAACGGGATGCGGCAGACTTTGCCGGCCTGATCGTCGATGAAGCGGGCAAGACCCTGCGGCAGGCCGAAAAAGAGGTCAAACGCTGCATCAACACGCTCAAGCTGTCTGCAGAAGAGGCGCGGCGCAACGCCGGTGAGGTGGTGCCTTTCGATGCCTATGAAGGCTCCGAATCGCGTCAGGGCTGGTTCACCCGCGAGCCGTTGGGGCTGATCCTTGCCATCACGCCTTACAACGACCCGCTCAACCTGGTGGCGCACAAGCTGGGGCCAGCACTTGCAGGGGGCAATGCAGTCATTCTGAAACCCTCGGAACTGGCCCCTCTTTCTGCCCTGAAACTGGTGCAGTACCTGGTGGATGCAGGGTTGCCGGAGGCCGTCGTCACCGTAGCCACAGGGGGCGCCGAACTGGGCAAGGCGCTGGTGGCCGTGCGTGAGGTGCGCATGGTTTCCTTTACGGGCGGTTTCGCGACGGGCGAACAGATTGCGCACGGGGCTGGCTTGAAAAAGCTTGCCATGGACCTTGGCGGCAACGCCCCGGTGCTGGTGCTCAAGGACTGCGACCTTGAAGCCACGGTCGAGTCGTGTGTGTCGGGCGCGTTCTGGGCGGCCGGGCAGAACTGCATCGGCACCCAGCGCATTCTCGTAGATGCCTCGATCTACGAGGCGTTTCGTGCACGCTTCGTGGCATTGACCCAGGCGATGGTCTGGGGCGATCCGGGCCGGCGCGAAACCGATATGGGGCCGATGATCACCGAAGCGGCTGCACGGCAGATCGAAGCACGCGTCAACCAGGCGCTTGAGGGCGGTGCCCGCCTGCTCTGCGGCCACCAGCGTCAGGGGGCGGTCTATGCGCCGACAGTGCTCGAAAGCGTTGACCCCGTCAGCCGGCTGTGGCTTGAGGAGGTTTTCGCACCGGTGGTGATGCTGGCGCCTTTCGAGACTGTCGAGCAGGCGATAGCGCTGGCCAATGCCCCGGAGTACAGCTTGCATGCCGGTGTGTTCACCCGCGACCTGTCGCTGGCGTTGAACCTGGCCCGGCGTATCGAGGCCGGCGGTGTAATGATCAACGACTCTTCCGACTACCGCTTCGATGCCATGCCATTTGGTGGGGCCAAGTATGGGAGTCTTGGGCGTGAGGGGGTGCGGTTTGCCTACGAGGACATGACCCAACCCAAAGTCGTCTGCTTCAACCAGATGGGTTGAGGGGGAGGGTACCTCGATGATCACTCGCTACGGATCAAGCGCGCGGATGTCACTGGCGGTCAGTTACAGGGGCCTGTTTGAAACGGCAGGCATCGTGGCGGATGACCTGCAACAGGATGTGCAGGGGCAGTTGCGTCAGGCGCTGAGCGTGATCGACGGCCTGATGGTGCAGGCCAACGTCGGCAAGGCGCAGCTGACGCGGGTTCAGATGTGGCTTGCCGACTACCGCCACTTCGACCTGGTCAACGAAGTGTACGACGCCTGGTTGCAAGGCTGTGCAAAACCGGTGCGGGCCTGCGTGGGCGCAGCCCTGGGGGATGGCTACCTGGTAGAGGTGCAGGTGTTCGCTGTGTGCCCTGGGTGCCCGGATTCACTGTGACCGCTAGGCTGAAAGCGCAGACCAGTTGCTTGATATGGGCAGGCCTCGGCCTGATCGCAAAATCATCCCTGCCATGACCAAACCGGGCAGCGTTGCTTATCGCAATTGCCCGGCGTCATTCATCCACGCTACCATTGTGAATAATTCCTATTAGCATAATGGCCGGCCCCATGAATGCCTCTCCCAGTGCTCCAGCCCCTGGTTTCGACCTGGAGGAACTCTACCGTTCCCACCATGGCTGGATTCGCCAGTGGCTCCAGCGCAAGCTCGGCAATGCCCATGATGCGGCGGAACTGGCCCAGGATGTGTTCGTTCGGCTGTTGTCCAAACCCCGTGTGTTCAATGACCACGAGCATGCCCGTGCGTACCTGGGACGTATGTCGCGCAATGCGTGTGTGGACTTCTGGCGACGGCGGCGGGTGGAGCAGGCTTATCTGGAAGTGCTGGCCACCCAGCCCGAGCAACTTGCGCCTTCGCTGGAACATCAGGCCGTTATCCTCGAAACCCTCGAGCAACTGCAGGCAATGTTCGAGCGTATGCCCCAGCGCGTGGCCGAGGCATTTTCCATGGCGCAGTTGCAGGGCATGAAGCAACGCGAGATCGCCGAGCAGTTGGGCGTGAGCGAGCGCAGTGTGAACAGTTACCTGGCTCAGGCTATGTACCAATGCCTGCTGCTGGAAGCCGAACTGGATGGCTCGCTGGCATGAGCAGGGCGCCACTCGACCATGGCGTACTGCAAGCGGCTGCCGGTTGGTTCGCACGGCTGCACGCGGCGCAGAATGACGCTGCGATCCAGGCGCAGTGGCATGCGTGGCTGAACGAGGATGCGCGGCATCGCCTGGCCTGGTCGTACGTAGAGAACATCAATCAGCGCTTTGGTGGCCTTGGCGGCCAGGCAGAGCAGGCTCGGCAAGTGTTCGACAGCGTGCGCCGTGACCGGCATTCGCGCAGGGCCGTGCTCGGTAGCCTCTGTGTGGCGGGTGTGGCAGGTGTGTTGGGTTGGGGCGGATGGCAGCGTGGTTGGGTCGATTCGCCACGTGCCTGGTTCGCCACTTACCGCACTGGCCTGGGTGAGGTGCGGCCGGTCACCCTGGCCGATGGCAGCCAGCTGTGGCTGAACGGCGGGACGGCGCTGGATGTGCAGTTCGATGAGGGATCAAGGCAATTGCGCCTGTATCGCGGAGAAATCCTGATCGAGTCCGGCAAGGACCCACGTCCACTTTCCGTGGTGACGAGGGCAGGGCGGGTGCAACCGCTTGGCACGCGCTTCAGTGTCCGGGACCAGGGGTTGCAGACCACCTTGAGCGTATTTGCCGGCGCCGTGCAGGCAACTTGCTCCGGCAGCGGCAGGCAAACCACGCTGCAAGCCGGGCAAATGATGGTGTTCGACGCGCAGCAAGTCGGCGCCCCATCAACTGCACAACGCTTGCGCGAGGATTGGAGCCGCGGTGTGTTGGTGGCGGAGGACATGCCGCTGGCTCAGATGATCGGCATTCTGCGCGATTACCGCCTTGGCCACTTGGGCATCGACCCGGCGATTGGAAGCCTGCGTGCGGTCGGCACCTTCCCGTTGCTCGACACCGACCGTGCGTTGGCCATGCTCGAGCGTGCGTTGCCCATCCGGGTTGTGCGTACCTTGCCTTGGTGGGTCTCCATCGAGGCGGTCTGAAGTTTTTTCAAAATTCTTTTTCCGGTTTTGCGACGCTCATTCGCTTGGTGGGATGACGCTACTTCATCCTCTTTGCGAAAGGATTCTTCCATGCTGCTTCGCGACTCTGCTTCCGCGCACCGTCATCCGTTGGCCCTGGCCATTTTGCTAGCCCTTGGCGGCCACGTTGCCGTCGCCGAGGCCGACAGCAGTGCTGCAGCCCAAAGCGTGGTATTCGACATTCCAGCCGGGCCATTGGCGCGCCAACTGAACCTGTTGGCCAGCCAGGCCGGGCTGTTGATCGGCGGTGATGCGGCGCTGACGGCCAACAAGCAGAGCCAGGCGGTGCACGCCTTGAGCGTAGAGGTGGCGCTGGCGCAGATGCTGGCCGGCACCGGTGTGGCGGCCGTGCGCACGGGTGAGCGGGAGTTCCAGCTGGTGAGCCAGGCCGAAGATGCGGCAGGCGCGATGACCTTGGGCGCCACTACCATCTCGGGCCAGGGCCTGGGTGCTGTGACGGAGGGTACAGGGGCTTATGCGACGGGCCGTTCGTCCACTGCCACCAAGCTGCCGATGAGCCTGCGTGAAACGCCCCAGTCGGTCACGGTGGTCACCCGTCAGCGCATGAACGACCAGAATATGAAGAACCTTGACGACGTAATGCGTAACGCCACCGGCGTCACCATCATCAAGAACGGCAGCGAGCGCTCGCTGTACCAGGCTCGCGGGCAGACGGTCGACAACCTGCAGATTGATGGCGTGCCGACCAACATTGGCAACCCGTACTCGATGGATACCATTTCCAAGCCCAACACCGACATCTACGACCGCGTGGAAGTGGTGCGGGGCGCCACCGGCCTGATGGAAGGCGCGGGTAATCCGTCGGCCTCCATCAACCTGGTCCGCAAGCGGCCCACGGCCGAGCACCAGGCGTTGATCGAAACATCGGTCGGCTCCTGGGACGACTACAAGACCATGGTCGACCTGTCTGCGCCGCTGAACGAAGCAGGCACCCTGCGCGGCCGCTCGGTCATTACATACAACAATGCCAACAGCTACCTGGACACTGCCCAGAAAGAAAACCAGCTGTTCTACGGGATTATCGAGGCCGACCTGGATGAGTCGACCCTGGCCACCTTCGGTTTTACCTACCAGAAGGACCGCAACTCAGGTTATGACTGGTCGGGCCTGCCCAGCAAGCAGAGCGGCGCGTTCTACCCAGTTTCGCGCTCTACCTCGCTGACCGGCGAGTGGAACCACCTGGACAAGCGCAATACCACCGTGTTCGCCGACATCCAGCACACCTTTGCCAACGGCTGGAAGGGCGTGGTGGCCGTGAACCAGATGTGGGCCAAGTCGGACTTCCTGGGTAACTACACCTACCCGGGTGGTGGTACCGACCTGTTCACCCTCAACCCCCGCCACTTTCACTTCGATGATACCCAGACCAGCATCGACGGTTATTTCACCGGCCCGTTCCAGCTGCTGGGCCGCCAGCATGAGCTGATCGTTGGCGGCAACTGGAACAAGGACGACTTCGACTATCACGGCGGGCGCGACGCAACCTATCGCTACATCGTCGACATGAACAACCTGGCAGCCTTCGATCCACCCAGCCCGACTGCCCTCAACGTCAACCAGTGGCAATACAACCGCACCCAGGAGCAGAAGGGCGTGTATGTGGCCAGCCGGTTCAGCCTCACCGACAGCACCACATTCATCCTCGGCAGCCGCCTGAGCTGGTACAGCCACGATTCGCTGGACGATACCAATGGCGTGCGTGAAGCCTCCGACCGCAAGCACTTCTCCAAGAGTGGCGAAGTCACCCCTTATGCGGGCCTGGTGCAGGACCTGAACGAAAACTGGTCGGCCTACGCCAGCTACACCGAAATCTTCAAGCCGCAGAGCGCGCAGGATGTGAATGGCACCACGCTCCTGCCAATGACCGGCAGCAACTACGAGATCGGCTTGAAGGGTGAGTTCCTGGACAAGCGCCTGCAAACTGCCATCGCGCTGTTCCAGGCTGACCAGACCGGCCGTGCCGAGCGGGTAACCTGTGCGCAGACCTGGGCTTGCTACCGCGCGTCCGACAAGGTGCGCAACAAAGGCATCGAGCTGGAACTGACCGGTGAGGTACTGCCGAACTGGAATGTATCGGCGGGGTATACCTATACCCAGTCCAAGTACATCGGCGGCCAGCAGAAAGGCGACGATTTCAACGGCGCTTCGCCACGCCACCTGTTCAAAGTTGCGACCGACTATCGTCTGCCTGGTGCGCTTGACCAGCTGCGGGTAGGTGGCAGCTTCTATGCGCAGAGCAAGATGACCCAGACCGAGGTTGGGGCAGACTACAAGCTCCAGCAGGACGCTTACCACCTGACCAACCTGCATGCGATCTACGAGATCAACAAGAACCTTGAAGTGCAGTACAACCTGGATAACGTGTTCGACAAGAAGTACTACCAGACCTTGGGCAACCCCAATTACTGGAACTTCTATGGCGAACCACGCAACTTCAACGTGGCGTTGCGGGCACGGTTCTAACCGGCAGACTTGACTCCCGCAACGCTGACATCGCCGCATCTGCTACATCCAGCACGCGCGCGGCGATTAACCGGCTACTAGAAACTGTACCGGGCAGTCAGTTTCACGTTACGTGGGTCACCGTAGATGTCGTATGGGCTCCACCCACCGTTGGCGACGCTACTGTAGTAGGTGCGGTCGAACAGGTTGTTGACGTTGACCTGCAGGTCTAGCTGCTCGCTAGCCTTGTAGCCTGCCACCAGCCCGACCACCGTGTACGAGCCCTGCTGGTTTTGCCATGCAGTAGCACCGGCGCCCCCAGAGTTACGGATGCGGCTCTGTTGGTAGATATCACCGCCAATGCGCCAGCGCTGCAGCTCGCCGGGCAGGTTGTAGATCGTGGACAGTTTGAATAGCTGGCGCGGTTTGGCACGGTCGAAGTCTTCGCCTTCGCGGGCCTTGTTGGCGTCGTTGACGTATTTTGTCTGGGTGTAGGTGTAGCCGGCAGCCAGCTGCCAGTTGTCGGTCAGGGCGCCTTGAATTTCCAGGTCGATGCCCTTGCTGCGTACCAGGCCGGCCGCCTCGTAGCAGGCACTGGCGGCGCCCGAACCGCAACCCTTGTTGTCAGGTAACTCCTGGGCGCGGTTCTTCTGGTCAATTTGAAAAACAGCCAGGCTGGCGTTCAGTGCGCCACCAAAGTATTCCCCCTTGATGCCCGCCTCGTAGTTTTCACCCACCACAGGGTCGAGCACTTTTCTGTCCATGCCTTTGCTGGTCTGCGGCTTGAAAATATCTGTGTAGCTGACATAGACCGAGTGATGGGCGTCCAGGTCGTAGATCAGGCCGGCATAGCGGGTCAGGTTACGCGTGATCTTGTAGTTGCCTTCACTGTTTTCGCTGTCATCGAATTCATACCAGTCGAGACGGCCGCCGAGAATCAGCGACAGTGGTTCAGTCAGGCGCAGGCGGCTGCTGGCATAAACGCTGTCCTGTGTGGTGGTCTCGGGCAGGCCGTCAGGGCCGGTAACGTAATCCGGTTTGGCATGACCACGGGGGTTCCATTCGAAGGGGTTGCTGCCGGTGTCGATGAAATCGCTCCAAGCCTTGCCAGAACGATAATCCAGCTGGCGCTTGCTGACGCCCAGGGTCAGGTCATGTGTCTGGCCGAGCAACTGGAAGGGGCCGCTGAGTGCCAGGTCGTAGCCTTTTTCCTTTTGCTCCATGGCTTCTGTCCATAGATAGTGGCGATCATATTCCCATACCGAAGAGGCCAATACGTCGGTGTCGGTTTTCGTCTGCATGGCCGCGAGGCGAAGCGACCAGTCATTGGCGAAGGCATGCTCCAGGGTGGCGAAATAGCCGGTGGTGCGATTGTCCGAATATTCCCAGTCATGGCCCAGGAAGGTGTCGCGCGGTAGCCCGAGGTGGCCGCCGCCCCGGGCCATGGGCAACCCGCCCCAGATATAGTTGGTGTGGTTCTTCTGGCGGTAGGCCCCCAGCGTGAGGGTGGTGCTTTCGCTAAGGTCGGCGTCGACTACGCCGTAGAACAGGTCGTGATCACTCTCTACCGAATCACGGAAGCTTTTGGCGTCCTGCCGGGAGACCACGGTGCGGGCACGCAGGGTGCCGTTTTCATTGAGCGGGCCGCCGACATCCAGCGTGCCGGTGTAATCGTCCCAACTACCAGCACTGCCGGTGAGCGTGCCCTGAAATTCATGGGTGGGGCGCTTGCGAATCAGGTTGATTGCACCACCGGGGTTGCCGGCGCCTTGGGCCAGCCCGGTGGCCCCGCGTACGATCTCCACCCGGTCATACATGGCCAGGTTTGCTTCCCCACTGGGCAGGTAGGTCAGGAAGCTGGTGGGAAACCCGTCGTACATGATGTTGTCGACGTCAAAACCGCGGGCGCTGAAAGATGGCCGCCCAGCGCCACCGGAGTTACTGAGAAAAATCCCCGGCGCACTTTTGACCACATCGCTGATAGTCGTCATGGCCTTGTCGTCCATGCGCTTGCGCGTAACCACGCTGACCGACTGCGGCGTTTCGCGCAGACTCAAGGGTAGCTTGGTGGCAGTCTGCATCGTGCCGGTGGTGTAGGAACCGCTGTTCTCGGTAGTTGCCGACAGGCCCTGCCCGGTAATGCTGGTAGCGCCCAGCTCCATGCCTGTGCCCATTGCCTGCGGGGTCAGCAGGTACAGACCATTGCCTTGTGGTGAAGCTTGCAGGCCTGTGCCTTGCAGCAGTTGGTGCAGGCCGTCTTGCACGCTGGTGGCGGCGTTCAGGCCAGGGCTGCGCAAACCTTCCACCAGCCCCGGTTCGATGGGAAGGGTGATATCCGCCTGGCTGGCGAACTCGGCGAGGACGCTGCTCAGGTTACCGGCTGGTACCTGAAAGGTACGGCTCTGCTGCGCGGTCTGCCCGGCGGCTTGCGACCCAACTGCCGCCAGGCTGCCACCGGTGATGATCAGGCCCAGTGCAGCAGCATGCACTGCCCGCGCCAATGGTTGCATGCCCTGTGTCGTCGCCATGTGTTCGTCCCCGCCCTGTGAAAGTGATGTGCTTACGGAAGGGACACGCAGCTTGAGGAAAACACGACAACGATTCTTTCTACGCGTTGGCACGCGCAGTGAGGGTGACCCAGTAAGGCGTCCGGTAGTGGACATCCACCGGCAATGTCTGGCTTAGGGCGCGCAGAATCTGATCGGTGTCGCGCAACTGGAAGGTGCCGGAAATCAGCAGCCCGGCCACGGCCGGATCGCACCGCAACAGGCCGGGGCGATAGCGCCCCAGCTCGCTGATGAAGTCATCCAGGCGCGTCTTTTCTACCCGCAGCACATGGCTGAGCCAGTCGAGATGATGCTGGGCCAGCGGCATGGGGGGCTGTGCAGCCTGGATGCTGACATGGGTTTGCTGGCCGGCAGCCAGGCGCACCAGGCCATCATCACCCGGTGACAACCGCGGGCGCACTTCGACAGCGCCCTCCAGTGCGGCGAGGAACGTGCTGCCTGGGTAATGACGCACTAGCAAACGGCTACCGAGCGTGGTGATTTGCGCTTCGGCGGTATCGACGATGAATGGGCGCCTTGCAGGCTCGCTCAGCACCTCGACCAGCATCTCACCGGTGATAAGGTGCACGCGGCGAGCACTGTCGTCGTAGGCGATATCGACGGCGCTGCCGGTATTCAGACGAATCTGCCCGCCATCCGGCAGGTGCACGGTGCGTAGCTCCCCGGCGGCGGTACGCGCGTCCGCACGCCATTCGCGCCACGGCAGCTCTCGGTAGGCTGCGAGGCCAAGCGGAGCGGCGGCGATCAGCAGCGCAAGGGTCTTGAGCGCATTCCGGCGTTCCTGGCTGCGCGGGCGCTCCAGGGCCGCCCGTGCGGGTTCACCGGTAAGCTGCTGTGCCCGGCTGCTGAAGCGCACGGCCAGTTGCCAGGCGCGTTCGTGGTCAGTGTGCCGCGCTCGCCACTCGGCACCGGCCGCATGCTCTGCGGCGCCGGCGCTGCTGTTCTGCAAGCGCACGAACCAATTGGCCGCTTCACGGGCAATGCGCCGGTCGATGGGCGTATTACTCATGTTGCACGCACAGGCTGGCGAGCACTATGCATTCCTCAAACGCCCGCGCAAGGTGGCGTTGTACCGTGCGTACGCTGAGCTTGAGCCGGCTGGCGATCTCTTCTTGTGTATAACCTTCCAGTTGCGCCATCAGAAACGCCTGCCGGCTTTGGGCTGGCAGCAGCGCAAGTACCTGGTCAACTTCGTCGAGGGCTTCGAGCACCAGCGCCTGATGTTCCAACGACGGTGCCAGTGCTTCCGGTGTTTCCGCCAGCGCGGCCAGATAGGCTTGCTCCAGTGACCGGCGGCGGTAGAAGTTGATGGTCAGGCGATTGGCAATGGTGGCCAGATAGGCGCGCGGAGCCGAGCAGTTCAGTGGTTCGCCAGCCGCACTGCAGAGAAGCCGCACGAACGTGTCCTGGGCCAGGTCTGCGGCATCGGCGGCACTGCCCAAGCGCTTGCGCAACCAGCTCTGCAGCCAACTGTGATGGTGGCTGTAGAGCTGATCGATGGCCTGATGCTGGTGGTGGTTTACCGATGAAGTGGATTGCACGGGATAGAATGAATGTTAATGAGAATTCATCGCATTCTATCAGGGTAGGGGCGCGCGCGTACAAGCAAAAGGTTCAGCTTCCCTCAATCTGCCTTAATTCATCAGCTTCGCACTAATGCGGGGAATACGCGCACATAAACCAGCTCACTCAACAGTTCCACCAGCGTCTGGGTAATCACTGCCGCTGCGGCCAGGCCGCGAATGTCCTCCGGCAAAGCTAACGCCAGCGGCAACACCACCAGCGAATTACGCGTGGCGGCGCTGAAGGTTACCGAACGTGCTTCGGTGGCCGGCAGGCGCAGCAGACGCGCCGAGATGAAACCGAGCACTGGCGCCAGCAGCATGAAGCCGATGTACACCGGAATCACCGGCAGCAAGCGGTCGAAATCACGCAGCACCACGTCAATCTGCGAAGCGATCACGACCACCAGCACCAAGGCCATGGCTGGCACTGGCAACCACGCCCAGGCGTCATTCCAGGCCGCGACTGTGCGCGAGCGGCGGTCACCGAGGCTGGTGAGCACGGCAAGCAGCATGGGCAGCACGATCAGCAGCACGAAGGCTTCCACGAACGGGGTGATGGAAATGGCCACGTTGTTGCTGTCTCCCAGCATCAGGGCGAGGTAGATCGGCAGCAGTGCCAATTGCACCAGCAATAGCACGGGTGTGGCGGCCAAGGTCAGGCGCGAGTCGCCTTTGCCGATGTGGGTGAACACCACCACGTAGTCGATGCAGGGTGTAAGCAGTACCAGCAGCGCGCCAACAAGGATCGCCGTGTGCTCGACCAGCCCACGGGTAATTGCCCAGACCAGCAGCGGGACGAGGATGAAATTGGCCAGTAGCAGGGCAGCGATGAAACGCCGATTGCCCAGGCCCTGGCGCAGGTCGAGGAAGGGTATTTGCAGAAACATCGCGTACATCAGCACGGCAATAGCGGGGGTGACCAGGGCTTCCAGGTGGCGCGCGCTGTCACTGGCCATCAAGCCGAAGGCAACGGCTGCGAGCACGGCAGCGAAGTAGATCGGGATCTGGTGGGTCTCGAGTTGTTCTCTGGTCAAGGTGCGGCCTGTGTGGGGTGATGAACTGGGAACGCGGTCTTTGTGGGGGCAGCGGTGCGTGTGAAGCAACCGAAATCAAACAAAAAAGCCCGGCACTGGGCCGGGCTTTTTCACTTCAGGCTGGCGCCAATCAGTTGCCGTAAACCGGCAGCTTCTTGCAGATGGCCTTGACCTTCTCACGAACGGCGTCGATCACCGCTTCGTTGTTCAGGTCAGCCAGAATGTCGCAGATCCAGCCGGCCAGTTCCTTGCACTCGGCTTCCTTGAAACCACGGGTGGTAACGGCTGGGGTGCCGAAACGCAGGCCCGAGGTGACGAACGGCGAACGTGGGTCGTTCGGTACCGAGTTCTTGTTGACGGTGATGAAGGCTTTGCCCAAAGCGGCGTCAGCGTCCTTACCGGAGATTTCCTGCTTGATCAGCGACAGCAGGAACAGGTGGTTCTGGGTGCCACCGGACACCACGTCGAAGCCACGCTCGATGAATACGCTGGCCATGGCCTGGGCGTTTTTCACGACCTGCTGCTGGTAAGCCTTGAACTCAGGCTGCAGGGCTTCCTTGAAGCAGATGGCCTTGGCGGCGATGACGTGCTCCAGCGGGCCGCCCTGGGCGCCTGGGAAGACAGCGGAGTTCAGCTTCTTCTCGATGTCGGCGTTGGCACGGGCCAGGATCAGGCCGCCACGTGGACCGCGCAGGGTCTTGTGGGTGGTGGTGGTGACCACGTCGGCGAACGGAACAGGGTTCGGGTACACGCCAGCGGCAACCAGGCCGGCAACGTGGGCCATGTCGACGAACAGGTAGGCACCGACCTTGTCGGCAATGGCGCGGAAGCGGGCGAAGTCCAGAACCTGCGAGTAGGCCGAGAAGCCGGCAACGATCATCTTCGGCTTGTGCTCGACAGCCAGGCGCTCGACTTCGTCGTAGTCGATCAGGCCGTTGCCGTCGATGCCGTACTGGATGGCGTTGTACAGCTTGCCCGACGAGCTTACCGAAGCACCGTGGGTCAGGTGGCCACCGTGGGCCAGGCTCATGCCCAGGATGGTGTCACCGGCCGACAGCAGGGCCAGGTAGACAGCGGCGTTGGCCTGGGAGCCAGCGTGCGGCTGGACGTTGGCGTAATCGGCGCCGAACAGTTCCTTGGCACGGTCGATGGCCAGTTGCTCGACGATGTCGACGTACTCGCAACCACCGTAGTAACGCTTGCCTGGGTAGCCTTCGGCGTACTTGTTGGTCAGGACCGAGCCCTGAGCTTCCATGACTGCCGGGCTGGTGTAGTTTTCCGAAGCGATCAGCTCGATATGCTCTTCCTGGCGCAGGGCTTCTTGCTGCATGGCTTCGAAGAGCTCGGCGTCGTACTTGGCAATGGTCAAATCACGGCTGAACATGGCGGTCCTCAAGGATCGGGGTAGTTTGGGGGGGCATTCTAACCGATTGATTCGCGGCTGGCATATGAAGTGGCATCAAGTCGCGGACCAATGGGGCTCATGTTGCATCCCGCGCCGTATCTGGGCTGGGTGGGTGCCGGAGCTGACTCTCAGGTCCATTTTTTGGGGCGCATATGGCCTCATCGCCGGCAAGCCAGCTCCCACAGGAATTGCGCTGGCCTTGAGGCTGATGCATCACTTGTGGGAGCTGGCTTGCCGGCGATGAGGCCAGTGCAGGTACCGCATCAATGGAACATGAACAGCGTTTCGTTGGAGAACTGCGCCTCGAACTGATGTGCCGGCATCGGCCGCCCGAACAGGTAGCCCTGCACTTCGTCGCAGCCATGCTCGCGCAGGAACTCCAGCTGCTCGTGGGTTTCCACGCCCTCGGCGATTACCGCCAGGTTGAGGCTGTGGGCCATGGCGATGATCGCCCGGGCTATCTGCGCGTCCTGTTCGCCCTCGGGCAGGCCGTCGACGAAGGTGCGGTCGATCTTCAGCACGTCGATGGGGAACTGCTTGAGGTAGTTGAGCGATGAGTAGCCGGTGCCGAAGTCGTCAACCGCAATGCTCAGGCCGAGGTTTTTCAGGCTGGCCAGAATCTGCAGCGCCTCGTTCACTTCGCGCATCAGGATACTTTCGGTCAGCTCCAGCTCAAGGCAGGCCGGCGGCAGGCCGCTTTCTTCGAGAATGTTGGCAATCCGCGTGCCCAGCTGGCCGTCGGAGAACTGCCGTGCCGAAATGTTCACCGACACCTTCGGCACCCGCACCTTCGCCTTGTGCCAGGCCTTGAGCTGGCGGCTGGCCTCGCGCAGCACCCAGTCGCCCACGTCCACCACCAGGCCCAGTTCCTCGATCACCGGGATGAAGTCGCCCGGCGGCACCAGGCCCCGGGTGGGGTGGCGCCAGCGCAGCAGTGCTTCGGCGCCGGTCAGGCGCTTGCCGTCGCCGCTGAATTGCGGCTGGTAGTAAAGAATGAACTCGTTCTGCTCCATGGCGTGGCGCAGGTCGCTTTCCAGCTCCAGGCGCTCCAAGGCGCTGGCGTTCATCTCGGCCTGGTAGAACTGGAAGTTGTTCTTGCCGCGTTCCTTGGCGTGGTACATGGCGGTGTCGGCGTTTTTCATCAGCTGGCTCAGCTCACTGCCATCCTGCGGGCTGAGGGCGATGCCGATACTGGCCGTAACGAAGAACTCGCGGTTTTCCAGTACAAACGGCCGCACCAGGCTGCCGAGGATGTTCTCGGCCACGTGGATGGCGCGGTTCAGCGCCAGTTCGCGGCTGGCGCGCGGTTGCAGCAACAGGGTGAACTCGTCGCCGCCCATGCGCGCCACCGTGTCGTCGTCATCCACGCAGGCCAGCAGGCGCAGGGCCATGTCCTTGAGCATGCGGTCGCCGGCGGCATGGCCGAGGGAGTCGTTGATCGGCTTGAAACGGTCGAGGTCCAGGAACATCAGCACCACCCACGCCTTCTGCCGCTCGGCCTGCTGCAGCGCGTTGTACAGGCGGTCCTGGAACAGCGTGCGGTTGGGCAGGTGGGTGAGGGCGTCGTAGTAGGCCAGGCGGTGGATGCGCTGTTCGCTGGCCTTGCGCTCGCTGATGTCGGTGAAGAAGCACACGTAACTGGCCAGGTCGCCTTCGTCGTCCAGTACCGCAGTAATGCCGACCCATGCCGGGTAGTGGTCGCCGTCACGGCGCTTGAGCCACACCTCGCCCTCCCAACTGCCGCGCTGGTGCAGTTGCTTTACCACATAGCGCAGGTGGCCTTCCTGCTGTTCGTCGACGGTGAGCATGCCCGGCAATTGGTCGAGCACTTCACTGACGGCGTAACCGCTGACGCGGCTGAACGCCTCGTTGGCCTGCACGATATAACCGGCCGGGTCGGTGATGAGAATGGCCGAAGTGGAATGCTCGAACACCGTCGCGGCCATGCGCAGGTCTTTTTCGGCGCGGCGTTGCTGGCTGATGTCACGGCCTACCCCAAGCACACCCTCGAAGCGCTGGTCGTCGTCCCACACCAGCACCAGGCGCAGCTCGATTGGGATCTTGCGGCCATCGCCGCGCAGGCAGTCGAACACGAACAGCTGGGTCGGCAGCTGGCTGCGCAGTTGGGCCAGCTGAACCGGGTCGCTCATGGCCTTGCTCACGCGCTCCATCAGGCTGTAGATGCCGGTGAGTTGGGCCGGGTTGGCGATGATCGACTGCCAGCCGTTGGCAAAAATCCAGTCGGCCTGGTAGCCCAGCACGCTCTGCACCGAAGGGCTGACATAGTTGAGCTTGAGCAGGCTGTCGGTGGAGAAGATCACGTCGCTGATGCTTTCGGCGAGCATGCGGTAGCGCTGTTCGCTGTCGCGCAGCGACTGGCTGGCCTCTATCTGTACCGTCACGTCCTTGCCCACGCCGATGATGCGCGTTACCAAGCCTTCGGCGTCTCGGGTCAGCACCTGCTCGCGGATGTCATAGCAGCGCCAGCCGCCATCATGGTGGCGAAAGCGTAACTGGCAGTGCAGCGGGTGGTCATGGCCGCTATCGCGCTGTTGCTGGCGCAGGGCCTGATAGTGCGCGGCGTCTTCGGGGTGCAGCAGCAATTCCCAGAAGCGGTCGCCCATTTGTGCAAGCTCGGTGCGGTCGTAACCCAGGGTCTGGCCCAGGTGGCGATTGCTGAAGATCATCCGCTGGCTGAGCACGTCCTGCACGTACAGTTGGTCGGGGACGGTGCGCACCACGTCCGACCAGAAGCTTTCGCGCTCCAGCAGCGACAGCTCTACCTGCTTGCGGCTGGTGATGTCGCTGATGCTGAGAATGACCGCCTGGTAGTCGCGGCGCTGCTGCGGCAGGCGTGCCATCAGCCACAGGTGCAGCTCGCCGCCCAGCGGCGCCGGCAGGCGTACTTCCAGCTCCAGCAGTGGCCGTTGTTCGATCAGCGCGTCGATCAGTTGCATGCCGATGCTGTCGCGGCCATCGCCCGTGCCGTCGATCAGCCGCTGCCAGGCACCTTCGTGGCAGTTGATGTTCAGCAACTGGCGCGCAACCTGGTTGACCTCGGTGATTTTCAGCTCCAGCAGCAGCGAGCGGCGCAGGTTCGGGTCTAGGGCCAGGCTGTGCTTGAGCGCGGCGCGGTTGCGCAGGTGGTAGCGGTCGAGCTGGCTGGGCAAGCTGGACAGGTCGAGCACACACAAGGCCACGCCGGTGCCTTCGAAAATTTCCTGGTAGCGCCGGCGGTCCTCCTGCAGCGCGCGCTGGCGGCGGCGCATGTTTATCAGGGCCAGCACTGGCAGCAGGGCGCAGAACAGCACCAGCAGGCATTTGCCGATCAGTGCAGGCAGCAGTTTCTGCTGGGTCAGCTGGGCGTCGAACAGGCCGCGCAGCTGCCAGGTGCTGTTGTCGATAAAGGCCAGCATCACGCTCTGTAGCGGCTCGCTGCCGGTGTCGGCCGGCGCGTGGCGTTGCAGTACCTCGCCGCTGCGGCTGTTTTCCAGCAGCCACAGGGGGTGGCCGGCGCCATCGAGGTGGACGGTGAGGGTGCGGTAGTAGTCCGGCGAAAGGCGCAGCAGCCAGAAGCCACGGTCCTGCTCGGGGGACTGACGCAGTAGCAGATAGAGGGTGCGGTTGTCGGCGGAATTGGTGAAGAAGTACGGGCGGCCCTGGTTCAGTGTGAGCAACTCGTCAAGCAACTTCCGGTCAGGGCTGCCGGCCAGGCTGTCGCCGCGCAGTTGCCCTGCGCTGTCCAGCCAAGCCACGCTCTGCAGGGCAGGCAGGCGCTCGCGCAAGGTATGCACAAGGCCCGGCAGGGCGTCGGGCGTCGGCGGATTGACGTAAGGCTGCATCACATTTACCGCCTGCTGCGCCTTGAACGCCATGTTCAGGCTCAGGTGGTCGGCCAGTTCCGCGGTGGCGTCCAGGCTTTGTTTGCGCAGGTCGGCCTGGGTGTGGTTGAACTGGGCAAAAAGCTGCCACAGCAGCAGGCCCAGCAGGATCAGGGCAAGCATCGCCAGCGCACCCTTGACCGACCCGCGCAGGGTAGCGGCGGGCGCCTGTGACGCGGTACGCAATGTCGACGGATGAGTAAGGTTGGTCAAGCGTTGATCCTGCGATTGGGCTGGCGATGGCAGGGAAGCATCATGCACGGTGTATGCCGGTGTCTGGTGGCGCACAACGGTGGCGCACTATAAGGCCGGACACCCGAAACCGGCTAGCATGCCTAGGATTATGGCAAAGTGCCAGCCATGTTGACCGATGGTGCCGGCCCGGTGGTTCGGCAAGCCCCTGCAACCTGTGCGAGAATAGCGCCCGCTATACATGACAACGCATCGGAGATGTTCGGTTTTGGTTACTCACTTTTCCTCCAATGGCCTCGATTCCGCCTGTGGGCGCAGCAGTCAGACCCTTGTCAGCACTGCCGTGACCGAGGACGTATCCTGCAAGTCTTGCCAGCGCTCGCTGGTCAAACCTGACGCTGGCGCCAGCGCCAAGAGCAAAGCGCCCTCGCTGGCTGAACTGCGCAAGACCGCCAAGGCGGCAGCAGCGCCAACGCCGGCAGAGGCGGCGGTCAAGCCTGCTGCCAAGGTGGTCAGCACTGCGCCTGCGGCTGCCAAACCGGCCAAACCTGCCAATGTGGCCGAGCAGCAACCTGCCCGCAGCGGCGGCTTCAGCGTGAAGTCCGCCTGGGCCGCGCGCCTGGCCGGGCAGGGCGACCGTTGCCGTTTGCCGCGGGGCAAGGCCAAACAGCGCCACGTCTGAGCCCTCTCGGCTGCTTTGCCGGCCGTTTCGCGGGCACGCCCGCTCCCACAGGGATCACGGATTGCTCAGGCCCTGTGGTGAACCTGTGGGAGCGGGCGTGCCCGCGAAGAGGCCGGTACAGGCAATAGCATCTTCTCTGGGATCCCCCCACCCTCGACCCCTCCTATGCAACGCCGCGCGTTGGCGTAGAATGGTCGACTTTGTTCAATGACACCCGAACACGCATCCCCCTGGCCATGCTGCCTGGGCGATCGTCGATGTCTTTACCTATCTGAATTAGAGGGCTTGGTTTTGGCTCAATACGTCTACACCATGCATCGGCTGAGCAAGGTCGTGCCGCCGAAGCGGGAAATTCTCAAGAACATTTCCCTGTCGTTCTTCCCGGGCGCCAAGATTGGCGTGCTCGGCCTGAACGGCGCCGGTAAATCGACCCTGCTGCGGATCATGGCGGGCGTCGACAAGGAATTCGACGGCGAAGCCCGTCCGATGCCCGACATCAACGTTGGCTACCTGCCGCAGGAGCCACAACTGGACCCGACCAAGACCGTGCGTGAAGTGGTCGAGGAAGCGGTCAGCGTGATCAAGGACGCCCAGGCCCGCCTGGACGAGGTCTACGCCGCCTACGCCGACCCGGATGCCGACTTCGACAAGCTGGCCGCCGAGCAGGCCAAGCTGGAAGCCATCCTGCAGGCCGCCGACGGCCACAACCTGGAGCGTCAGCTGGACGTGGCCGCCGACGCCCTGCGCCTGCCGGCCTGGGACGCAAAAATCGAACACCTGTCCGGTGGTGAAAAGCGCCGTGTGGCCCTGTGCCGCCTGCTGCTGTCGGCCCCCGACATGCTGCTGCTCGACGAACCGACCAACCACCTGGATGCCGATTCGGTGGCGTGGCTTGAGCGCTTCCTGCACGACTTCCCTGGCACCGTGGTAGCCATTACCCACGACCGTTACTTCCTCGACAACGTCGCTGGCTGGATCCTGGAACTGGACCGCGGCGCCGGCATCCCGTACGAAGGCAACTACTCGGGCTGGCTGGAAGCCAAGTCGGACCGTCTGGCGCAGGAATCCAAGCAGCAGAGCGCCCACGAGAAGGCCATGAAAGAGGAACTGGAGTGGGTGCGCAAAGGCGCCAAGGCTCGCCAGTCCAAATCCAAGGCCCGTCTGCAGCGCTTCGAAGAAATGCAGTCGCAGGAATTCCAGAAACGCAGCGAGACCAACGAGATCTACATCCCGGCTGGTCCGCGCCTGGGCGACAAGGTCATCGAGTTCAAGAACGTCTCCAAAGGCTACGGCGACCGCGTGCTGATCGACAACCTGTCGTTCGCCATGCCTAAAGGCGCCATCGTCGGCGTGATCGGTGGTAACGGTGCCGGTAAGTCGACCCTGTTCCGCATGCTGATGGGCAAGGAACAGCCGGACTCGGGCAGCATCGAGATCGGTGAAACCGTGCAACTGGCCTGCGTGGACCAGAGCCGCGAAGACCTGGACGGCGCCAAGACCGTGTTCCAGCAGATTTCTGACGGTTCCGACCAGATCCGCATCGGCAACTACGAGATCCCGTCGCGTACTTACGTTGGCCGCTTCAACTTCAAAGGTGGCGACCAGCAGAAGTTCGTCAAGGACCTGTCCGGTGGTGAGCGTGGCCGCCTGCACCTTGCCCTGACCCTGAAGGAGGGCGGTAACGTCCTGCTGCTCGACGAACCGTCCAACGACCTCGACGTCGAAACCCTGCGTTCGCTGGAAGAAGCCCTGCTGGACTTCCCGGGCGCTGCGATCGTGATTTCCCACGACCGTTGGTTCCTGGACCGTGTGGCTACCCACATCCTGGCGTACGAAGACGACTCGAACGTGGTGTTCTTCGAAGGCAACTACACCGAGTATGAAGCTGACCGCAAGAAGCGCCTGGGCGATGCTGCTGCCCAGCCGCACCGTGTACGGCACAAGAAACTGGCCCAGTAAGCCGGTTTTTTGATGCACAAGAATGGGGCCCTTGGTGGCCCCATTTTCGTGCTTGGCTCAAACGGGAAAACTGCTGATCGAGCGCGTGCTTTGTATACACTTATATAAAACGCACCAAATAATTTCAAAAAAACGACATTTCGCCCTATTCCAGTGCGATTGCTTCTTGGTACATTCGAAAAAAAACCAATAAGTCCAATCCTCTTGGTGAGATGTCTACCATGATCGAATCTGTCGACCATTTCCTTGCACGCCTGCAACAGCGTGACCCCGGCCAACCGGAATTCCACCAGGCGGTGGAAGAGGTGCTACGCACTTTGTGGCCGTTCCTTGAAGCCAACCCCCACTACCTGCAATCGGGCATCCTCGAGCGTATGGTCGAGCCTGAGCGCGCGGTGCTGTTCCGCGTTTCCTGGGTCGATGACCAGGGCAAGGTGCAGGTCAACCGCGGCTACCGCATCCAGATGAGCAGCGCCATCGGCCCGTACAAGGGCGGCCTGCGCTTCCACCCGTCGGTGAACCTCAGCGTGCTGAAGTTCCTGGCCTTTGAGCAGGTGTTCAAGAACTCCCTGACCTCGCTGCCCATGGGCGGCGGCAAGGGCGGCTCGGACTTCGACCCGAAAGGCAAGAGCGACGCCGAAGTGATGCGCTTCTGCCAGGCGTTCATGAGCGAGCTGTACCGCCACATCGGTGCTGACTGCGACGTACCGGCCGGCGACATCGGCGTGGGTGCCCGCGAAATCGGCTTCATGTTTGGCCAGTACAAGCGCCTGGCCAACCAGTTCACGTCGGTGCTGACCGGTAAAGGCATGACCTACGGCGGCAGCCTGATCCGCCCGGAAGCCACCGGCTTCGGCTGCGTGTACTTCGCCGAAGAAATGCTCAAGCGCCAGGGCAAGCGTATCGACGGCCGCCGCGTGGCGGTTTCCGGCTCGGGCAACGTGGCCCAGTATGCGGCGCGTAAAGTGATGGACCTGGGCGGCAAGGTGATCTCGCTGTCCGACTCCGAAGGCACCCTGTACGTCGAAGCCGGCCTGTCCGATGCCCAGTGGGACGCCTTGATGGAGCTGAAGAACGTCAAGCGTGGCCGCCTGAGCGAACTGGCCGGGCAGTACGGCCTGGAGTTCCGCAAGGGCCAGACCCCGTGGAGCCTGCCGTGCGACATCGCCCTGCCGTGCGCCACGCAGAACGAGCTGGGCGCCGAAGACGCCCGCACCCTGCTGCGCAACGGCTGCATCTGCGTGGCCGAAGGCGCCAACATGCCGACCACCCTCGAAGCTGTGGATATCTTCCTGGACGCCGGCATCCTGTATGCCCCGGGCAAAGCCTCCAACGCCGGCGGCGTGGCTGTGTCGGGCCTGGAAATGTCGCAGAACGCCATGCGCCTGCTGTGGACTGCCGGGGAAGTGGACAGCAAGCTGCACAACATCATGCAGTCGATTCATCATGCTTGCGTGCACTACGGTGAAGAAGCGGATGGCCGTATCAACTACGTCAAAGGTGCGAACATCGCAGGCTTTGTGAAAGTGGCTGATGCGATGCTGGCCCAAGGCGTAGTCTGACCTGAAGTTTTTGGGGGCCGCACGGCGGCCTCCTCAGGGCTCACCCTCGATCCCGACCACTTCAATCACCTGATCCCCCACCGGCCGCCGCCAAACCACTTCATCCCCAGGCCCCGCGCCCAGCAACGCCCGCCCCAGCGGCGAACCCCAGTTGATCAACCCCCGCCCGGCATCCGCTTCGTCCTCGCCCACCAGTTGCACCACCTGCTCCTGGTCCTGCGCATCGACAAACCGCACCCGGCTACCAATCTGCACCTTGCTGTGTGAGGTGGCTGGCGGCACCACCTGGGCACTCTGCACTCGCGCATTGTAGTAACGCAGGTCCCGTTCGGTATCGGCCAGCCGCTGCTTGTCGCCCCGTTCGCCCTGCGCCTGCAGTTCGCTGCGCAAGGCATTCAGCTCGGCCACGCGGGCCTGGAGCTGGCGCAGGCCGTTGGCGGTGACGTAGTTGGGTTGTTCGCTGACGCGACGCTCGACCGGCTGGTCGGCCTGGGCGGCAGCCTGGTCTTCGTTGACGAATGCTCGGCTCATGCAGGGCCTCCTTGTGCAGGAGACCATCATGGCAGGCCGCCGGTTTCAAGGAATGTCCGTTTGCGACTCAGTTGTGGCGATAAGCCTTGGCGGCGTCACGGTCCTTTTCCTGCTCCCACTCGCGGTCGCGCTGGTCCCAGAAGCGTTCGTGGTACTCACGCTGTTCTTCACTGTTCTGCATGGCATGACACTGGCGGAAGCCGTCGTCCCAGCCGGTTTCGTACTGGCGTTCGTGCAGGTAGCGCGGCACGTTCTTGCTGAAGCCGCCCACCATCAGCCCGGCCGCCTGGCGGCCGCTGCTGCAGCCGTCCTGGAAGCCATCGGCATAGGCAGGGGGATAACCGTGGTTGAGCATTTGCTCGTGGGTGGTTTCGCAACCTGACAGCAATAACGCAATGCACACGCCGAACCAGTACCGCGACATGGCCACCAGACCCTCCCGTAGATAGTGGAAAGTCTAGGTGGCCATTTGTCGAGGAGCTGTCAAAACGGTGTCAAAGAGTCGATTGGATCACTCAGTAGTGGTACCACTTCAATTCGAGCATTACCTCGTTCTGTGCGGTAGCCAGGTGGCTGAACTCGCGCGAAGCGCTCAACCGCAGCCCCAGGTTCTGGCTGATCTCCCACTGCTGGTTCAGGCTCACGCTGCGCCGCACTTCGCCATTGGTGAAGTAATCACCCTTGGCCTCCAGCGTCAGGTTGCCCAAGCCGTTGCGCCACAGCAGGCCGCCATTGAACCCTGCCGCCGGGGCGATGAACTGGGCGAAGTCGTTGTGATGCTCGACCCGCACCGTACCGAGGGCAAAACCCAGCAACCCGTCGGCCAGTTGCCAGGTGCCACCGGCGCCGCCGTTCACATGGCTTACCAGCACCTCGTCATCATGTTTGCCCGGCACCCGCTCCAGGCCGCCAGCCACTTGCCACGACCACGGTTTGAGCAGCTCGTTGCGGGGTGTCAGCGAGCGAATGGTGGCCAGGTCCAGGCGCTGCACCTGCCAGTCATTACCCTCGTACTGGCGCACCTTCAGCTGCAGGATCTCGATTTGCGCACCCAGCGGGAAGCCGTAGGCATTGTCGTTCAGGTCGTGGTAAGCCATGCGCAGGCCGTACTCGGCGTAGGCGCGGTCTTCACGGGTGCCCACGCCCAGTTGCCAGGTGCGTGAGTCATGGCCGTCTTCAGGCAGGCCGGGGCGCTCGATCTGCAAGGGCGGCGGCGGGTTGCTGTTGATCGCCCGCAGCAGCTCGAAGCTGCGCTTGGCTTGGCCGGGGTCGCGTTCCTGGCCGTTGGCCCGGTAGCGCTCAAGGCGATACGCGGCATCTTGCACCAACGCCTGGCGTTCGCGGGGCAGGGCCTTGAATTCGGGGCTTTGCAGCTGTGCGGTGTTGGCACTCACGGCCAGCACCTGACGCTTTTCGCCATGGTCGAGGGGCTCCGCCCGGGCCAGCAACTCACGTTCGCGGGAAGGGCGGTAGACCTCGCTGGCGACCAGGCCGGACTGTTTCACGGCCTTGACCGTATCGGTCGGGATGGCGGTCAGCGGGAACTGCGAGGTCAGGTCCAGGCTTGGCCGAGCCACTTGCAGCAGTTCCAGCAGCCGATAGGAGCAGTTTTCGTCGAAGAAGAAGTAGTCGAACTGGATCTGCTTCAACTCCCACACATGCTCGACCATGCGCCCGGTTTCTTCGGGGGTGAGGTCCAGCTGGTATTCCCACAGGTCGCGGTTTTCCAGGCTGCGGTATTCGGACAGTTTTTCCTGGTAGGGCATCAGCGCGAACAGCCCTGGGTAGCCGCCCATCAGGCCCTTCCAGGCGTACAGGATGCTGTTGTCGCTGCCTTCGATGTAGGCGCCGAAGTTGATCGCGTAGCTCAGCAGCGTGGTGTCGTCGTTGCGGGTGCTGGACTGGTCGATGCGCAGCAGGGTGTGGCCGAACATTGACGAGGGGCTGTTAAGGTAGGCCGCCGGGAAGATCAACGCGGCGCTGTGCGGGTCGATGGACTGGTACCAGGTCTTGAACTCCTGGCAGTCCGGCTGCGGCAAGCCTTGCAGGTCGAGCTGCTCGCGCAGCCAGCGGGTACGCGCGGGGAACACACACTGCGCGTGCTTGTCGCCGAGGCTGGCCGGGGCATACAGCGCTTCGACCGTGGCTTGCAGCTCTTGGTCGGGGTGGTGCGCACCGTCCTCGGCGAGGAAGAAGGCATCATCATCCACATAGCTACGCCAGCCGCCGAGCTTGGCGGTTTCGTAGTGACCAATGGCGTGCCAGTAAGGGGTATTGGCCAGTTGCTGGAGACGGCCTTGATCCAGCACGGGCGCGGCATGAACAGGGGCGCAGGCACACAGCGCCAGGGAAGCGAGGCGTTTGAGCATATCGGGCAACTACTTCTTCACGATGCCGAAAAAGGCGAAACCCGCCCCCGTGGGGGGCGGGAACAGCAGTGCTTAGGCCTCGGTAGCGTATTTGGCCAGGCGTGGGTCGCTCTTCAGAACGGCCAGGGTGTTGGTGTGGACAGTTTCGGCAGTGACATCGGCGCTGCTGAAGATCTGGTTGAAGTGCTGGTGGGTAACCGAGTTGAAGTAGACGCGGTCTTCCGGGGCCACGCCAAGCACTACGGCATAGGTGGTCAGTGCTTCGCCCTGGCCCATGGCCATGTCTTCGGACAGCTCGTTCATCATGCCATTCATGGCAAACCAGGACTTGCCGCCGTAGGTCAGCGAAGCCTTGGTCGAGCAGCCGTTGGTGCCGGAGGTCATGCCGAAGGTGGCGTTACCGGATGTGCCGTTGGTGGTAGAAGCCAGGAAGTGTGCCGGAGTGCCACGCTGGCCTTCGAACAGCATGTTGCCCCAACCGCAGTTCGGGCCGCCTGGCGCTTCGGCCATGGCGTTCAGCGAGACCACGGTGAACAGAGTACCCAGAAGAATCCGTTTCATAGCATTTGTTCTCTTTGTCTTAACCAAGGGTCAGGGTTTCTGGCAACTCGGTTGCCAGGTCGGGAAAGCTTTTCACCCACCCGCGCAGCTTGGAGTTTAGGCACGATCTAAAGGTTGCGTTGTTGATTGCGAAAAATTTGCTGTGACATGACCTGCACCGGCTGCGACATAAAGTCCCATGGAGCCTTGCAAGGCGCGCGCGGGCAGCGCCAGAATGCTGCTCATCTGCCCCGCCGAAGTAAGGAAACCCAATGCCCGATCCTGTCGCTGCGCGCCTGCGTCTCGCGCCTGAAGCCCTGACCCGGCGTTTCTCCCCCGAGCAGTTTGCCTTTACCCATACCGACGATCTGGAGCCGTTTCGCGGAGTACTGGGCCAGGAACGTGCTGTCGAGGCCCTGCAGTTCGGCGTGGCCATGCCGCGCCCCGGTTACAATGTGTACGTGATGGGCGAGCCCGGCACTGGGCGCTTCTCGTTCGTCAAGCGCTACCTCAAGGCTGAGGGCAAGCGCCAGCAGACCCCGGCCGACTGGGTCTACGTCAACCACTTCGACGATACCCGGGAACCCCGCGCGCTGGAGCTGCCGTCTGGCAGCGCTGCCGAGTTCATCAGCGACATGGGCGGATTGATCGACAACCTGCTGTCCACCTTCCCGGCAGTGTTCGAGCACCCCTCGTACCAACAGAAGAAAGGCGCTATCGACCGTGCCTTCAACCAGCGCTACGACCGTGCCCTGGATGTAATCGAGCGGGCCTCGCTGGAAAAGGACGTGGCTTTGTACCGCGACGCCAGCAACGTCGCCTTCACGCCGATGGCCGATGGCAAGGCGTTGGATGAAGCCGAGTTCGCCCAGTTGCCGGAAGCGGTGCGCGAGCAGTTCCACCAAGACATTGCCTCGCTCGAGGAACAGCTGAACGAAGAGCTGGCCAGCCTGCCGCAATGGAAGCGCGAGTCGAACAACCAGCTGCGCCAGCTCAACGAAGAAACCATCACCCTGGCCTTGCAGCCGTTGCTCGCGCCGCTGTCGGAAAAGTACGCCGAGAACGCAGCGGTGTGCGCCTACCTGCAGTCGGTGCAGCTGAACCTGCTGCGCACCGTGGTCGAGCAACTGGTCGACGACAGCAAGACCGACGCCGCTGCGCGCAAGCTGCTTGAAGAGCAGTACGCTCCAAGCCTGGTGGTCGGCCACCATGCCGCCGGGGGCGCGCCGGTCGTGTTCGAGCCGCACCCGACGTACGACAACCTGTTCGGCCGTATCGAATACAGCACCGACCAGGGCGCGCTTTACACTTCGTACCGCCAGTTGCGCCCAGGCGCGTTGCACCGTGCCAACGGCGGCTTCCTGATTCTTGAAGCCGAGAAAATGCTCGGCGAGCCGTTCGTGTGGGATGCGCTCAAGCGTGCGCTGCAGTCGCGCAAGCTGAAGATGGAGTCACCCATCGGTGAACTGGGCCGTGTGGCCAGCGTCAGCCTTCAGCCGCAGATGATTCCGCTGAACGTGAAACTGGTGATCATCGGCTCACGCCAGCTGTACTACGCGCTGCAGGACCACGACCCGGACTTCCAGGAGATGTTCCGCGTGCTGGTGGACTTCGACGAAGACATGCCCATGGTCGACGAGAACCTGGAGCAGTTCGCCCAGCTGTTGCGCACCCGTACCAACGAAGAGGGCATGGCGCCGCTGACAAGTGACGCGGTAGCACGCCTGGCCACCTACAGCGCCCGCCTGGCAGAGAACCAGTCACGCCTGTCGGCGCGTATCGGCGACCTGTTCCAGCTGGTCAGCGAAGCCGATTTCATCCGTCAGCTGGCCAGTGACGAAATGACCGACGCCGGGCATATCGAACGTGCGCTCAAGGCCAAGGCCACCCGCACCGGGCGTGTTTCGCAGCGGGTGCTGGACGACATGCTGGCCGGCATCATCCTGATTGATACCGAAGGGGCGGCCATCGGCAAGTGCAACGGCCTGACCGTGCTGGAAGTGGGCGATTCGGCGTTCGGTATGCCGGCCCGTATCTCTGCCACCGTGTACCCGGGCGGCAGCGGCATTGTCGACATCGAACGCGAGGTCAACCTTGGCCAGCCGATCCACTCCAAGGGTGTGATGATCCTCACCGGATACCTGGGCAGCCGCTATGCCCAGGAGTTCCCGCTGGCGATTTCCGCGAGTATCGCCCTGGAGCAGTCCTACGGTTATGTGGACGGTGACAGCGCCTCGCTGGGCGAAGCGTGCACGCTGATCTCGGCCTTGTCGCGCACGCCGCTCAAGCAGTGCTTCGCCATCACCGGTTCCATCAACCAGTTCGGTGAAGTGCAGGCCGTGGGCGGGGTCAACGAGAAGATCGAGGGCTTCTTCCGCCTGTGTGAGGCGCGTGGCCTGACCGGCGAGCAGGGGGTGATCATTCCGCGTGCCAACGTAGCCACCCTCATGCTCGACGAGCGCGTGCTGCAGGCTGTGGAGAACGGCATGTTCCACGTTTACGCGGTCAGCCAGGCCGATGAGGCGCTGAGCCTGCTGGTGGGCGAGGAGGCCGGGGTACTTGATGACCAGGGCCTGTTTACCGAGGGCAGCGTCAACGCCCGGGTGGTGGAACGCCTGCGTGAAATCGCCGAAATGATCAGCGAGGAAGACATCGAGAAGGCAGAAAAAGAACGCCTGGAAGAGGTGATTGCCCAGGCCAAACCGGCCTGAGTCAATAAACCGGCGCTGGCGGCGATGTGCTACCGTTCAGCGCCGGTTTTCCATCTTTTTGTGCTGTTATTCTATGCTGGAACTTAAGGACGGTATCAGCGTTCAGGATGGAAACAGCCTGGTGTTCAGGCTGAACAAGGCTTATTGGAGGGGACGCGGCCATGCGCAACCTCAGCCTCACACGCCAGTGCCTGGGCCTGGTGACCCGCATCGAATGCAGCATTCGCCCACTGGCCGGGGATAACGGCATGTGGACGCTGCTGTTCGCCGCCGGCATGGCCGGTGAGCAACCTTCCGCGATCAAGGCTCAAGGGCCGTTTCATGGGCCGTTGGTGGCCGAATCGGTGCTTAACGCCATTGTCGACAGCCTGACCTTGCATGGCTACCAGGTATCCGAAGACCCGCAGATCTGGTGCTTGCACCTGCAGGCCCAGTTGCGCCGGATCAATGGCGAGCGGTGCCGGAATCTGGGGGATTATCAGTTTCATCCTGAGACCTGATTGATGCCGGGGGCCGCTTTGCGGCCCATTCGCAGCACAAGGCTGCTCCTACAGGAGATCGCGGTCGCTTGTAGGGGCCGCTTTTCGGCCCATTCGCAGCACAAGGCTGCTCCTACAGGAAATCGCGGTCGGTTGTAGGAGCAGCCTTGTGCTGCGAATGGGCTGCAAAGCAGCCCCCACTCACCGGGCTTTTGCTGTAACAGGTGGCTGGCTATACTCGCTGTCGTTTTTTTAGTCACCTGACGAGTCCCAAACCCTCCATGGAACGTATTCTCGAAAACGCGATGTATGCCTCGCGCTGGCTGCTCGCCCCCATCTACTTCGGCCTGTCCCTCGGCCTGCTGGCCCTGGCGCTGAAATTCTTTCAGGAAGTGGTCCACGTCCTGCCCAACGTCTTTGCCTTGAGCGAAGCTGACCTGATCCTGGTGATCCTCTCGCTGATCGACATGTCGCTAGTGGGTGGCCTGCTGGTGATGGTGATGATCTCCGGCTACGAGAACTTCGTCTCGCAACTGGACATCGACGACAGCAAGGAAAAGCTCAACTGGCTGGGCAAGATGGACTCCTCGTCGCTGAAGATGAAGGTGGCTGCGTCGATCGTGGCGATTTCGTCCATTCACCTGCTGCGGGTGTTCATGGATGCGCAGAACATCTCCACCGACTACCTGATGTGGTACGTGATCATCCACATGACCTTTGTGGTTTCGGCGTTCTGCATGGGCTACCTGGACAAGCTGACCAAGCACTGAGCCCCGTTGTTGCCTGCACCGCCCGTCTGTTGCAAAACGGACGGGCGGTGTCGTTTCTGGCTTGTGCTTTCGGCCCGCCTGTACGAAAAATGAGCACTCATGCGTGGTTCTCATCGCGAGGTGCTTACATGAACCTGCATCAGCTCAATCTCGAGGCCAGGGCTGGCCATGTCGACGAAGTGAACCTGATCGCCATCGAAGGCGGCGATTACCTCATTGAAGCCCGGCTCAAAGGCCGCGCCCACCCGCTGTCTGACACCCGTGGCGAGCGTTTGCGCGTGCACTCGGTGGAGGATGCCCGCAAGTTGCTGCAAACCATCCCCATGGTCTCGATGAACCTGGTGCACTGGTCGGTGCAGGATGAAATGTGCGGCATGGGTTCGCACCCGGAAGAAGACCTCAAGGTGCCGATTTCCCAGCGTTCGGCCTGGTAGCTGCTCGCAGCTCATCAGTGTGCTAGGCTGCTCGCCCTTTTCATCAAGGGCGCGGCTGCACTGCGCCCTGCAGTGGAGCACGACAATGTCCGAACTCAATCTGTCTACCGACGAAACGCGCGTCAGCTACGGTATCGGCCGTCAGCTGGGCGGCCAGCTGCGCGACAACCCGCCACCAGGCGTAAGCCTGGAAGCCATCCTGGCCGGCCTGACCGACGCCTTCAACGGCGCCGACAGCCGCGTCAGCGAAGCCGACCTGTCGGCCAGCTTCAAAGTGATCCGCGACATCATGCAAGCCGAAGCGGCTGCCAAGGCTGAAGCAGCTGCTGGCGCTGGCAAGGAATTCCTGGCTGAAAACGCCAAGCGTGAAGGCATCACCACCCTGGCTTCGGGCCTGCAGTTCGAAGTACTGACCGCAGGTGAAGGCGCCAAGCCGACTCGCGAAGACAACGTGCGTACGCACTACCACGGCACCCTGATCGACGGCACCGTGTTCGACAGCTCCTACGAGCGTGGCCAGCCGGCTGAATTCCCGGTTGGTGGCGTGATTGCTGGCTGGACCGAAGCCCTGCAGCTGATGAATGCCGGCAGCAAATGGCGCCTGTACGTGCCGAGCGAGCTGGCCTACGGCGCCCAAGGCGTTGGCAGCATCCCGCCGCACAGCGTGCTGGTGTTCGACGTCGAGCTGCTCGACGTTCTGTAATACCGCTTGGGGCCGCGTTGCGGCCCATTCGCGGCACAAGGCCGCTCCTGCAGGGGTACGCATGTCCATGGGAAAATGCGTACCCCTGCAGGAGCGGCCTTGTGCCGCGAACGAGGGCGAAGCCCTCGCCAGATCTGTCAGTTCCAGTCTGTTCCCATCGGGCGCAATGCCCGCGCATAGCAGAACAGAAACAGATTGCGCACCAGCTCCTTGAGCACCCCCGGTTCACTCGAATTCAGCCCGCTCATGTCCAGGTCGCCTTGGTCACGCAGTTCGTCCAGCGCTTCTTCTTCGAGCACCGCGCACACTTCGCCGGTTTCGCGATGAAGAATGCGCAGGTAGGGGTGAGGGCGGTCAAGCCAGGCGTCAATCAGATAAGTCATGGCTATTCTCCTTGGATATCAGTCCCAATGAGAATAATTCTTATTATCAGAATAGCAAGCGCCTATTGGCCTTTTTTTCTGTAATCAGACTTTGCGAACGAACTCGGACTTCAGTTTCATGGCGCCGATGCCATCGATCTTGCAGTCGATATCGTGGTCGCCGTCGCACAGGCGGATGTTCTTGACCTTTGTGCCGACCTTCACCACCAGGGACGAACCCTTGACCTTGAGGTCCTTGATCACGGTGACAGTGTCGCCATCCTGCAGGACGTTGCCGACCGAGTCTTTCTTCACCGCCTCGTCGCTGGCCGCTTCGGCGTCGCCACTGGCAGACCACTCGTGGGCGCATTCAGGGCAGATCAGCTGAGTGCCATCCTCATAGGTGTACTCGGAATTGCATTTTGGGCAGGGTGGCAGAGTGCTCACTTCGGTTCCTCAAACAAACAGACGGGCGGTTAAAAACCCACATTGTAAAAGGTATTTTTCCAGAAGTGATTATGTCCGGACAAAAAGCATCGCGGGCAAGTCCGCTCCTCCAGGTGACGCAATCCTGTAGGAGCGGGCTTGCCCGCGAATGAAGACGACTCGGTCTGTCAGTGAGTACGCGCGACCGCAAACTCGCTCAGCTCGACCAGGGCATCCCGGTATTCACTGGCCGGCAGCACTTCGAGGCATGCAATGGCGCGCTTCACATAGTCGCGCGCCAGCTCTGCTGTGTACTTAAGCGCGCCCGACGCTTCGACCGCCACGCGGATCTGTTCCAGATCCTCAAGGCCACCTTTCTGGATCGCCTGGCGTACCAGCGCAGCCTGCTCGGCAGTGCCTTCGCGCATGGTGTAGATCAGCGGCAGGGTAGGCTTGCCCTCGGCCAGGTCGTCACCGACGTTCTTGCCCAGGGTTTGCGAGTCGCCCTTGTAGTCCAGCAGGTCGTCGACCAGCTGGAAGGCCACGCCCAAGTGGTCACCGAAGGTGCGCAAGGCTTCGCGCTGCTCGTCGGTGGCTTCGGCCAGCGCGGCGGCGCTGTGGGTCGAGGCTTCGAACAGCATCGCGGTCTTGCCGCGGATGACCTCCATGTAGATTTCCTCGGTGGTGCTGGCATCGCGTACCCGCGACAACTGCAGCACTTCACCTTCGGCAATCACACGGGTGGCCTTGGACAGGATCTGCATGACCGGCATCGAACCCAGTTCGACCATCATTTCGAACGAGCGCGAATAAAGGAAGTCGCCCACCAGCACGCTCGGCGCGTTGCCCCACAGGGCGTTGGCGGTGGAGCGGCCGCGGCGCATGCCGGACATGTCGACCACGTCGTCGTGCAGCAGGGTGGCGGTGTGCAGGAATTCGATGGTGGCAGCCAGCAGGCGCAGGTCGTCGCCTTCGCGGCCCAGGGCCTTGCCACACAGCAGTACCAGCAGGGGACGCAGGCGCTTGCCACCGGCCGACGTGATATAGTCGCCGATCTTCGATACCAGCGGCACGCGCGAGGTCAGCTGCTTCTTGATGATCTCGTCGACGGCGCTGAAATCATCAGCCACCGCGCGGTAGAAGGTTTGGGGTTGCATCGGCTGCTCCAGTGAGGTTGCGCGGCATGCTAGGTCGCGGGTACCGGTGTGTCAAGGCGCGGTGCCAGCGGGCCGGGGGCGGCACTTGCAAGCAAAACCAGGGTTGCGTACAATCGCGCACCCTAACTTCCTGGGCAGCACCTGCCTTACGCAATTGCGCCGGGCCGTTCCAGCCTTGTGCAGCCATGCCAGCCAATACTCATCATATAAAGCGCTGGGTGAGCAGGATTATCGGAGAAATACCATGTCTTACGCAGTAATCGTTACCGGCGGCAAGCAGTACAAAGTCGCTGAAGGTGAATTCCTCAAGATCGAAAAACTGGAAGTCGCCACTGGCGAATCCGTGACTTTCGATCGCGTTCTGCTGGTCGCCAACGGTGAAGAAGTCACCATCGGTGCTCCAGTTGTTGCTGGCGCTAAAGTAGTGGCCGAAGTCGTTTCGCAAGGCCGCCACGACAAGGTTCGCATCATCAAGTTCCGTCGTCGTAAGCACCACATGAAGCGTATGGGCCACCGCCAGTGGTTCACCGAGATCAAAATCACCGGCATCCAGGCTTAATCCCCTAGATCCCCTGAATTTATTTGGAGAATTGAACCATGGCTCACAAGAAGGCTGGTGGTAGTACTCGTAACGGTCGCGACTCAGAATCTAAACGCCTTGGCGTGAAGATGTATGGCGGCCAGGTTATCAAGCCAGGCAACATCATCGTCCGTCAGCGCGGCACTGAATTCCACGCTGGCTACGGCGTTGGCATGGGCAAGGACCACACCTTGTTCGCCAAGATCGAAGGCGTGATCAAGTTCGAGAAGAAAGGCGAGTTCATGCGCCGTTACGTGAGCATCGTCGCCGCTTAATCGCGACGTCGCTCCAGAAGCCCCGTCATGCGACGGGGCTTTTTCGTTTGTGGTGAGCCTCTTGCAAAGCTGTTTGTCTGGGTTGCCGGCGTTGGTTTCTACGGTCGTACGGGGCCGCCGCGCTCATTTTTGCAAGAGCCTCATGTTTTTGATTCATTCAACTCGTCTACCGACGAGAGGCGGTTTTAATGAAGTTTGTTGACGAAGTATCGATTCGGGTCAAGGCCGGTGACGGCGGCAACGGTTGCATGAGCTTCCGTCGCGAGAAGTTCATCGAGAACGGTGGCCCTAACGGCGGTGACGGCGGTGACGGCGGCTCGGTGTACATGGTCGCCGACGAAAACCTGAACACCCTGGTCGACTACCGCTACACCCGTCACCACGAAGCCCAGCGCGGCTCCAATGGCGGCAGCACCGACTGCACCGGCAAGAAGGGTGAAGACCTGTTCCTGCGCGTGCCGGTCGGTACCACCGTGATTGACGCTTCCACCCAGGAAGTGATCGGTGACCTGGTCACCCCTGGCCAGAAGCTGATGGTCGCCCAAGGCGGCTGGCACGGCCTGGGCAACACCCGTTTCAAGTCCAGCACCAACCGTGCACCGCGCCAGACCACGCCAGGCAAGCCGGGTGACCAGCGCGACCTGAAGATGGAAATGAAGGTGTTGGCTGACGTTGGCCTGCTGGGCCTGCCCAACGCCGGCAAGAGTACCTTCATCCGCTCGGTCTCGGCCGCCAAGCCGAAAGTGGCCGACTACCCGTTCACCACCCTGGTGCCAAACCTGGGCGTGGTCAGCGTCGACCGCTGGAAGAGCTTCGTCATCGCCGACATCCCCGGCCTGATCGAAGGTGCTTCCGACGGTGCCGGCCTGGGTATCCGCTTCCTCAAGCACCTGGCGCGCACCCGCGTGCTGCTGCACCTGGTGGACATTGCGCCGCTGGACGAAAGCAGCCCGGCCGATGCTGCCGAAGTGATCGTCAACGAGCTGACCCGCTTCAGCCCGTCGCTGGCCGAGCGTGAGCGTTGGCTGGTACTGAACAAGTCGGACATGGTCATGGACGACGAGCGCGATGAGCGTGTTCAGGAGGTGATCGATCGCCTGGAGTGGGAAGGCCCGGTCTACGTGATCTCGGCGATCTCCAAGCAGGGTACCGACAAGCTCAGCCACGACCTGATGCGCTACCTCGAAGACCGCGCCGACCGCCTGGCCAACGACCCGGCCTACGCCGCCGAGCTGGCCGACCTCGACCAGCGCATTGAAGACGAAGCCCGTGCCCAGCTGCAGGCCCTGGACGACGCGCGTACCCTGCGCCGTACTGGCGTCAAGAGCGTGCACGACATCGGTGACGATGACGCTTGGGACGATGATTTCGAGGACGACGAAGACGGTCCGGAAATCATTTACGTGCGCGACTGACCGGTTGCAGTACACTAAACGCCGCTCTCTGGAGCGGCGTTTTTGTATCCACGGTATCTACAGATTCGACATAGGTTGGAAGAAGATGCGAAGCAAGGTGACGGGCGCCAAGCGCTGGGTCGTGAAGATTGGCAGTGCTCTGCTGACCGCCGATGGCAAGGGCCTCGACCGCGGTGCCATGGCCGTTTGGGTCGAGCAGATGGTCGCGCTGCGTGAGGCAGGCGTGGAGTTGGTACTGGTCTCCTCCGGGGCCGTGGCTGCCGGCATGAGCCAGCTGGGTTGGACTACGCGACCGAGCGCGATGAACGAGCTGCAGGCCGCTGCCGCGCTCGGCCAGATGCGCCTGGTGCAGGCCTGGGAGTCGAGCTTCGGCGAACACGGCAAGCACACCGCGCAAATCCTGCTGACCCATGACGACCTGTCCGACCGCAAGCGTTACCTGAACGCCCGCAGCACCCTGCGCACCTTGGTCGACCTGGGCGTGGTGCCGGTGATCAACGAAAACGACACCGTGGTCACCGACGAAATCCGCTTCGGCGACAACGACACCCTGGCAGCGCTGGTGGCCAACCTGGTCGAGGCCGACCTGCTGGTGATCCTCACCGACCGCGATGGCATGTTCGACGCCGACCCGCGCAACAACCCCGAAGCCCAGCTGATCTACGAAGCCCGTGCCGACGACCCGACGCTGGATGCCGTGGCCGGTGGTACCGGTGGTGCCCTGGGCCGTGGCGGCATGCAGACTAAACTGCGCGCCGCGCGCCTGGCCGCCCGTTCCGGTGCCCACACCATCATCATCGGTGGCCGCATCGAGCGCGTGCTGGACCGCCTCAAGGCGGGCGAGCGCCTGGGTACCTTGCTTTCGCCCGAGCGCGGCATGCTCGCTGCGCGCAAGCAGTGGCTGGCTGGCCACCTGCAGACCCGTGGCACCCTGGTGCTGGATGCCGGCGCCGTGCAGGCGCTGCGCCAGGCCAACAAGAGCCTGTTGCCGGTTGGCGTGAAGACCGTGCAGGGCAGCTTCCGCCGTGGCGAGATGGTGGTGTGCGTTGGCCCGGACGGTGTTGAAGTGGCCCGTGGGTTGGCCAACTACAGCGCCCTGGAGGCGCAGAAGATCATCGGTCAGTCGTCCGATGGTATCGAGTCGATCCTTGGCTATAGCGCTGAGCCCGAGCTGGTACACCGTGACAATCTGGTGCTGGTATGAGCCTGTTCAAGCGAGTGATTACCGTAGTGGCGCTGGCGCTGCCAATGCTGGCCGGGGCCGAGGAAGTCGGCCAGGTGTCCACTGTCTTCAAGTTCCTGGGGCCGAACGACCGCATCGTGGTCGAAGCGTTTGACGACCCCAAGGTGGAGGGCGTGACCTGCTACCTGTCGCGGGCCAAGACTGGCGGCATGAAGGGTGGCCTGGGGCTGGCGGAGGACCGTGCGGAGGCGTCGATTGCCTGCCGTCAGGTCGGGCCGATCAACTTCAAGGGTGAGTTGAAAGACGGCGAGGAAGTGTTCAAGGAACGCACCTCGCTGGTGTTCAAGACCATGCAGGTGGTGCGCTTCCTGGACAAGAAGCGCAATACGCTGGTGTACCTGGTGTACAGCGACCGCATGATCGAAGGCAGCCCGCAGAACGCGGTGACCGCGATTCCGATCTTGCCTTGGGCGCATTGATAGCCTGGTAGATTGCCGGGAGGCCTTCGGCCTCCATTCGCGGCACAAGGCCGCTCCTACAGGGATATGCGTCCCCTTGTGCCGCGAATGGGCCGCAACGCGGCCCCATACACAAATGTCAGGCCAGTTCCTCGGCCTTATCCTCGCGCACAACCGCCTTCACCTCATCCAGCCGGCTGATGAACTTCCAGTCCGCCTCGTCGATGTAGATGCCGTTCGGGCCGCTGCCGCCTTCCAGGTCGATCGCCACGTGCGCGGATACCTGGGGCTTCACACTCGCCAGAATCGGTACGAAGCCCAGCTGCAAACTGGTCTCCAGCAGTGCGGCCTGGTTGCGTTCGTCGATGTCCGCTGCTTCGTCCAGGTAGTACGGCAGGCGAATGCGCCCGGCCAGGTCGCGGTCCATCAGGTGCAGCAACAAGTACATGTTGGTCAGCGCCTTGATGGTCATGGTGGTGCCGTTGGACGCAGCGCCGTCGATGTCGGCGTGGATGATCGGCTGGCCGTTGACCTTGGTGATCTCGAACGCCAGCTCGAACAGGTCTTTCAAGCCCAGCTGGTTGTGGTTGGCTGCCACAAGGCGTGCCAGGTATTCCTTGGCCTCTTCGTTCTTGTTGTCCTGCTCGGCGCTTTGGGTCAGGTCGAACACCGACAAGGTTTCGCCTTCTTCGTACTGGCCGGCACTGTGGATGATCTGGTCGATGTGCTTGAGCGCTTCCTTGTTCGGCGCCAGCACCACGCGGAAGCTCTCCAGGTTGGAAACCTGGCGCTTGTTGATCTCGCGGTTGAACAGCGCCAGCTGGTGCTCGAGGCTGTCGTAGTCACTGCGGATGTTGCGCAGGGTCCGGGCGATGTCGGTGACCGCGGCGCGGCGTGCCTTGGCGAGGGTCAGGGCTTCTTCGGTACGGTGCGCATAGGCGTTCACCAGCAGCTGCAGACGGCGCTCCATGTCGTCTTCGCTGTCGAATTTGGCCACGCCTTTCAGGCGCACCTGGGCATACAGCGCCTCGATCTGGTTGTCTACCCGTTGCAGGCCTTGCCAGCTGTCCTGGTAATCGTTGAGCAGGGGCAGCAGGTTGTCCATCGAGTCGTCGATGGCTTCCATGAACGGGGTGCCGTAAGGCAGGTCGGCCGGCAGCAGCTGGCGACGGCGCAGGGCGTCTTCCAGGGTGCGCTGCTTGGACTCGAGGTCGCCGATCTGGCGGCCGACCAGCTGCAGCTTGGCCGACAGCTGCTGGACGCGCTCGGTGAAGGCATCACTGGAGCGCTTGAGTTCGTCCTGGGCGGCTTCCAGTTGCGACAGCTGTTCCAGCTTCTCGGGCTCTTCGGCTGCCAGGGTTTCGCTGCGGCGGAAGTCTTCCAGCGCCTTCTGCGCGTCCAGCACTTGCTGGTACAGGGTTTCGGTCTGCGCCTTCGAGGCGGTGCGGTCGGCGGTTACAGCCTGCTGGGTCTTGAGCTGTTTCAGCTCCTTTTCCAGGCGCTCTTTCTGGTCGCGCAGGGCGGCGCGGTCGGCCAGGGCCTGCAGCGCCGGTGGGTCGATGTGGGTGAGGTCGATGGACAGGCCCGGGGCTTCGAAACGCTCGCCCTTGAAACCGTCCAACACCGCTTCCAGCGATTTTACCCAGAGGGCGCTGTCGTCCAGCTCGATGCCACGGTCGCCCAGCGGCAGGCTGAACAGTGCACCGTTGAACAGGCGCATCAGGCGGTCGACGTCCTGCTGCGAGAACTCCTCGCGCAGGCGGGCGTAGCTGTTGTTGTCAGCGTGGTCCAGTTGCTGCTTGACCTGCTTCAGGCGTTTTTCCAGGTCGCGTACGCGCTCGTCCAGGTCTTCGGCACTGAACTGGCGCGACTGCGCCAAGGCGCCGGCCAGTTCGTCGTGGGCGTCCTTGGCCGCCAGCAGCTGCTGCTCCAGTACCTTGACGTCATCGACCAGGGCAAAGCGGTGCTTGAGCACCGACAGCTCGCCCAGCCAGCGCTGGATGCCGGTGATTTCACGCTCCAGGCGCATCAGCTCCTGGGTGCCGCCGCGCTGGTCGTTCTGCAGGCGGTCCTGCTCGCCACGGTAGTGCTCGGACTGGATGACCAGCTCTTCCTTGCGCGCCATGGCGTATTCCTGCCAGGTGCCCAGCAGGGTGTCGAGCACTGGCGAAATGCGGTGCAGCTTGCCACGCAGGATGTCGCGCTGGGCTACACCACCGGCCAGGGCCTCGACCAGCGGGCCGGCGGCGACCAGGGCGTTGTAGTCCTGCTCCATGCGGCGCACGTCGCGGAAGGCTTCCTCGCACGCGGCGATGTAGTCGACGCTGCCCGAACGCAGGCTGTGCTCGAAGGCGTCAAGGAACAGTTGCTTGAGCTTGGCCGCAGTGATTTCGCGCATGTGCAGCAGGTTGATGAACAGCGCGCGGAAGGTTTTCAGGCTTTGCTCGCTGGTGGAGCGCAGCGGGATCATGGTCAGGTCCAGCGGCACCGAGGTGTGGCCGCCAACCAGCAGGCGGCGCAGTTCGTCCGGCTTCAGCTCGTAGGCTTTGATGCCCAGCCGCTCCAGGTTGGTGAACAGCTCTTTCTGGCGCAGGCAGGTGTCGTTCTTCTGGTAATGGGCCAGGTCCAATTCGCCTTTGTAGGCGAAGAACTGGTGACCGAAACCGCCGCCCGGGCCGCGGCCGACCACGCCGATCACGTGCGGGCCGTGGGGCAGGCTCAGCTCACAGAGAATGTACGAGGTGTCGCTGGCGAAGTAGAAGCGGCGCGACTGCTCGAGGCTGTACTTGCCGAAACTCATGTCTGACATGCGTGCCAGGATCGGGAACTGCAGGGCGTTGATCGACGCCGACTTACCCAGGTTGTTGGCACCGTAGACCGACAGCGGGTGTTCCAGCGGGAACAGGCCAAGGCTGTAGCCGGCGGTGTTGAGCAATGCAAAGCGGCGGATGCCGTAGCGTTCCTGGCTCATGCGTCAATCTCCTGTTGCTCTTCGCGGATGGCCTGGGCCAGGGCGTCCTCTTCGCTTTCCTCGCCCTCGAAGGGCGTGAGGTCGAGCGGATCGTCGGTGCGGTTGAGTTCTTCGGGGCTTTCTTCCTCGACCAGCACCGGGGTCGGCAGCGGCAGCACGCTATGCAGGGTGGCGGCCAGGTCGCGGTCCTGCTGCACCGAAAGGCACACATCGAGGAAGCGGTGCATCGGCGGCAGGAAGCGGTAGATGCCGCCTTCTTCATGGGCGAAGCCAAGTTGGGTCATGCGGCGCAGGATTTTTTCTTCCAGCTCGTCCACGGTTTGCACTTCGGCCTGCAGGAACAGGTCGCGGTACTTGTCCAGCAGCGAGGGGAGTTCGTCGCGGCCGATGCTGCCGCCGTCCAGCACGGCCATCGGGTCACGGCCCTGGTCGGCCAGGTGCTCGACCAGGATGAAGGTGAACAGCGACAGGCGCTGCGCGGTCTTGTTGACCTGCGCGGCGGTCATGTCCGGCACGAAGTAATAGAAACCGCGGGTGTCGCACACCAGCTCGAAGCCCAGGGCCTTGAACAGAGTGCGGTACTGGTCCTGGAAGTTTGACAGCTGCGCGTACAACTCGGGATCGCGGCGGCTGACGTGGAAGCCTTTGAACAGCTCGCGGAAGATCGGCGCGAGCTGGGACAGTTCGGAAAGATCAAGATGCATGGGCTGGGCTCGCGTTGGGTTCGGTAGTCGCGCTGGTGGCGTCTTCGCGGCTGGAGGTCAGGGCGTACGAGCGCAGGCTGACCAGGTGTTCCTGGGTGGTGTATTCGCGGCGGTCGAGGCGTTCGCGCTTGAAGCGCTTTTCCCGCGACAGGCGTGAGAACCAGTACAGCAGTTCGTCGGTGGCGCCTTCGGGTTCCTGCTCCAGCAGCCAGACCATCAGGTCGGGCAGCGGCAGGGCCTGTTCGCAGCGTTCGGCCATTTCCTTGACCGTGCGCGGTGCACGGGGCAGGGCGCCGGACTGGGTCTTGTGGGCCTTGGGGAAGCGCGCCGGCTTGGGCTCGAAGCGCGCCAGGGCGTACACATAGGCTTCGACCTGGCTGGCACTGCCGAGGAAGGTGCTCTGCGGGCGGGTGAACATCGGCATGGCCGCCTGCGGCACGGCGTCGATGCCCTTGCGCCGGATCACCGACAGGGCCAGCGCGGCGCCACGGGTCACGGCGTTGTGACGGCGGGCTTCTTCGCGCAGCGGCAGCAGCAGTTCACGGGCGTGGCGCAGGGTCAGCTGGGCGCTGGTCTGCATTTCCAGGATACGTGCGTGGGTGCGCAGCAGCATGTCGTCGTCGACCAGGTGGCCCAGGCGCGCCTGTTCGCCCAGCAGCTTCAGCAGCACGGTCTCGACCTTGCGCACGCCTTGTTCGAAGGCGCCGTCGGCGTTCACCAGCTGGATCATCGGCTCGACGTATTCGTCCCAGGTGGCCAGTACTTCGGCATAACGCTGGCGCAGCGGGATCTGGCGGTTGCTGGTCTTGGCCCGCTCGGCCACGGCGACCAGTGCCTGTTCGTCGTTATCGAGCTTTTTCAGCACATCGCGCACGCGCATGTCGAGCAGGCGCAGCTGGCGCGCCAGGTCGTCGCTGTCGCGGTTGTCGAAGGCGTCCTGGATATGGCCGGCGAGGCGTTCGAGGTGGCGCAGGTAGGCTTCGATCTCCAGGCACAGGCCCAGGCGGTGTTCGCGGCGCAGGTACGCAAGAAAGTCGTGGATCTGCGCGTTGAGCTCGAAGCGGTTCGGGCTCTTGGCCACCGGGACCAGGATGTCCAGGCGGATCCATACGTCGAGTAGCTGGGTGATGTCCTGCGGGGTGCTTTCGAGCTGCTGGCGGCCCACATGCTGGCGCAACTCGACCAGGCTCAGGGTGCCCTGGTCGAAACGCTCGCACAGCGGCTCGATCAGGGCCCAGTGTTCGGCTAGGGCGCGCAGGACGCGCTTGGGTTCGATCATTGGCTTCGACTCGTTGCCAAGAAAAAGGGGGCGATTGTACTGCATCCGGGGGGGAGGTTTTCACCCCTTGGTCTGTAATGAGAGATAACCTTATGGCCAGTAGGTGTATGGCGTTGTTTTTGGGGTGGTTTTGAAATCGAGCGCCGCCCGCGCGGCGCTTCGCAGCACAAGGCTGCTCCTACATCTGTTTCAGGCCAGTGACGCCTGTACCCATGCGCGCGACCGCCTGGTTTGTTCGACACGATGTCCAGGTGAACACCAGGGGGCGCGCGCCTTTGTCTCAGGAATAACTGGCCCGAAACAGATGTAGGAGCAGCCTTGTGCTGCGAAGCGCCGCGCGGGCGGCGCTCGGTCTGATAGGCGCTGCAAAAACCACGGCGTACACGTTAGAATGCCCAACTGTCTTGAGCCCCCCGGATACCCGCCCCTTGCTGACCGAACCCCGTCGCCGCGCCTACCTTTCCGCCATGCAAGTGGTGCACTGGCTGCCGCGCGCCGAACTGCCGTTCGCCGCACCGTCGCGCCCCGAGCTGCTATTGCCGGTGGTGCCGGTCGAGGACATCGATTTCGAGGTCAGGCCGGCACCGGCTGCAAACGAAACGCCCGCCAGCCCCCAGGCCCGCTCCGGTGAGCGGCCGAAAATCGAGATCCCGCGCCCGGGTAGCGTGCCCAAGCCTGCCGCCAAGCCCGTCGAGGCCGAAGAGCAGCCCGCACCGCCACGGCCGGCCCCGGTGCCGCCACCGCGCTTCTCGCTGCAGTTGCTGCGCGCTGGCAGCTGCCTGCTGCTGGTAGAACTGGCCACCGGCCAGCCGTTCCAGAGTCGCGACCCGTCCTACCTGCTGCTAAAGGACATGCTGCGCGCCGCCGGCCTGCCTGACGCCCCGCAGATCATCGGCGAACCGGTGCGCTGGCCGTTGCTGGTACGCGGCAACATGGACCAGGGCCCCGAAGCCGCGCGCGACTTCGTCCAGGGCTTTGTCCAGGCGCGCCTGGAAGACGCCCCGAGTACCTGCCTGTGGCTGATCGGCTTGCCGGCACTGCGCTTTGCCGCCAATGCTGATGCCGAGGCCTATTACCAAACCCTTGAGCTGGACGGCCTGGGCGATGCCTGGGCGCTGCCGGGCCTTGAATTGTTGATGGACGAGCCGCAGCGCAAGGCGGACGTCTGGAAAGCCATGCGCCAGCTGATGGCGCGCTGGAAGAGCGTTGAATGAGTGAATCGATCAGTTTTCGCCCGATGACCGAGGCGGATCTGGATGCCGTACTTAAGATCGAATATGCCGCGTTCAGTCACCCCTGGACCCGCGGGATCTTTCAGGATGCGCTCAAGTCGTACGAAGTCTGGCTGATGTTCGATGGCCAGCAGCAGGTTGGCCATGGGGTGATCAACGTGATCATCGACGAGGCGCACCTGCTCAATATCACCGTCAAACCGGAAAACCAGGGGCGCGGCCTGGGCCTGCGCCTGCTGGAGCACCTGATGGCCCGGGCTTACCAGCTCAATGGCCGCGAATGCTTCCTGGAAGTACGCGCCAGCAACCAGTCGGCCTATCGTTTGTACGAGCGCTACGGTTTCAACGAAATCGGCCGCCGTCGCGACTATTATCCGATTGCCGGGGGCCGTGAAGATGCCCTGGTGATGGCCTGCACGCTGCTTGAAGACTGACCTCGCACAGTCGGCGCCATCCACCGCGTAGCTTTCTTTGTTCTCTATGCAGGGATGGATAAAGAATGAAAAAACTGCTTCTGGCGGCAGGCCTGCTGATAGCGGGTACTGCCCACGCCGACCAACGCGACCTGTGGATGTTCGCCCAGTGGGCCGGCGACCATCAAACCCGTCCCTTCCGTGAAATGCTGGTGGATGCCCGTCTTTACGGTGTGGTGCCTATCCACCAACTGCTGCGTTCGGCCTCGGACTGGAAGCTGTGCCACGCGTCTCCCTTCGCCGTGCCGCCTGTGAGCAACTGGCCGGCTGTACGCTCGACCCTCTCGCTGATCAAGGTGCTCGACGGCCAAGGCATCCTGCGTCAGTTCGAGGTGGTTTCGGCCTATCGCGACCCTCGTCTGAATGCGTGCGCAGGCGGTGCTGCCGACAGTGCCCATACCCGCGCCTTCGCCGTCGATATTCTGTTGCCGGCCTGGGCTGACCCTAACCCGCTGTGCCGTTTCTGGCAGCAGCATGGCCAGGCGTGGAGCATGGGCCTGGGGCGCTACCCGTCGGGGCGCATCCATCTGGATACCGCGGGCTATCGCACCTGGGGCGGCGATGGCAGCGCGGGGTCGTCGTTCTGCGTCAAACCCAGGTGAGCCAGGCAGCGCTGGCACTCGCCCATTACCCACTCTGCGAAGCGCTGGCGCTTGCCGCTGTCGTCCAGGGGCTGTGGGCTAAGCAGGTGATAAGCCGAGCCATCGCGCACAAAACCGAACGGTGCCTGCAGCTGCCCGCTGTCGAGTTCGTCGCGCACCATCAGGGCTGAGGCCATGGCCAGGCCCAGGCCGGCGCTGGCGGCCTGGATCGTCAGGTAGAAGTGTTCGTAGTCGCTGCGTTCGTTGTGCCGCGCCTGCTGGCCGCTGAGGCGCAGCCAGGTGGGCCAGGCAGCGGCGCGGGTGGTGCTGTGCAGCAGGCGTTGGCCGTCGAGCTGGGTGGGGGAGGTGGGGTGGCACACCGGGCCGATCCATTCGTCGCAGATTTTTTGATTGAACAGCTGGTTGTCCCAGTGGAAGTCGTCGCGGCGGATGGCCAGGTCGACACCGCTGCGGGCGAAGTCCAGCGGCCCGCCGGCGGCCACCAGGTGCAACTGCAGGTCGGGGTGGTCAGCATGGAAGCGGGGCAGGCGCGGGATCAGCCAGCGCATGGCGATGGTCGGCTCGCAGGACAGCACCAGCACATTGTCGCGGGCCTGTTGTTGCAAGCGCTGCACGGCGCCTTCGAGCTGTTCGAAAATCGCCTGGGTGGTGCCTTGCAGGGCACGGCCGGCGGAGGTGAGGAAAATGGACCGGTTACGGCGCTCGAACAGTGCCACGCCAAGGCTTTCTTCAAGCAGGCGTATTTGGCGGCTGACCGCGCCGTGGGTGACGTGCATGTGCTCGGCGGCGCGCACGAAGCTCTCGGTCTGGGCGGCGATGTCGAAGTAGCGGAAGGCGTTGAGCGGCGGCAGTTTCATGGCATCCCTTTTTGCCTGTGCCGGCCTCTTCGCGGGTTCACCCGCGAAGAGGCCGGTACAGGGTCTAAATATCTGTGAGTAAAACTATCAGATATGCCTCACTATAAATCGATTTTTCCTGGTTCATAAGCCCTCGATAATCCCCAAGTCTGTGCATTTTCATCGCCTATCGAGAGCCATCAGCATGACCGAAATTATCGCCGTCGCCCTGTTCACCTTGCTCGCCGTCATCAGCCCTGGCGCCGATTTCGCCATGGTCACCCGCAGCAGTTATGCACAAGGCCGCAAGGCCGGGCTGGCCGCCGCGATCGGCATCGCGTTGGGGGTGCAGGTGCACGTGCTGTACACGGTGCTGGGCATTGCCGTGATCATCAGCCAGAGCCCGGCGCTGTTCCTGGTCATGAAAGTGCTCGGTGCGGGTTACCTGATCTACCTGGGCTACAAGTCGCTGACCAACACTCAGCGCATCCACCTCGAGGGCGGCAGTCAACCCGCTGCCAGCGTGCTGAACGCCCTGCGCACGGGCTTTCTGACCAATGCCCTGAACCCCAAGACCATGTTGTTCGTTATCAGCGCTTTCACCCAGGTGGTGCAGCCGGGCAGCCCGCTGGCGCTGGATTTCGCCTACGGCGCGTTCATGTCCTTTGCCCATTGGCTGTGGTTCAGCCTGGTTGCAGTGTTTTTCTCCAGTACTGCGTTGCGCAAGGCGATGATCGACCGGCAAGTGCTGGTGGACCGCGTCATCGGGCTGGCGCTGATCGGCCTTGGGCTGGCAGTGGCGGTGACGGGGATTCGTTGAGGGGCGATTGCATGTTAGGGGTAGCTGCTTGCTCAAATTGAAAGCGTGCAGCTTTTTCGCAGGCAAAGAAAAAGGGCTTACCTTGCGGTAAGCCCTTCGTCTTGTTTGGTGGCTACACAGGGACTTGAACCCCGGACCCCAGCATTATGAATGCTATGCTCTAACCAACTGAGCTATGTAGCCGATGGCGCGCATTATTCTCTTGAACGGACCCTCTGTCAACACTCATTTCAAAAAAAATTTGCACGCTTTCAAAAACTTAGCGGCCGGGCTTGGTTTCAGTGCACCACAAGCCAGTGCCCGAGCACGCCCTGAAGCTGCAGATGCTGGGCCGCCGCCAGGGATTGCAGGCTTTCGCGAGGGTGGTCAAGGTTGAAATCACCGCTCACGCGCCGATGGGCCATTTGTTCATCCACCATCCACACGCGCTGCCCTTGGTAGCTGGCCAGGCGCTCCAGCACCTGGCCCAATGGCATGTCGGTGGCTTTCAGACGGCCGTTGCGCCAGCTGTCTGAGGTTTTCAGGTCAGCCTTCTGCACCGGGTCGATGCGTGTGTCATTGAAGGTGACCCGCTCGCCCGCAGAGACCATGCGCTGTTCACCCCCCTGGGTGACCATGGCCTTGCCACTGAGTACGACAAGTTCATCATGACCGGCATGGCGGGCTACCTGCAGGCGGGTGCCGAACACCTGGATGCGTGCGTTGCCCACGTCCACTTCCATGGCCCGGCCGTCGAGCACGACTTCCAGGTACACCTGGCCCTGCACCAAATGCAGTTGGCGGGTGCGGCCGCGCAGGTCGATGTTCATTGCGCTGGCGCTGTCCAGGTTCAGGGTCGTGCCATCCGCCAGGCGTGTGCTACGCCGCTCGCCCACGTCGGTGTGCAGCTCGCTGGCCAGGCGCTGCAGCAGCGGCCAGTACAGGTAGGCTGCGGCGCCCAACCCGACCAGGAACACCAGCGCCAGCCATTTACCCAGGTGGCTGCGGCGTACCGTGACGTGCCGTGGGCGAGGGCGGGCGGGTGGTGGCTGCAGTTGTTGCCAGAACGTTTCCAGCTCGGCGTAGGCCTGGGCGTTTTCGGGTGCCTGGCACCAGGCTGCGAATGCCTGGCGCTGGGTTTCGTCGCAACCGGGCTGGCGCAACAGCGAAAACCATTCCAGCGCTTCCTGCTGTGGGTCGGGCTGCTGCAGCTGCTTGGCGGGCATCGGGCTCATGGGTTCAGTCTGCTCACGATAGGGGCCGTTTCGCCCAACGATGACAGGGGTATGGGCCGAGGATGCTAATTATATTGAGAACCATTTTCAAGTACGTTGCGACGGAGGGATAAAAAAGGTAGCTATGTATCTATTTGTTTCCCGATAATCGGATCCCAAACTGAGGACGGAGATTCAGGCACATGGCCACCAGTAGCGCCTCCACGGCATCCACCAGCGCAGCGGCGAGCCAAGCGACGCCGCTGGTAATGCGCATCATCGGCTTCTGCGCCCTGGCGCACTTGATCAACGACCTGATCCAGTCGGTGCTGCCGGCGATCTACCCGATGCTCAAGGCCAATTACGACCTGAGCTTCGCCCAGATCGGCCTGATCACCCTGACGTTCCAGATCACCGCTTCGCTGCTGCAACCCTGGGTCGGCTTTTTTACTGACCGCCGGCCAGCGCCGAACCTGTTGCCGATGGGCACCCTGTGCACGCTGGTGGGGATCGTGATGCTGGCCTTCGTCGGCAGCTTCCCGATGATTCTGCTGGCTTCGGCGCTGGTGGGCATCGGCTCGTCGACGTTCCACCCGGAAACCTCGCGTATAGCGCGCCTGGCCTCTGGCGGGCGCTTCGGCCTGGCCCAGTCGACCTTCCAGGTGGGCGGCAACACCGGCTCCGCACTGGGCCCACTGCTGGCGGCGGCCATCGTCATTCCGTTCGGCCAGACCCACGTGGCCTGGTTCGGCCTGGCCGCGTTGTTCTTCCTCGGTGTAACCCTGATGCTGCGCGGCTGGTACAAGGAACACCTCAACCAGGCCAAGGCGCGCAAGGCGGTGCAGGCCACCCATGGCATTTCACGGAATCGGGTGATCGCGGCGCTGATCGTGCTGGGCCTGCTGGTGTTCTCCAAGTACTTCTACATGGCCAGCTTCACCAGCTACTTCACCTTCTACCTGATCGAGAAGTTCGATGTGTCGGTGGCCAGCTCGCAGTTGCACCTGTTCCTGTTCCTGGGTGCAGTGGCGGCGGGCACGTTCTTTGGCGGCCCGATCGGGGACCGCATCGGGCGCAAGGCCGTGATCTGGTTCTCGATCCTGGGGGTGACGCCGTTCACCCTGGCGCTGCCGTATGCCGACCTGTTCTGGACCACCGTGCTGAGCGTGGTGATCGGCTTTATCCTGGCCTCGGCGTTTTCCGCGATCGTGGTGTATGCGCAGGAACTGGTGCCGGGTAGCGTGGGCATGATCGCCGGCATCTTCTTCGGGCTGATGTTCGGCTTTGGCGGCATTGGCGCGGCGCTGCTGGGGTATGTGGCGGACCTGCGCGGTATCGAGTATGTGTACGGGCTGTGCTCGTTCCTGCCGTTGTTCGGGTTATTGGCGGTGTTCTTGCCGTCTACAGGTAAACGCTGAAATCGCTGGGGGCTGCTTTGCAGCTCATTCGCAGCACAAGGCTGCTCCTACAGGCAGCACGCGCTCGTTGTAGGAGCAGCCTTGTGCTGCGAATGGGCCTCGTAGAGGCCCCAGGGCGGTTGACTACCCTCCTTCAGGTGGCTAGAGTGCCGCCTCTTTTTACCCACCACCTGCGTAGTAGCCAAAGCAATGCGCCGTAACCCGTCCCTCCCACATGCCCGCCAGCCTGCCCTCCAGGCCTTGCGTCGTGCCTGGCCGAGAGACACGGTGCTCAAGCGTCGCCGCAGCGTGCTGTTCGCCTTCACCTTCTCGCCACACCTCGCCTGAACTGATCTGCGCTTTTGCGTCGCTCGCCCCCCCGGCGAGCGCGCCTGTGTCTGCACGTCTTTCTGGTTTGCAAGGAGTGGTACATGAACATGCGTTTGCTGGCGGGCCTGTTGTTCGCCGTTTCCGTCGTGGGTTTCAGCCTGGGGGCCAGCCTGCCGCTGGTGTCGTTGCGCCTGCATGAGGCCGGCGCCAGTACCCTGGAGATCGGCATCATCTCGGCCATCCCCGCTGCGGGCATGATGCTCTCGGCGTTTCTGGTCGACGCCTGCTGCCGCCACCTCACCCGGCGCACCATCTACCTGCTGAGTTTCAGCCTGTGCACCGTCAGCATCGCCCTCCTCGAATCGGCCTTCGGCTCGCTGTGGTTGCTGGCCCTGCTGCGCCTGGGCCTGGGGCTGGGCATGGGTATCGCGATCATCCTCGGCGAGTCGTGGGTCAACGAGCTGTGCCCTGAGCACAATCGCGGCAAGATCATGGCCCTTTATGCCACCAGCTTTACCGGCTTCCAGGTGCTGGGCCCGGCCATGCTCGCGGTGCTGGGCGCCAACAGCCCGTGGATCACCGGAGTGGTCACCGTCTGCTATGGCCTGGCGTTGCTGTGCATCGTGCTGACCGTTCCCAATGACCATGTCGAACATGAAGAGGGCGACAAGAGCTTCGGCCTGGCCGGCTTCTTCCGCGTGGCACCGGCGTTGTGCGTGGCGGTGCTGTTCTTCTCGTTCTTCGATGCCGTGGTGCTGTCGCTGTTGCCGGTGTACGCCACCAGCCATGGCTTTGCCGTGGGCGTGGCGGCGCTGATGGTGACGGTGGTGTTTGCCGGCGACATGCTGTTCCAGCTGCCGTTGGGTTGGCTGGCCGACCGAGTGGAGCGCACCGGGCTGCACCTGGTGTGCGGGTTGATGGCGATGTCGATTGGCATCGGCCTGCCGTGGCTGCTGAACATGACCTGGCTGCTGTGGCCGCTGCTGGTGGTGCTGGGCGCGGTTGCGGGGGGCATTTATACCCTGGCGCTGGTGCTGATCGGGCAACGTTTCAAAGGCCAGGATCTGGTCACTGCCAATGCCAGTGTGGGGTTGTTGTGGGGCGTTGGTAGCCTGATCGGCCCGCTGGTGAGTGGTGCGGCGATGGATGTGGCCCCGCACGGCCTGCCTATGGCGCTGGCGCTGATGGCCGGGTTGTTCGTGTGTTTTGCCCGGCAATCGTACCGACGCGCGGGCCGGATGCGCGCCGTGGCGGAGTGAAGTGCTTTTCAGGCTGCGCCAATGCTTACCCAGTAGCGCGTTTTGTAGTCGACACGCACCGGCAGGCTGCGGGTGAGCAACTGCAGGATCTGAGCGGTATCGGCCAACTGATAGGTGCCTGACACCTTCAAGTTCGCCACCTCAGGGGCGCAGCGCAACAGGCCCGGGCGGTAGCGGGCGAGCTCTGCGACAAACTCGCCCAGTGGCATCTGCTGCACGCTGAGCACGCCGTCGGTCCAGCCCCAAGGGTCGCTGTGCAGCGCCACCGCGTGGACACTGCCATTGGCCCCAACCTGTACCGTTTCGCCCGAATGCACCTGACGCGGTGAGGCCGACGTGGGAAACAGCGTAACTTCACCACGTCGCACTGCCAGCAGCAGGCCTTGGTTGTTTTCACGCAGCAGCAACTGGCCGTTGAGGGTGGTCAGCGGGCCGATGCGGGTGTCGATGTAGAACGGGCGGGTATCGTTGGGGTTGCTGTCCAGGCTGACCTCGCCACGTACCAGTTCCAACTGGCGTTGCTCGGCGCTGTAATGCAGGTCGATGGCGCTGGCAGTGTTTAGCAATATGTGGCTGCCATCGCTGACTTGCCACTGGCGCCGTTCACCCGTGGCGGTGCTGCTGTCGGCCAGCAGTTGCGGCAGGCCCAGAGGTTCGCGCGTGGCCCAACCCAGGCTGCCACCCACGGCCAGCAGGGCCAGTAGCTTGAGGTGGTCACGCCGGCTGCTGCGCTGGCGCTGGCTGCCGTCCAGGGTGCGCCGGCTCAGGTCCTTGGGCAGCCCGGCCAGTTCGTCGCCGAGTTGACTGACCCGTTGCCAGGCCAGCGGGTTGTGCGGGTGGCTGGCCAGCCAGTGCTGGAATTGCTGCTCGGTACGTGGGCTGGGGCGGTCGAAGCGCAGCTTCACCAGCCAGTCGATGGCCTGGTCGACCTGCGACTGCGCTGGCGCGGGCTCATGCATCGGCATAACGTAACCGGTAGCAGACGCCCAAGGCTTTGGCCAGGTCGCGCTCGACGGTGGCCCGCGACACTTCCAGCTGCTGAGCGATCTGCACGATGCTCAAGCCGTCCAGTTGAGCCAGCAGAAACGCCTGGCGAACACGCGGCTTGAGCTGGTGCAGGGCACGGTCGAGGCGGCCCAGGGCATCGAGAATGACCAGGCGGTGCTCTTCGCTGGGTACCTCGGCTTCGGGCAGGTGGGCCAGGCTTTGCTGGTAGGCGTGCTCCAGTGCGCGACGGCGGAACTGGTCGATCATCAGGCCACGGGCGATGCTGCTGAGATAAGCGCGTGGCTCTTTCAGCGGTGAAACCTGGCGGGCCCGCAGCAGCCGCACGAAGGTATCCTGGGCCAGGTCGGCGGCATGCTCGCTGCAACCTACCCGGTTGCGCAACCAGCCGCGAAGCCAGCTATGGTGGGCCTGGTAGAGCAGAGCGACCTCGGTCGGCTTGAGCGTGTCGTTGATCTGCATCGTAGCGAAGGCCCGGCCCTGTGAACTGTGCGATTGTGAATAGTTCTCAATTCTATGCGGGGAAAGCGGCGCAGGGCAATGGTATGCCAGGAATTCGCCGCGCAAGAACCGGCGTTTACCCGATGAACGGCTGAGCTAAGCTGGGCCTGCGTTCAACCTGTTGGAGGCGTCATGATCCTGGCCGACCTTTCGCCCGAGGCCTACTGCGAGGCCACTGAATACCTGGCAGCACTCGACTCGGACTGGTCGCGGCACATTGCTGCAATCGGGCCTTGCCTGCACCAGGCCACGCCCGGGCGTGAGCCCTACGAGGCATTGGTGCGGGCCATCGCCTACCAGCAACTGCATGCCCGTGCTGCCGAAGCAATCCTTGGCCGGTTGCTGGCGTTGTTCCCGGAGGTTGCGTTCCCGACGCCACAGCAGTTGCTGTCGGTCAGCCCGCAAACCTTGCGCGCCTGTGGGTTCTCGGCAAGCAAGATGGCCACGGTGCAAGGCATTGCCCAAGCACGGCTGGAAGGCCTGGTGCCGACGCGGGAAGAGGCATTGGCCATGGCCGACGAGGCACTGATCGAACGCCTGGTGGCCTTGCGTGGGGTAGGGCGATGGACGGTGGAGATGCTGCTGATCTATAGCCTGGAGCGTTCGGACATTCTGCCGGTGGACGATTTTGGCGTGCGCGAGGGGTACCGACGGCTGAAGGGGCTGGACAAGGCGCCGACACCTGCGCAGATGCGCTCGCTGGGCGGCGGCTGGCGGCCGTTTCGAACCGTGGCGGCCTGGTACCTGTGGCGGGCCTGAGGTTTTTGCATCGCCTGAACGGGCCCCCTTCGCGGGCATGCCCGCGAAGGGGGCCCGTTCAGGCGACAACTTATCTGGATGCTAACCCATGAATCTCTACACCACCCCCGACCAACGCTGGCAAGCCGTGGAGTCCCGTGACTCCACCGCCACGGGCCACTTCGTCTACGCCGTACGCACCACCGGCGTCTACTGCCACCCCGGCTGCAAATCACGCATGGCCAAGCGCACCAATGTCGAGTTCTACGACACCCCTGCTGGTGCCGAAGCTGCGGGCTACCGTGCCTGCAAGCGCTGTATCAGCAAGGCCAGCACCACCCGCCGCAGCCAACTGGTCACCCGCGCCTGCCGCCTGATCGAAACCAGCGACCCCGCCCCCAGCCTCGACCAGCTCGGTGCGCAACTCGCCGTCAGCCCCTTCCACCTGCACCGCCTGTTCAAGGCCGAAACCGGCGTTACCCCCAAGGCCTATGCCACCGCCTTCCGTGCCCGGCGCCTGCGTGAGCACCTGGAAGACGGGCAGCGTTCAGTCACCGACGCCATCTACGATGCCGGCTTCAACTCCAACAGCCGCTTCTACGAAAGCGCCGATCAGCGCCTGGGCATGCGCCCCCGCCAGTACCGCGCCGGTGGCGCAGGGGCCACCATCCACTTCGCCCTCGGCCAGTGTTCGCTGGGGGCGATCCTGGTGGCCCAGAGCGAGAAGGGCATTTGCGCGATTTTGCTGGGCGACGACCCTGAAGGCCTTCTGCACGACCTGCAGGACCAGTTCCCCAAGGCCCGCCTGATTGGTGGCGATAGCGCCTACGAACAGTTGGTCGCCGAAGTGGTGGGCTTTGTCGAAGCCCCGGCGTTGGGCCTCGCGCTGCCGCTGGATGTGCAAGGTACGGCGTTTCAGGAGCGGGTGTGGCAGGCGTTGCGCGAGGTGCCGGCCGGCAGCCGGGTCAGCTACACCGATATTGCCGAGCGTATCGGTGCGCCCAAAGCGGTACGCGCGGTGGCCAAGGCCTGCGCGGCCAACCACATCGCGGTGGCCATCCCCTGCCATCGGGTGGTGCGCCGGGACGGCGACATCAGTGGCTACCGTTGGGGTGTCGAGCGCAAACAGCAACTCCTCAAGCGAGAGACGGCACTCTCCTGATTGCCTGAAGCCGCGTAGAATCCCCCGCCAAATCGAGTTGTGAAGAGGAAACTTCGATGAGGCGTGTCAGCCTTGCCCGTTATTGCCCAGGCCTGATGGCCCTGCTGGCCCTGATGCTGGTTATTGCCAGCCCGGCCTGGTCGGCCCCGGCCACGCCATTGTCTAATCTGGCGGCTGCCGAAGCGCCAGCGCTGGATGAAAACGCCAGCATCGAACAGCTGAGCGACCGGCTGGACCTGATCCGCCAGGGCGTCACCAGTGAGGCCAACGACGACTTGCTGTCGCAGTTGCGCCTGGCGGCGATGCAGGTTCAGCGCCAGGCTGATGCATTGAGTGCACAGCGCACCGCCGACCTGGAAAAGCTCGAGGACAAGCTCAAGGTCATCGGCCCGGTGCAGCCGGACGAGGCCGCCACCCTGACCCAGCAGCGCAAAGCGCTGGAGGCCGAGAAAAAAGCGCTGGTAGCGCAGCAGGACCAGGCCACCAAGCTGAATCAGTCGGCCCGCGACCTTTCCACGCAAATCGTCAACCTGCGCCGTAGCCAGTTCAACTCGCAAATTACCAGCCGTGCGGCCTCGCCACTGACCCCGGCGTTCTGGCAGAGCATCATCCGCCCCACCCAGGACGACGTGGCGCGTCTGCGTGACCTGCGCGGCGAGGCGGCCGACGCCATCGGCAGTGCCTTCAGCGCCGAAAACCGCTGGCTGTTCATTACCAGCCTGGTGGCGGCGATTCTGGTCTGGACCTTGGTGCGGCGCGTGCTCGAGCGCCTGCTGGCCAGTGCCATGGTCGGCTGGTTGCCCGAGGGCCGCTTGCGCCGCAGCGCCCTGGCCCTGGGCGTCAGCCTGGCAACCCTGGGTACCATTGCCGGCTCTGTATCGCTGCTGCGCTGGGGGCTGGAGAGCAGCGCCGAGTTGGGCTCGGATATCGCCAGCCTGGTCAACCACATTCTCACCCTGGTGGTGTTCAGCGCCTTCATCACCGGCCTGGGCCGCGCCATGCTGATGCTGCAGCGCCCGTCCTGGCGCCTGCCGCCGATGCATGACGAAGTGGCCAGTGCGCTCGGTTGGTTCCCCAAGGTACTGGCCTTGGCGCTGATGGTGATGATGACCATGGAGCGCATCAACAGCGTCATCGGCGCCAGCCTGGCGTTGACCGTGGCGGTCAATGGCCTCACCGCGCTGGTCGTGGCGTTGATCTTTGCCGGCGCGCTGCTGCGTTATCGCCGAACCCTGCGCAAGCATGACCTGGAGCGCCCCACCGGTCTGGTCGGGCTGATCCCGTTCGTGATGGTCGTCTGGCTGACACTGATCTTGCTGGCACTGCTTACCGGCTACCTGACGCTCGCCTATTTCCTCACCGCCAAATTGCTGTGGGTCAGCCTGGTGGTCACCTGTGCGTACTTGCTGACCACCTTCTTCGGTGACCTGTGCGAAACCTTGCTGTCGCCACGTCAGCCAGGTGGTTTGGCGCTGGCCTCCACCTTGGGCCTGGCGCCTCGCCACCAGGCGCAGGCCAGCACCATCCTGGCCGGCATCGGCCGTACCATCGTGCTGTTCCTGGCACTATTGCTGGCGCTGATGCCGTCGGGCACCAGCCCCAGCGAGCTGCTGATGAGCCTGGGCGACTGGGACGGCACCGGCGGCAAGCTGCTTGGCAATCTCAACATCGTGCCGCAGGACATCCTGCTGGCCTTGGCGATTTTCTTCGGTGGCCTGTTCGCCATTCGCGTAGTCAAGCGCTGGCTGAGTGAACGCCTGCTGCCGGAAACCGATATGGACGCCGGCATGCGCGCCTCGCTGGTGACCCTGGTCGGTTACCTGGGCTTCCTGTTCCTGGCCATGCTGGTCATGTCGACCCTGCGCATCAACCTCACCAGCCTCACCTGGGTAGTCAGTGCCCTGTCGGTAGGTATCGGTTTTGGTCTGCAGCAGATCGTGCAGAACTTCATCTCCGGCCTGATCCTGCTCACCGAGCGCCCCGTCAAGGTGGGCGACTGGGTCAGCCTGGCGGGCGTCGAGGGTGATATCCGGCGCATCAATGTGCGTGCCACCGAAATCCAGATGTCCGACCGCTCGACGGTGATCGTGCCCAATTCGCAGTTCATTTCGCAGAACGTGCGCAACGTGACCATGGGCAATGCGCTGGGCGTGGTCGGCATTACCCTGACCCTGCCACTGGAGACCGATGCCAACCGGGTACGCGAGTTGCTGCTGACGGCGTACCACGAGCATGAGGCGATTCTGGATGCGCCCGCCACTTCGGTGTCGTTCAAGGACCTGACGGCCAGTGGCATGGTGATTGGCGTCAGTGGTTACGTGGCGGGGCCGCGGCAGGTGTCAGGCACCCGTAGCGACCTGCTGTTCACCATTCTTGGTCGCCTGCGTGATGAAGGCATTCCGCTGTCTTCGCCGCAGAGCATGGTGCTGGTGCAAGAGGGTACGCGCCCCGCTGACGAGTCGGTGTAAAGCGCGGGGCTGCTGCGCAGCCCTTTCGCGGCACAAGGCCGCTCCTACAGGGAATGCGAACGCTATCAGGGCACGCGATCCCTTGCAGGAGCGGCCTCGTGCCGCGAAAGGGGCGCATAGCGCCCCCGAATTCAATGCTGCTTGGCCTGCTTGATCCTCAGCAGAATCACCAACAATACCAGCAGCACCGGCGGCGCCATGGCCAGCAACCCATCCCGCGCCGTCAGCCCCAACCCCAGCACATTCAGCCCGCCATACAGCAGCTTGAACAAATTCAGCAGGTAGTAGGTGATGGCAATGATCGACAGCCCCTCCACCGCCCGCTGGATCTTCACCTGGGCATCGGCCCGGGCATTGAGGCTGCGCAGGATCTCGGCGTTCTGTTCTTCCATTTCTACCTGCACCCGCGCCTGCAACAGGTCGCCCAGGTTTGCCACGTTCTTCGCCAGTTGCTCCAGCCGCTGCTCGGTCGCCGCGCAGTAGCGCACAGTCGGCTTGAACCGACGCTCGATGAACACTCCCAGGCGCTGGCAGTCGCCCACATGGCTTTCCCGCAGCTCGCCCAGGCGTTCGAACACCAGTTGCGCATAGGCCTGGGTGGCGCCGAAGCGGTGGCGGGTTTTTACCGTGTGGCTGACCACCTGGCGTGACAAGTGGGCAATGGCGTCCAGCAGCCCTTTGGAGTCATGGCCGTCCCCCCCGGCACTGCGCTCCGAGAGGCTGACCAAAGTCTTGTCGAAAGTGTCCAGTTCTTGGCTCAGGGCCTTGGCCGTGGCCAGGGTCAGCGAGGCCATCATGCGGTACGTCTCGATTTCCAGCAGACGGCGGATCATGCGGCCCTGGCGGTAGGCATTGAGGCGGCGGTTGATGAACAGGAAACGGTTGGTGCCATCTTCGGTCAGGCGGAAATCGCTCCACACCACCGCATCGCCCCCGCCAACGCACGAGCCGCACGGGTCTTTGAAACCGTAGCGAGGCAGCTCAAGCCCCTGTTCGTCACGCACCAGCACCTGCACGGCGTTGATCACCTGCGCCGCCTGCGGGGCGATGGCTTCGGCCAGCACGGGAGGCAGGGGGCGCCATTCGGTGTCGGTGGCAGCGCACGGCACCACCAGTGTCAGGGTGAAGAACTCGGTGTGCCGTTCCCACTTGAACGGGTGGCCATCCAGGCGGGTAATGCCTTGGGCGGCAGCGGTGTCCAGGGCCTCCGGGCAGCAGCGTTGCAGCAGCGCTGCACAGGCAGCATCACCGCCGAGCAAGGCCAGGTGGAAGACATGCGCAGGGCCGTCGAAGTACAGCGACGGGCGGGCGTGCAATTCGTTGTGCAAGGCGGTGCGTTGAGGGTGCATGGGTGGTCCGGCCTGGTGTTGTGATTGTTGGGGTACCAGGAGGTGGGACTTTGCAGCGGGCGGGGAAAGTCACGCGGGGCGGAGTTTTGTTCCACCTGTGACGGCCTCTTCGCGGGCACGCCCGCTCCCACAGGGGAGCACACAGCTTGAGGTATATGCGGTCGAGGTGGGAGCTGGCTTGCCTGCGAAAGGGCCGCAAAGCGGCCCCTGATAATTCAGCCCAGACACCGGGTCACATGCTTGACCGATTGGTAGGCGGACAAGCCCCAAGGCCCCAGCTCGCGGCCGATGCCACTACCCTTGGTACCGCCCCACGAGGTTTCGACGAACACCGCCTGCACCGAGTTGATCCACACATGGCCAACCTCCAGCGCATCGGCCACGCGCTCGGCGCGCGCCAGGTCGGCAGAGCAAACCGTCGCCACCAGCCCGAAGCGGCTGTCGTTGGCCTCGGCAATCGCCTGCTCTTCACTGGCAAACCGGCGTGCGCACAGCACCGGGCCAAAGATTTCCTCGGTCCACAAGCGGCTGTGTTTCGGCACATCGGTATACAGCGTAGGGCTGACGAACCAGCCGTCGCGGTCCAACGCCTTGCCACCGGCCAGGCACTGCAAGCCTTCTTCCCGCGCCGTGGCAAAGTAGCTGGCCACCTTCAGCCACTGGGCCTGGCTGGTCAGCGGGCCCATGTCGACCTCTTCGGTCAACGGGTTGCCAACCCGCAGGTTTTCCAGTGCCGCCTGCAAGCGTGGCAGCAGCGCATCGGCAATACCGTCCTGCACCAGCAGCCGCGAGGTGGCCGAACACATCTGCCCCGCGTTCCAGCTGATACCAGCGACAATCCACTCGACCGCCTGATCGACATCGCAATCGTCAAACACCACGATGGCCGACTTGCCGCCCAGCTCCAGCGTCACCGGCCGGCACTGTGCCGACGCGCTGCGCATTACCTGGCTGCCGACGCTGTTGCTGCCGGTGAACGACAGTTTGTCCAGGCCATTGTGATTGCTCAGCGCGGCGCCGGTCTCGGCCTTGCCGTTGACGATGTTCAGCACCCCGGCCGGCAGGCCCAGGGCGTCGGCGATGTGGCCGTAGGCCTGTTCGATCAGCGGGGTGACTTCCGATGGCTTGAGCACCACGGTGCAGCCGGCAGCCAGCGCCGGGGCTAGCTTCCAGGCGCTGGTCACCAGCGGGAAGTTCCATGGCACGATCAGGCCGACTACACCCACCGGCTCAAGGCGAGTGCGCGCGGTGAAGCCTGGGGCGGCCAGTGGCACGTCGCGATTCTTCGCAGGCAGTTGCTCGGCCAGCTCGGCGTAGTAGCCGAAGGTGGCGATGGCGTCGTCCAGGTCGATCTCGGCTTCGTGGCGCGGCTTGCCGTTGTTGCGCATTTGCAAGGTGATCAACGCTTCGCGGCGTTGCCCGAGCTGTTCGGCAAAGCCGCGCAGGTAGGCCGCGCGTTCGCTGGCGCTGGTAGTTTTCCAGGCGGGCAGGGCGCTGCGGGCAGCGGTTACGGCCTGGTCGACCTGGGCCACGCTGGCAGCCATGAACTCGGCGAACGGTTGCCCCAGCGCAGGGTCGTTGACGCTGATGCAGTCGCTGCCTTGCCCTTCGACCCAGCGGCCGGCGATGTAGTGGGAATTGGTCATGGTCGGTTTCCAGTCAGGCCATTTCGGCAGTGGTCACAGGCGTGTGCGCGGTGCTTTTGCAACGCACCCAACGCGGGCCCCGGGGGCCATACACGCCAGCAGGTTCAGGGAACAGGTTGAGCAGCAGCAGGTACAGCACGCCAGCCAGCCCCAGGGTGACCGGCAGGCTCAGGTCGATGCCGCCAGCCAGGTCGCCCAGCGGGCCGACGAACTGCCCCGGCAGATTGACGAAACACAGGCCGACCGCCGCGCTGGGCAGCCACGCCCCCATGCCGCGCCAGTTCCAGCCATGCAGGAACCAGTAATGGCCGCCACGCTGGCCGCGGGTGAATACCTGCAGGTCATCGGCGTGGTAGAAGCCGCGGCGAGTGATCAGGCCGAGGATCATGATCACCATCCACGGGCTGGTGCAGGTGATGATGAGTACCGCAAAGGTCGACACGCTCTGCACCAGGTTGAAGGTGAAACGGCCGACGAAGATGAAGCCGATCGCCAGCACACCGATCAGCAGCGTGGCGCCGGCGCGGCTGAGCAGGCGCGGGAACACGCTGGACATGTCCAGGCCGGTGCCATACAGCGCAGTGGTGCCGGTGGACATGCCGCCGATCACCGCAATCAGGCACACCGGCAGGAAGAACCAGCTTGGCGCCACCGCCAGCAGGCCACCCACATAGTTGTTGGCGGCGATGTAGTCCGGTGCCTGGGTCGCTACCAAGGTGGCGGTGCACAGGCCGAACAGGAACGGAATCAGCGTTGCGCCCTGGGCGGCAATTACCGCCAGCATGATGCGCGTCTTGGGTGTTGCACGCGGGATATAGCGCGACCAGTCGCCCAGGAAGGCGCCGAACGACACCGGGTTGCTCATGGCCAGGATCGCTGCGCCGACGAACGCCGCCCAGAAGCCCGCCTGGCCGTGGTTGACGCTACCTGCGTAGCTGGCGTCGAACGGCCCGGCAAAGGCAACGATGCCCAGCAGGAACAGCAGGCTTGAAGCCCACACGGCAATCTTGTTGACCCACAGCATGAAGCGGAAGCCGAAGATGCACACCACCAGTACCAGCACCGCGAACAGGCCGTAGGCCAGGCCCAGGGTGAGGTCGGTTTCCGGCAGGCCGGCCAGGCGCTTGGCGCCGCCGACCAGGGCATCGCCCGAGCTCCACACCGACAGCGAGAAGAACGCCACCGCCGTGAGCAGCGACAGGAACGAGCCGACGATACGCCCGTGCACGCCAAAGTGTGCGCCCGACGACACGGCGTTGTTGGTGCCGTTAAGCGCACCAAACAACCCCATTGGCGCAAGAATCAGCGCGCCCACGCCAACGCCGAGCAGAATGGCCCACACGCCCGCCTGGAACGACAGCCCGAACAGCACGGGGAAGCTGCCCAGCACGGCGGTGGCGAAGGTATTGGCCCCGCCGAAAATCAGGCGGAACAGGTCCAGCGGGGAGGCGTCGCGTTGATCGTCGGGGATCTGTTCGACGCCGTTGGTCTCGATACCGGTCGAGTGGCTCATGGTGATGCTCCAGCGCGGTTGTTGTGGGCCTGCGCGTGCGCGGGCCTTCTTGTGGGTGCGATGGCAGGGCGGCAGGGCCGCGTAAAAAGGTGATCAGGCCGGCGAGACGACCGACAGGTGCTCATGGCAGGCCAGCCACTGGTCACCCTGGCGGCGGAAGACGATGGTCTCGCGTTCGCTCAACTGGTGTTCTTCGCCGGCGATGCGGATATGCGTGGCCACATCGTGCATGAAGATCGCTACGTCACCTTGCAGGCTCACGTGGGCATTGCCCGACTCGCAGGCGAGCACGGCAAAACCTTCGGCCTGCCACTGCGCCCAGAGGTCTTCGTAGGCACGGCGCGACAGCAGCGGTTGCGGCAAGGTGTGGAAAAGGAACGTGGCGTCTTCGCTGAAGCAGGCGAAATAGCGGGCGGTGTCGTTGCTGGCGAACGCGGCAACGAGGTCGGCGGCGGCTTGGCGCACCTGAAGGGTCTGGTCCACGGGAGTGGCCTCACGGTTTTTGTGATTATGGTGAAGCGATTCTGGTGATGGTTGGCGAGGGAACAAATCGCTGGAGGCAAATAATCAGTTCAGGAATTTGTGAAGTGATGTCAGGGTGCAGATGCTATACGGCCTGCACTCTATGAGAGCGGGCTTGCGCGGTGCCCAAGCAAGACACAGTACCTTGTGGGAGCTGGCTTGCCGGCGATGAGGCCGGTACACGCAGCAACAAGCGAACCGACTGACGGTCTGTCCCACCCTTGATCCTTGCCTACGCTGATACTCCCAACCCGCTGAAGCAAGGAGTTCACCGTGGCCTTCCAATACAAGCGTCTGGACAAGAACAACGTCGCCGTGCTGCTGGTCGATCACCAGACCGGTCTGCTATCGCTGGTAAGGGACATCGACCCCGACCGCTTCAAGAACAACGTGCTGGCCCTGTCCGACCTGGCCAAGTATTTCAAGCTGCCAACCATCCTCACCACCAGCTTCGAGACCGGCCCCAACGGCCCGCTGGTGCCGGAGCTGAAAGAGCAGTTCCCTGACGCCCCCTACATCGCACGCCCCGGCAACATCAACGCCTGGGACAACGAAGATTTCGTCAAAGCGGTAAAAGCCACTGGCAAGAAGCAGCTGCTGATCGCTGGTGTGGTCACCGAGGTGTGCGTGGCCTTCCCGGCCTTGTCGGCGCTGGAGGAAGGCTTTGAGGTGTTCGTCGTCACCGACGCCTCCGGCACCTTCAACGAACTGACCCGTGATTCGGCCTGGCGGCGCATGGAGGCGGCCGGGGCGCAGTTGATGACCTGGTTTGGCGTGGCCTGCGAGCTGCACCGCGACTGGCGCAATGACATCGAAGGGTTGGGGACGCTGTTCTCCAACCATATCCCGGACTATCGCAACCTGATGACCAGTTATAACAAGTTGGCCAAATAGCGCCTCGTGGGGGCTGCAAGGCAGCCCCTCACCAATCTGCAAGCGAAGCGGCAAACCGTCATGAATCGACCATACTGACTCTTCATTCGCCTTCAGGAGAGTGTCATGTCGAAGCCGTCCAGGAAGAAACCCACCCAGGAACAGCCAGAGAAACTGGGCGGCAAGGCGTACGAGAAAGCGCTCAAGCACCTGCATGTGGAGCTGGTGAAGTTGCAGGAGTGGGTGGTGGCCAAGGGGCTGAAGGTATGCATCGTCTTCGAAGGCCGCGATGGCGCCGGCAAGGGCGGCACCATCAAGGCCATTACAGAGCGCGTCAGCCCGCGGGTGTTTCGCGTGGTGGCGCTGCCGGCACCGACCGAGCGGGAAAAAACCCAGATGTACCTGCAGCGCTACCTGGGGCATTTGCCCGCCGCGGGCGAGGTGGTGATCTTCGATCGCAGCTGGTACAACCGTGCGGGCGTCGAGCGGGTAATGGGCTTTTGCTCCGACGAACTCGTCGACAAGTTCCTCACCGGTGTGCCCGTGTTCGAAAAGGTCATGGTCGAGTCGGGGATCATCCTCATCAAGTACTGGCTCGAGGTCAGCGCCGAGGAGCAGACCCTGCGCCTGCAGGATCGCATCAACGATGGCCGCAAGCTGTGGAAGCTTTCGCCCATGGACCTCAAGTCGTATACCCGCTGGGATGACTACACCCAGGCGCGTGACGACATGTTCACCGCGTCGGATACCGCCTGGGCGCCGTGGTTCATGGCCCATTCCAACGATAAACGCCGCGCCCGCCTGAACATCATCAGCCATCTGCTCAGCCGGATTCCGTACAAGGACATCACCCGTGACCAGGTGGTGAAGCTGCCCAAGCGCGGCAAGATCGGCAAGTACAAGGCTGTGGCCTACCCGTTCAAGGTCGTCGAAGAACGCTTCTGAACCCCTCCCTGCGGGGAGCTGCGAGGGTAAGAGCTCATGCCACATGACGGCAGCCTGTTGCAGGCGACGGTGGTGTTCCTGCTGGCCGTGGTGCTTCTGGTGCCACTGGCGCAGCGTTTGCGGATGGGCGCTGTGCCTGGGTATCTGCTGGCAGGCATGCTTATCGGTCCATCAGTGTTCGGCCTGCTGAACAACCCCGACAACGTGGCGCGTCTGTCGGAGATGGGCGTGGTGATGCTGTTGTTCGTCATTGGTCTGGAGCTGTCGCCCCGGCGGTTGTGGACCATGCGCCGGGCGCTGTTCGGTGTAGGTACCCTGCAAGTGGGGCTGACCGCCGTGGTGCTTGGGCTGCTGGCCTATTGGCTGTTCGACCAGTCCAGGCCGGCCGCCATCGTGCTGGGCGTGGGCCTGGCGCTGTCTTCCACTGCCTTTGGTTTGCAGGTACTGGCCGAGCGCAAGGACCTGGGCAAACCGCACGGCCGCCTGGCTGTGGCCATCCTGCTGTTTCAGGACATCGCCGCCATTCCCTTGATTGCCGTGGTGCCGCTGCTCGGTGGCAATGTCAGCACCGCCGACGAAGGGGCCTGGCCGCTGCTGGCTGTGGCTGTGGGCATTGGTTTGCTGATTATCTTTGGTCGCTATCTGTTGACCCCGGTGTTCAAGTGGACGGTGGGTTCGGGCCTGCCCGAGCTGTCCACCGCCACGGCCTTGCTGGTGGTGCTGGGCACTGCCTGGTTGATGGAGCACGTGGGCGTATCGATGGCGCTAGGGGCATTTCTGGCCGGCGTGCTGATGGCCGAGTCGCCGTTTCGCCACGAGCTGGAAACCCAGATCGAACCGATCAAGGGCTTGCTGCTGGGGCTGTTCTTCGTGGGCGTGGGGATGAGCGCCGACCTGCACCTGCTGTTGGGCATGCCGCTGGCGGTGTTGGGGCTGACGCTACTGCTGGTGAGCATCAAGCTGCCGTTGCTGTATGGCCTCGGGCGCATGGCCGGTGGCCTGAACCCGTCCCAGGCGTTGTGCCTGGGCGTGGTGCTGGCCTCCGGTGGCGAGTTTGCCTTCGTGGTGTTCAAGCTGGCGCGGGACCACCAGGTGTTATCGCCCCAGGTGCATGACTTGCTGGTACTGGCCATCACCCTGTCGATGGCCGTGGTGCCGTTGGTGATGATGGCCTTGGCGCGGCGGCTGCGCGACGTCCCCCCCGCGCAGGCAACCCCGGGAACGGACCCCTGAATCGAAACACACGGCGAACGGAATGTTCGGAGGTGCAGCATGCAACCGGGTATCAAGCTGGACAGCGCGCTGTCGCGTGGCTTGCTCGATGTGTTGATCAAGGCTGGCCTGGTGGCCGCCTTGGTGATATTCGCCTTCCAGGTGTTCCAGCCGTTCCTTGAGCTGATGCTGTGGGGGGTGATCCTGGCGGTTACCTTGTACCCGTTGCATTGCCGCCTCCAGCGCCGTACCGGGTTCAGGCAAGGGTATGCGGCAACGCTGGTCGTGCTGCTGGTACTGCTCGTGCTGCTGGTGCCGATATACCTGGTGGTGATGTCGATCGGCGAATCGGTGGACAGCCTGGTGGCATTGCTCAAGAGCGGTGCCTGGAGCGTGCCTGCACCTGCCGAGTCCGTGCAGGCTTGGCCATTGATCGGGCCAAAGGTATACGCGCTGTGGTTGGCGGCTTCCGAAAACATGGCCAGTGTGCTGAACCAGTGGATGCCCCAGCTCAAGGGCGCCGGGCGCACCCTGTTGGGGGCGGCAGCCAGCGCTGGTGCGGCCTTCCTGCTGTTTATCGGCGCGATCATTGTCTCCGGGGTGATCATGGCCTTTGGTGACCGCGGCCAGGTCGCGGCGCAGCGGATCGCCATGCGGGTATCGGGCGAAGAGCGGGGCAAGCCACTGGCCAGGCTGTGCACCGCGACCATTCGCGCGGTGGCGCAGGGCGTGATCGGCATCGCCTTCATCCAGATGCTGCTGATCGGCGTCGGTTTTGTGGTCAAAGGGGTGCCCGGGGCCGGCATGCTGGCCATCGTCATCCTCATGCTGGGGATTGCCCAGGCACCCGCTACCCTGGTCACGGTGCCGGTGATCATCTACGTGTTCAACGTCGAAGGCTTCACTGTGGCGACCATCATCTTCGCCATCTACACTTTTGTCGCCGGGCTGGCCGACAACGTGCTCAAGCCGCTGCTGCTGGGGCGCGGTGTGGACGTACCCATGCCGGTGGTGCTGATCGGGGCACTGGGCGGCATGGTGGTCAAAGGCATCATCGGCTTGTTCATCGGCCCGGTGATCCTTGGCGTAACTTACGTGTTGTTCTGGCAATGGGTTGCGCTGCAGGTGCCGGAGCAACCGGCACCACCTGCTGCCTGAGCCATGCCCAACCGCCGCTGTGGCCTGGGCCTGCTGATGGTGCTGGCCGGCTGCACCCAGGTCGGCCCGGATTTCGAAAAGCCCCAGGCGCCGTGGCTGGACGGCTGGAGCACGCCATTGCTGGAACAGGCAGGGCATAGCGCCGCAACACCCGACCTGCGCCAGTGGTGGGCGGTGTTTGCCGACCCGATGCTGGACGCGCTGATTGCCGAGGCCGACGCCAACAACACCAACCTGCGCCTGGCTGGCCTGCGCATCGCTGAAGCCCGCGCCCAGTTGGCCATCGTGCAGACCGGGCGTTATCCACAGCTGCAGCAGCTGAGTGCGCAGAGCCTGTACCTGAAGCAGAACCAGTCCGGCACTGCCACTGCGCGCGACTCGGTGTTCTGGCAATCCAGTGTCGGCTTCGACATTGGCTGGGAAATCGACTTCTGGGGCCGCTTCAGTCGCGCCATCGAAAGCGCCGATGCTCTGTACTTCGCCTCTGAGGCCAACTATGCCGACGCCATGCTGCTGCTGCGTGCCCAAGTGGCCGACACCTACTTTGCCCTGCGTACTGCCGAGGCGCGGCTGGATATCGCGCAAGAGAACGGCAAGCGCCAGGCGCGCAGCCTGGAGATCACCGAACGGTTGTTCCGCCATGGCGAAAATGACGAACTCGACTGGCAGCAAGCGCGTACTCAATATCTGGCAACCCTGGCCACCATCCCCGAATTCGAGAACCAGCTCAACGCCCTGCGTAATGTGTTGTGCACGTTGCTGGGCCGCCCACCCGGGCCGCTGCCGCAGCTGGATGGCGGCCATGGCCAGCTGCCGTTGCCAGACCGCGCCGTGCTGCAGGACGTACCTGCCAGCCTGCTGCAGCGTCGCCCGGATATCCGCGCCGCCGAGCAGGCAGTGGCGGCGCAGTCGGCGTTGGTCGGCGTGGCCGAGGCGGATCTTTATCCACAGCTGAGCCTGCTGGGCAGCATCGGCTGGAGCTTTGTCTCGGCCAGCCACCTGCCCAATACCTTCGACATCGCCGCCGGGCCCAGCCTGATCTGGAACCCGTTCGACTATGGCCGGCGCAAGAACGCTGTGCGCGTAGAAGATGCCCGCTTGCAGCAACTGATCGAGTTGTACCACCTGAGCGTGCGCGAAGCCGCCCGTGAGGCCGACGATGCCGCCAGCGGGCTGGTGCGCTCGCTGCAGAGTGCAACCATTCGCGACCAGGCCTCCCAGGCTGCGCAACGCTCGCTGAACCTGGCCAGCTCGCAGTACCGCGAAGGCTTCGCCGACTTCCAGCGCGTGCTCGACGCCCAGCAACTGCTATTGCAACAACAGGACGGCTACCTGGTCAGCCGCGGTAATGCCGTAAGCAGCCTGGTGACCTTGTACAAGGCCTTGGGCGGTGGCTGGGACACCAGCCGCGCACCAATCGACCCAGCCACGCGTCAGCAGATGCAACAACGTACCGACTGGGGCGACCTGCTCGACCCGCCAGCCCCCACCGCACATGCAAAAGGTGAAAGCCAATGAGCGACGCCACGCCCCCGCCAGCCCCTGATCGCGGCATGCGCTGGGTACTGCTGCTGATCGCCGTGAGCCTGCTCTGGTACCTGCTGGCCGACCGCTTCACGCCTTACACCCAGCAGGCGCGCCTGCAGGCCTACGTGGTGCCGGTGGCCGCCGAGGTGGCAGGGCAGATCAAGCGGGTGGCAGTAGGCAACAACCAGGACGTGCGCCAGGGCGATGTGCTGTTCGAACTCGACCAGCAGCAGTACCGCATTGCCTTAGCCCGCGCCGAAGCAGACCTTGATACGGTGCGCCGGCAGATCGGCGCCAGTACCGCCGGCATCGATTCGGCGCAGGCGGCGCTGGTGGCAGCCCAGGCCAACGAGCGCAAGGCGCGGCAGGATGCCGAGCGGCTCAAGCGCCTGATCGATGAGGACCCAGGCACGGTATCGGTGCGCCGCCTGGAAGGCGCCCAGGCCACCCGCGACCAGGCCATCAGCCAAGTGGCAGCGGCCCGTGCCGAAGTGGAGCGCGCCCGTGAGCAGCAGGGCGGGGCGCAAGATGACAACGCCCAGTTGCGCAGTGCCGCAGCTAACGTGGAAAAGGCTCGCCTGGACCTTGCCCGTACCGTGGTGCGCGCCGACGCCAACGGCCTGATCACCGATTTGCGTACCGACGTTGGCCACTATGTCGGGGCTGGCAGCCCGATGATGACCCTGATCACAATCCATGACGTGTGGATAAGTGCCGACATGACCGAGAACAACCTCGGCCGCCTGCGCCCCGACACCCCGGTGCTGGTAGTGCTTGATGCGCTGCCCGGCACCGTGCTGAAGGGGCGTATCCGCAGCATCGGCTACGGCGTGAGCGTGGGCCAGAGCACCCCGCCGGGCACATTGCCCACCGTGCAGAACAGCCGCGAGTGGCTGCGTTCGGCCCAGCGCTTTCCGGTAATTGTCGAGCTGGAGCGTGATCAGCTGCCGGACAAGCGCGGGCTGCGGGTAGGCGGGCAGGCGGAGGTCATGGCGCTGCCCAGCGAAGGTAACCCGCTGAACCTGCTGGGCCGGCTGTTCATGTGGTTGATGAGCTGGTTGTCCTATGCCTATTGAGTTGCGCCGCCTGCGCGCCCTGCGCCTGGCCTGGGGTGTGGCGCTGTGCCTGGCGGTGAGTTTTGGCATTGGCTTGCCGGTGCCGATCCTGGCACCGGTGTTCGCTGTGCTGTTGCTGGCCATGCGCAGCCACCCACTGCCCCTGCGAGCGGCGCCGGCCCTGGCGGTGCTGGTACTGCTCGCCTGTGGCAGCGGGCTGTTGCTGATTCCGCTGTTGCGCCACGCACCGCTGAGCGGGGTGTTGCTGGTGGGCGTAGGTGTTTTCCTCACCTTGCGCTACGCCCTTGAGGGCGGCAACGGCCTGCTGGCCAACTTGCTGGTGGTCGGCCTGACCATGATCGCCGCCGCCGGCACCAGCGACTTCACCTTGGCGCTGTCGGTGGTCGAAGCGCTGGCCAAAGGCATGCTGCTGGCAGTGCTGGGCACGGCGCTGGCGCATATGCTGTTTCCCGAACCTGCTGGTGCATCGGCGCAACCGGTACCACCGCTGCCGGGCACCGAGCATGTCAGCTGGGTGGCATTGCGCGCCACGCTGATCGTGATGCCTGCGTTTCTGCTGGCGTTGATTGCCCCGGACCAGTACATGCCGCTGATCATGAAGGCGGTAAGCCTGGGGCAGCAGGCCGGGGAAACCCGCGCACGGCATGCCAGCCGAGAGCTGATTGGTTCGACCTTGCTTGCCGGCCTGCTGGCGATACTGATGTGGGGCGCGTTGAGCCTGTTCGTGCACCTGTGGATGTTCTTCCTCTGGGTGCTGCTGTTCGTCCTGTGGCAGGCGCGGCGGCTGTATCAAGCCGTGCCGAGTCGGCAGGGCCCGGCGTACTGGGTCAGTTGCCTGACGACCCTGCTGATCTTGCTTGGGCAGTCGGTGCAGGACAGTGCGGGTGGGCAGGATGTGTACAAGGCCTTTGCGGTGCGCATGGCCTTGTTTCTGGCGGTCTCGGTGTATGCCAGTGCCATGTTGATCTGGATTGACCGGCTTCGTGCTCGGCGTGCGCTGCTTCGCGGGTGAGTTCGCGAAGCAGCCAGCACAGGGAACCTAGGGCTGCCAATCAACCCCACTTTCTTCCAGATAGGCATCCACAGCGGCACCCACCGTGGGGTGAAAGGCCTTTTCCCCCATATGCTGAAACAACCCGAACCGCCGCATCTTGTCCTTCACCGGATCTTTCATCTCGGCAAACTGCAATTCCACCCCTCGTGCCTCCAGTGCACGGTCCAGCTCGGCCAGCATATCTGCCGAGGTGATGTCGATACTGGTCACCGGTTCCGCGGCGATTAGCAGCCGCTGCACCGGCGTCGGCGACTCGTCTACAGCCGCCATCACTGTGCTCTGGAACTGCTCGGCATTGGCAAAGAACAGCGGCGCGTCCCAACGCAGCAACACCAGCCCCGGAATGCGTCGTGCCTGTGGATAACGCTGCACATCGTGGTACCCCCGGGTGCCATCCACCCGGCCCAGCACTGCATGGTGTGGCCGCCAGCCGTCCCACAGAAACTCGATCACCGCTATTGCCACCGCAATGCAGATACCGGGAATGGCGCCAAACACCGCCACGCCGACGAAGCAGGTGAACGACAGCCAGAACTCCCACTGCTGCATGCGGAATATACGTTTGAGGTCGGCGAACTCGAACAGCCCCACTGCTGCGGCAATCACCACAGCCGCCAGGGCGCTGTTGGGCAGGTGCTGCATCAGGTTGGGCGCCACCAGCAGCAACAGGGTGACCGCCAGCGCACCGATAATGCCGGTGAGCTGGGTTTGCGAACCGGCAGCTTCGGCCACCGGTGTGCGCGACGAGCTGCTGCTGATGGGGATGCCCTGAAACAGCCCTGAGGCGAGATTGGCTACGCCCAGGCCAAACATTTCCTGGTTCGGGTTGACCGGCATTTTCAGGCGTGCGGCATAGGAACGTGACAGCACACTGGTATCGGCGAACGACACCAGCGCCACCGCGATGCCGCCAAGCAGCACCTCCACCAGGTCGATATCGCTGACCCAGGGCAAGGCAAAGCTGGGCAGCCCTTGCGGCAACTTGCCGAGCACTTTCACGCCTTGCTGGTCGAGCCCCAGCAGGCTCACCGCCAGCGTGGCCAGTACCACGGCAATGAGGATGCCTGGCAGGCGCTTGAATGGCTTGAGCAGCAGGATCAGCGCCAAACTGGCGCCACCGACCATGAAGCTTGGCCAATGACCCTGGCCGGCGAGCAAGGCCTGGATCAGGTTCCAGATATCCCGCAGTGGGCCTTGGCTGTCCACGGACAGGCCGAACAGTTTGGGCAGTTGGCTGATCAACACCGTCAGGGCGATGCCGTTCATGTAGCCATAGCGGATCGGCTTGGACAGCAACTCGGTGATGAAGCCCAGGCGCAGCAGTCCGGCAATCACACAGAACGCCCCGGCGACCAGCGCCATCATGCTGGCGATGGCGATTGCCCGCTGCGGGTCGCTCGCAGCGTACTGCACCACCACCGCCAGGATCGGCGCGGCCAGTGCCGAGTCCGGGCCCAGCACAAGGATGCGGCTAGGGCCGAACAGGGCGTAGGCCAGCAACGGGATGATGGTGGCGTACAGGCCGTAGATACCGGGTACGCCGGACGCTTCGGCGTAGGCGATGCCCACGGGGACCAGCATGGTTGTCAGCACCAGGCCGGCGGCGATGTCCTTGGCTAGCCAGGCGCGTTGATAGTGGAGCAGGGTGACCAGGCCGGGCAGCCAGCGTTGCCAGTCGACGCGAGGTGGTTCGGGCATGGCGCAGGCTCTGGGGGAGGAGGGTGCTCCATCACAGCTTAGATGCTGACATCGGGGGCCGCTTTGCGGCCCATCGCTGACCAAGCAACATCCTGGCCCCGGCTTTTTCTCGGCCGGTGCTGCAAATGCATGGCCCTTAAACACAAAACCCCCGTATCGCTTGGCGATTACGGGGGTTTTGAAGTCTTTCAAGTACCGTGGAGTTCCACGGCACCCATCAGACGTTGAAGCGGAAGTGCATCACGTCGCCGTCTTTGACGATGTAATCCTTGCCTTCCAGGCGCCATTTACCGGCTTCCTTGGCACCGCTTTCACCCTTGAACTGGATGAAGTCGTCATAGGCCACCACTTCAGCGCGGATGAAGCCTTTTTCGAAGTCGGTGTGGATAACCCCGGCCGCTTGCGGTGCGGTGGCACCGATGCGAACGGTCCAGGCACGCACTTCCTGCACGCCGGCAGTGAAGTAGGTTTGCAGGTTCAGCAGCTCGTAACCGGCGCGGATCACGCGGTTCAGGCCAGGCTCTTCCAGGCCCAGGGCCTCGAGGAACATGTCTTTCTCTTCACCGTCGTCCAGCTCGGCGATTTCTGCTTCGATCTTGTTGCACACCGGCACCACTACCGCGCCTTCTTCCTCGGCGATGGCCTTGACCACGTCCAGGTGCGGGTTGTTGTCGAAGCCGTCTTCGGCGACGTTGGCGATGTACATCACCGGCTTGCTGGTCAGCAGGTGGAAGCCACGGATGACGGCTTTTTCGTCGTCAGCCATGTTCTTCATCAGGCTGCGCGCAGGCTTGCCTTCGGTGAAGTGCGGGATCAGCTTTTCCAGAATGGCCTTTTGCGCCAAGGCTTCCTTGTCGCCGCCTTTGGCGTTGCGGGTAACCTTCTGCAGTTGCTTCTCGCAGCTATCGAGGTCGGCGAAGATCAGTTCGAGGTCGATGATCTCGATGTCACGCTTGGGGCCGACGCTGTTGGAAACGTGAATCACGTTCTCGTCTTCGAAGCAGCGCACCACGTGGGCAATGGCGTCGGTCTCGCGGATGTTGGCGAGGAACTTGTTACCCAGGCCTTCGCCTTTCGAGGCACCGGCAACCAGGCCGGCGATGTCGACGAATTCCATGGTGGTCGGCAGGATGCGGTTTGGCTTGACGATTTCAGCCAGCGCAGCCAGACGAGCGTCGGGCATCGGCACGATGCCGCTGTTTGGCTCGATGGTGCAGAAAGGGAAGTTCTCCGCCGCGATGCCAGACTTGGTCAGGGCGTTGAACAGGGTGGACTTGCCGACGTTGGGCAGGCCGACGATGCCGCAATTGAAACCCATGGGTATTCCCCTCTCTAAAGGAAATCAGGCCTTCTGGCTGTGCAGTTCGCGCATCGCCTTGGCAAAGTCGCCGGCAAGCACGTCCGGCAGCACGCCGAGGGCAAAATCGATGCTGGCGTCGAGCTTCTCCTGCTCGGCGCGCGGCGCGCGGCCCAGGACGAAGTTGGAGACCAGTTTGGCGTCGCCCGGGTGGCCAATGCCAAGCCGCAGGCGGTGGAAGTCGTTCTGGTTGCCGAGCTGCGCGATGATGTCGCGCAGGCCGTTGTGCCCACCATGGCCGCCGCCGCGCTTGAGCTTGGCAACGCCCGGAGGCAGGTCGAGTTCGTCGTGTGCCACCAGGATTGCTTCCGGCTTGATGCGGAAGAAATTGGCCAAGGCCGCTACGGACTGGCCGCTGCGGTTCATGTAGGTGGTGGGGATCAACAAACGAACGTCGTTGCCCTGATGGCTGAATTTAGCCGTCAGGCCGAAATACTTTTTGTCAGCGGTAAGCGAAATACGCTGGGCGCTGGCAATGCGTTCAACGAAAAGAGCCCCTGCGTTATGCCGGGTCTGTTCGTATTCGGGGCCGGGGTTACCCAGGCCAACGATCAACTGGATGGCGGTCACGTCAGGGGCTCTTCCTTGGAGTTGGTGGGTTACAGTGCGCGCGGCACTGTAACCCGATCAACGCCGGCGTGCGAGTGGATTACTCGGCAGCGCCTTCTGCTTCTGGAGCAACGCGTGGAGCGTGAACGTTGGCAACAGCTTTGTCATCACCGTGGGCCAGAGCTACGAACTCTACGCCTTTCGGAGCTTTCAGGTCCGACAGGTGGATGATGGTGCCGACTTCGGCGTTGGCCAGGTCAACTTCGATGAACTCAGGCAGGTCTTTGGCTTCGCAGGAAACTTCGATCTCGGCAACAACGTGGGAGATCTCGCCGCCTTTCTTGACCGGTGCTTCTTCGTTGATGAAGTGCACTGGAACAACAGCGGTCAGTTTCTGGCCAGCAACAACGCGAACGAAGTCGGCGTGCATGATGAACTGCTTGGCTGGGTGGCGCTGCATGGCCTTGATGATGACGTTCTGCTTGACGCCGTCAACATTCAGTTCGATAACGTGGCTGAAAGCAGCTTCGTTTTCGAACAGCTTGGTGATTTCCTTGGCCACGATGGTCAGGGATTGAGCTTCTTTATCACCACCGTAGACAACGGCCGGGATGCTCAGCGCATGACGCAGGCGGCGGCTCGCACCTTTCCCCAGGTCAGTACGCGCTTGGGCGTTCAGAATAAAATCAGTCATTTTGTTTCTCCAAAATAGCCCCCCGAAGGCGTTTGCGACCAGCGCCAACGGGGATGGCAAAAAAGCCCCGCCCCAACACATGTTGGGGCGGGGCGCTTCACATCAACACGCGTTCCGCTTAGCGGAACATCGCGCTGATCGATTCTTCGTTGCTGATGCGGCGGACCGCTTCAGCTACAACCGGTGCGATATCCAGCTGGCGGATACGGTCACAGGCTTGAGCAGCGGCGGACAGCGGAACGGTGTTGGTCACCACCAGCTCGTCCAGTACCGACTTCTCGATGTTCTCGATCGCGCGGCCCGACAGAACAGGGTGCGTGCAGTAGGCGTAAACCTTGGCAGCGCCGTGCTCTTTCAGGGCTTTGGCCGCGTGGCACAGGGTGCCGGCGGTGTCGACCATGTCGTCTACCAGGATGCAGGTGCGCCCTTCGACGTCGCCGATGATGTGCATAACCTCGGAGTGGTTAGCCTTCTCGCGGCGTTTGTCGATGATACCCAGGTCGACGCCCAGGGACTTGGCAACGGCACGTGCGCGCACGACACCACCAATGTCCGGGGAGACGATCATCAGGTTCTCGAAACGCTGGTCTTCGATGTCATCGACAAGTACGGGCGAGCCGTAGATGTTGTCGACGGGGATATCGAAGAAGCCTTGGATCTGGTCAGCGTGCAGGTCGACGGTGAGTACACGGTCGATACCTACGACAGTGAGCATGTCAGCGACAACTTTGGCGCTGATGGCTACACGTGCCGAACGCGGACGGCGGTCCTGGCGGGCATATCCGAAGTAAGGAATCACGGCGGTGATTCGGGATGCTGAGGAGCGGCGGAAGGCGTCGGCCATCACTACCAGTTCCATCAGGTTATCGTTGGTCGGGGCACAAGTCGGCTGAATAATGAAAACGTCTTTACCGCGAACATTTTCATTGATCTCAGTGCTGATCTCGCCGTCGGAGAATTTACCGACAGAGACGTCACCGAGAGGGATATGCAGCTGACGTACGACACGCCGAGCCAGATCGGGGTTAGCGTTCCCCGTAAAGACCATCATCTTGGACACGCGCAGTACCTGAAGGCTGAGGGTATACCTGGATGAGTATAGGAAAATGGCAGGGGCGGCTGGATTCGAACCAACGCATGGCAGGATCAAAACCTGCTGCCTTACCGCTTGGCGACGCCCCTGTATCTGTTGCTGCGAACGCTTATGCGCTCGACTTCTTGACCAGACTTTGCAGCTTGCGATGCAACATCGAAATATTGCTTCCTTTCGCCACAAACCCTGTTTGGGTCGCTGAAAGAAGGGCCAGAACTTTATCAGCTTCGGCTTTGTTTGGGAAGGCCCCAAACACACAACTTCCAGTGCCGGTTAGTCGAGCCTCAGTGAATTTACCCAGTGAATTCAACGCATTGCGAACTTCTGGATAACTCTGCTCTACCACCGGTTGGCAGTCATTTCGACTGTTTCCCTCGGGAACGGGGCGCATATTAAGGGGGAGGGAATCACGTGTCAACTGTGGATGTGAAAAAATTTCTACTGTGCTGACAGACACTTGCGGCACCAGCACGACATACCAAGGCTCGTGCGGGTCGACCGGGGTCAGTTGCTCGCCCACGCCCTGGGCGAACGCCGCATGGCCGCGCACGAATACCGGTACGTCGGCGCCCAGGCTCAGGCCCAATGCGGCCAGGCGGTCTTCGTCCCAGTCCAGTTGCCACAGGTGGGCGAGGGCCAGCAGGGTGGTAGCGGCGTCCGAACTGCCGCCGCCGATGCCGCCACCCATGGGCAGCACCTTGGTCAGCCAGATGTCGGCGCCCAGTGGGCTGCCGGACTGTTCCTGCAACTTGCGGGCGGCACGCACGATCAGGTTGCTGTCGTGCGGCACGGCCTCGATCTCGGTGTGCAGGCGGATCACGCCATCGTCACGAACGGCGAAACTCAGTTCGTCGCCATGGTCGAGAAACTGGAACACGGTTTCCAGCTCGTGATAACCATCCGCGCGACGGCCGATGATATGCAGCCACAGGTTGAGCTTGGCCGGGGCGGGCAGGGTGATTTTCTGCATGTGATCAGTGCCCCAGCTGGCGTGGCTGCCAGTCCTTGACCACCAGGGTCACGTCCAGGTCCTTGCCGTGCAGTTTCAGGCGCTCGGGCAACCAGTAGCCATTCTGCTCGGTGTAGCTCAGGTACTGTACCTGCCAGCCATCCTGCTCGAGGCTGGCCAGGCGGCTGTCGCCGTCCAGGGTCAGCTTGCTCTTGCTGTCGGGAGCGGGCAGGCCGCGGACCCACCAGACCAGGTGCGACACGGGCAACTGCCAGCCAAGCTGCTCTTCCAGCAGGGCTTCCGGGCTGGTGGCCTCGAAGCGGCCTTGGTTGGCCACTTCCAGCACCACGCCGCCGGGTCGGCCGGTCAGGCGTGCGGCACCACGGCCGAGCGGCCCAGCCAGGCGAATGTCGTAATAGTCCTGGCGCTGCAGCCAGAACAGCGTGCCGCTGCCGGAGTCGCGCGGGGCGCGGATCCCGACCTTGCCGTTGATCTGCCAGCCATCAAGGCTGCTCAGCTGCTCTTTATGGGCCCGCCACTGTTGTGGGTCGCCGTGACCTTGCAGGGCTTCGCGGCTACCGAAGCCGGCACAGCCGGCCAGCAGGGCGATCAGGGTGAAGGTGATGCAATGGCGCAAAAACATGGCGTTAAAGGGTCTCGGATCCGGTCAGGCGCAGGAGGGTCTTGCGCAGGATGGGGCTGTCGGCCTGGGCTTCGAAGCCCTTGGCCCATACCTGGCGGGCTTCGCGGCGCTTGCCGTTGGCCCACAGCACTTCGCCCAGGTGGGCGGCCACTTCGTGGTCGGGGAAGTTGGCAAAGGCTTGGCGCAGGTAGGTTTCAGCCTCGTCGAGGTTGCCCAGGCGGTAGTTGACCCAGCCCAGGCTGTCGAGTACCGCCGGGTCGTCCGGGGTCAGCTGGTGGGCCTTGTCGATCAGCGCCTTGGCTTCGGCGTAGCGCGTGGTGCGGTCGGCCAGGGTGTAGCCCAGGGCGTTCAACGCCATGGCGTTTTCCGGTTCGCGGGCGATGATGGCGCGCAGGTCTTTTTCCAGCTGCACCATGTCGTCGCGTTTTTCGGCCAGCATGGCGCGGGTGTACAGCAGGTTGAGGTCGTCGGGGTAGCGCTGGATGGCTTGTTGCAATACCTGGCTGGCCTGGGCGTCCTTGTTGTTGTTGCTGTAGCTTTCCGATTCGATCAGGAACAGCTGGATGGCATAGTCCGGCTGGGCTTCGCGGGCCTCGGCGAGCAGGCGCGAGGCCTCGGTGCCGCGGCCGTTGGCAATCAGGATGTCTGCCTGGCGCAGCTGCGCCGGCAGGTAGTCGGGGCCAGGGCCGACCAGGGCGTATTCGCGCAGGGCGCCAGCGGGGTCGTGGCGTTCCTCGCGGATGCGGCCCAGGTTCAGGTGCGCGGCGTCGACGTTGCTGTCACGCTCGACCAGTTCCTGCAGGTAGCCTTCGGCTTCATCCCAGTCTTTGTTCTCCAGGCACACCAGGGCCAGGGAATAGCGCAGTTCGTCATCGTCCGGGTATTGCTGGACCAGGCTGAGGAACTCGCCCTTGGCATCAGCGATGCGGTCCTGCTCGACCAGGGTGCGGGCGTAGGTCAGGCGCAGGCGCTTGTCATCCGGGTTGTCGCGAATTGCACCGCGCAGCAGGGGCAGTGCCTCGGAGCCGCGGTCCAGGGCTTGCAACAGGCGGGCGCGCAGCAAGATCGGGGCAATTTCGCCGTTGTGCGCCGGGTGGGATTCGAGCAGTTCCAGCGCCTCTTCGGCCTTGCCGTCCTGGTTCAGCAACAGGGCCTTGCCGAACACCAGCTGGCCGTTGTCCGGGTATTTCACCAGCAGGCGCTCGAAGCTTTGCAGCAGGCCGTCGCGGGTGCTCTGGTCGGTTTCGGCGGCGGACAGGGCGAGGAAGTCGAAGTGGGTGTCGCCCTGGCCCTGTAGCACCTTTTCCATGTAGGCCATGGAGTCGTCATAGCGGCCGGCGCGGGCCAGCTGGATGGCGGCGGCGCGCTGGGCGTCGAGGTTCTGCGGGTCGTTGCGGGCCCAGACCAGTGCGTTGTCCAGTGACGGCTCGTCGGCGCCGAGGTATTCAGCGATGCGGTAGGCGCGTTCGGAAACCGCGGGGTCCTGGGTTTTTGCTGCCTGGTCGGTGTAGTTGGCCAGGGCAATGTCGAAGCGGTTGCGCTGGCCGGCCAGCTCCGCGACCAGCAGGCTATACAGCGTGTCCTGCTTGAACGAGCCATACACCACGGGCTTCTGGGCCTCGCCCTTGCCGGCTTCGGCGACGGGAGGCTCGGCCTTTTGCGGGGCCAGGCTCTGGCAGCCCTGGAGCAGGGCGAAGGCAAGCAGCAATGCGTATGGTTTGTTCATAGAAGGCTTTAGGAGGACTCACCGGCGGTCGGAGCATGATGACACAAGCGCGGGGGCAAAACCCACCTGCGAAGGTATGAAGCATATGCTTAGCACATGCAGACCGCGCAGCGCGCGCAGGGTTCGCCCCAGGCTTGCCACAATGCCCAGGGCTCCGGCTCCGGCTCCGGCTCCGGCTCTTGCTCTTGCTCTTGCTCTTGCTCTTGCTTCTAAGCGCGCGATAGCTCAGGCGACGCGGATTGCGACTTCAGGAGGCGGAGCGCAGGGCTTGCGGAGGGAGGTGACGGGCATGGATGCCCGTCAAGCGCTGGGCCCCAGGATGGGGCCTGCAGCG
>NZ_JAWRYH010000122.1:0-358 GCF_046534675.1 Pseudomonas sp. SIMBA_067 | reverse complement strand
ACCTTACCTGACGCAGCAATTTCACCTTTATCTAATACCACTTCAATTTTGGCACCATTTGGGGTTTCTATTAACCACGTACGGCGAATAAAATTAGTACTAAAAATAGGGAATAGATTTTGTGATATGGCATCAATTTGCATACCGTGAGGCCAAATTGATGAATCAAACGCCATTAGATTTGGCCGGTTTGTTTCTATTGGAAGATTGTACTCTGGGCGCTGATGTAAGCCCCCTACCACTTCTCCAGCTAGCTTAATTGTTTGTTCACAGCGCTCGTCTGTACAACGCGTTCTAAAACCAATATCGAGTGCTCTTAGCTCTCTGCTTGGTGTATCAAAATAAGCATTTTGCAAAC
>NZ_JAWRYH010001101.1:0-245 GCF_046534675.1 Pseudomonas sp. SIMBA_067 | reverse complement strand
GCCGAGTTTGGTTGCACATTTTCCAGTACAGGTTCAATTTGCGGCCCACGAGGACGAATCCCCAGCGAAGATACCGGATCTTCTTTATCAGGCTCAAACGCCCAGTGACGTAAATCGAGCTTTACATCCCGCCGTTGGTCGCTGCCAAATGGCGCTACTGTAATGGTGGTGCTTTCATCGCCAATTTTATCGACCAACTGCAAACGCACGGCATCCCAATCAGGCGTTTCGATACCATCTACGGC
>NZ_JAWRYH010001100.1:0-245 GCF_046534675.1 Pseudomonas sp. SIMBA_067 | reverse complement strand
AGTGAATTCTATTGCGCCATCGCTGATCCTGTTTAATGAACATGATGATGCCGAATATCGACAACAGGCGCTGAATAAATCACTGATGAAAACCGCGCCTGGCGAGAAAGAAGTGATCGACCTGGTCGATTACTTACTTACCAGTTGCTTTGTCACCGGACGCAGTTTCCCACTTGATGGCGGTCGTCATCTGCGTTAATGCAGCTTTATCCAGCATATAATCAACACCCATGCGCTTATCCCCC
>NZ_JAWRYH010001099.1:0-246 GCF_046534675.1 Pseudomonas sp. SIMBA_067 | reverse complement strand
CACTTCAACAATGGCGCTGCGTCCCGATTTTGCGATCGAGCCAAGCGCTTTTTCCACCACGTTCGCCAGCCCGCCTTTCTTATTGCCCGGCGACGGGTTAGCGCTGCGATCGGTCTGGCCCTGGTCGAGGTAATTATCATACCCGGCCATCTCCTCCAGTAAGCGCTTACCGACTTCCTGATTAATCCCCCGCGGCGTCAGCAGGTGAATCGCATCACGCACTTCCGTGACTTCCGAGAACATCAC
>NZ_JAWRYH010001098.1:0-246 GCF_046534675.1 Pseudomonas sp. SIMBA_067 | reverse complement strand
CCTGCTCAGGCCCGAATCAGAATGGGTGCGGTCAGCATAATCTGGCAGCGCTTGCGGCAACCTGAAGAATCCCGGATATTACCGCCCGACAGCGCCAGCAACATTTATACTTGATAAACCCTCTGACCATGGAGGGAGTGAAAAAGGGTCTGACATGAAAAAGATTGATGCGATTATCAAACCATTCAAACTCGATGATGTCCGTGAAGCCTTAGCGGAAGTCGGCATCACCGGGATGACCGTGAG
>NZ_JAWRYH010001097.1:0-246 GCF_046534675.1 Pseudomonas sp. SIMBA_067 | reverse complement strand
AGTTTTTTTCATATCGTTGAAATAGTAAATTAGCCCCGTTGAAAGGGTGAATTACAGGTAAGTAAACATGCTGTTCAATGCTCCATAATTCATTAATTAACAATGAAGTATCTAATTCGCCATCATTGCTTAAATAAAGCGCGATATGGCTTTTTTTGGCCGAGTTCATGCTTTTTAAATATTGAATAAAATTCACTTTAAGCGAGTGGGCCGCTATTTCTTGCTGGTTTTTTGATAGTTTATTAC
>NZ_JAWRYH010001096.1:0-246 GCF_046534675.1 Pseudomonas sp. SIMBA_067 | reverse complement strand
CGCGCCTCGGCAAGCTCCAGCAAGGTCCCGCTGCCCGGTGCCCAGCGCGCCTCCTTGGCCGAGCTGGCAGAGTCCACCGGCACGGGTTCGCTCGCAGCCGGCGGCTGTTGCAGCACAGGCTGGTCGTCATCGGTGTGCCGCCTGAGCGTCGAGGGCCCGAAGGCTTCGGCATGGATGCGAGCGTCGGGAACGTTCACGGTGCGCAACCCTTCGTACAGGTCCTGGGTAAAACGGGCGGGGCCGCAC
>NZ_JAWRYH010001095.1:0-246 GCF_046534675.1 Pseudomonas sp. SIMBA_067 | reverse complement strand
ACCGTCCCATACCGAAAACACCAGCTTGTCGGCATTGGAAGTGGCGCTGTAGAAATCACGCCCGGTGTTGGAGTTGAAACCGTAGGTGGTGTCGCCGGCACGCGTGTTGTAGTTGGCGCCGTAGAGCTTCTGGATCGCCGCGATGTCGTCGATCAGCGGGCCCGAGGAGTAAGCCTCGACCCCGCCTTTACTGAAGTTCTGGTTGGTGTTGCTCTCGCTCCAGTAACTCATGACGCTGTAGCCACG
>NZ_JAWRYH010001094.1:0-246 GCF_046534675.1 Pseudomonas sp. SIMBA_067 | reverse complement strand
GCGTGGAGACCATCCATGGAAACCGAAACTACCGGTGACGTTGACAAAGTCACCGAACAGCGCATGGCCGAACTGATCGGCTGCACTAAACGCTCACTGGAGCATCGGCGCTTGGATGGGAAGATCCCCGCAGGCGTCTGGATGAAGCACGGCGGCCGGATCATCTACAGCAAAAAGAGGTATGACGAATGGCTGGAAAGCCAATGGGTTTACCCCGTGGGGTCGAAATCTTCCGCAACTCCCTCC
>NZ_JAWRYH010001093.1:0-246 GCF_046534675.1 Pseudomonas sp. SIMBA_067 | reverse complement strand
ATAAAACATGCAAGGTTATCAGGCGTATAATACGAGCCACTTTTTTTACTCATTTAAATAATTTCATTCCATTAGACAAAGCTACTATCTAGGCTAGATATGTCAAATATTGATAGTAAGTGATAGATTAATTTATTTAACAGCTTTTGTCTGCAGTTAAATTAATTAATCTACCTCACTTTAATAAGGTTTTGATTACTCACAAGACCATGAAAAATAGTTTTCATATTCTCTAACCAGTTCAAC
>NZ_JAWRYH010001092.1:0-246 GCF_046534675.1 Pseudomonas sp. SIMBA_067 | reverse complement strand
ACCGCGACATTGCGCAGGCTAGGCACCTTGAACACATGCCGGTCTTCTTCATCGCCCGTGACGTTGAAGCGCCCCAGGTCGGCAGGCGTGGGGTTGCCGCGGTCAGCGAAAAAATCGCCCAGCACGCCGAACTTCTGCAGCATGTTGCCGCCGATATTGACGCCTTGGTGGCAGGCAATGCAGCCGTATTCCTGAAACCGCGCGTAGCCGTATTTTTCGTCCTTGCTGAGGATCTCGGTGTCGCCC
>NZ_JAWRYH010001091.1:0-246 GCF_046534675.1 Pseudomonas sp. SIMBA_067 | reverse complement strand
CGCGGCGAACCCGTTGCCCATGATCATCGTGAACAGCGCCATGCCGACCGTGTAGGCGGCGACGACGGCGAACGGCGAGTCGATCGGCACCCAGTCCTTGACGAGCCCGGACACCACGCCGCCGACGCCCCCGACCGCGAACAGCGCGCCGAGCGCCGCGAGCATCTGCGGCAGAATCGCGGCCCAGCCGACCGCGTCCATCGTGTGGCGCGCCTCCTTCACCGCGTGCACCGGTGAATCGCGCAG
>NZ_JAWRYH010001090.1:0-246 GCF_046534675.1 Pseudomonas sp. SIMBA_067 | reverse complement strand
CCGGACATTAACGACTGTTTTGCCGTCCGCAGCTAAATTTTATTTGGCATTCGGCATAACCGCCGCAGGCCTGGTTTCAGGGAAGAGATCCCCTGTGGATTTCGTAAATAGTATTAAAAAGAGGCTTTCATCTGATCTCCTCTTCGCGGGTGGGTATGCGGGTCTAAATCTCGCAGCAATGGAGTATCTGCCTTCGAGCGTCGACGTCGGAATGACGACACCTGAAGATGTGAATTTATCAGCCAG
>NZ_JAWRYH010001089.1:0-246 GCF_046534675.1 Pseudomonas sp. SIMBA_067 | reverse complement strand
ATGCGGCGGATAAACTGGTTAGGATCGTCCAGCGTGCCGCGCTCGGCCAGCAAGGCCTGATCCAGCAGCAGCTCAATCCACTCACCGAAGCGTGCTTCATCCTGCGTATCCGCAACACGTTTCACCAGCGGATGATCCGGGTTGATTTCGAACAGGTACTTCACTTCCGGTACTTCCTGTCCGGCCGCGGCAAACAGCTTCGCCATCTGCGTGGTCATCTCATTGGCGTCGGTGGTGACAATCGCC
>NZ_JAWRYH010000121.1:0-359 GCF_046534675.1 Pseudomonas sp. SIMBA_067 | reverse complement strand
AACATCGGGAGTGAGAGGTGTTCTCGTTGCGTGAATCCACTCGCTCCATGACTCTTCAATATTACGTAATCCCTGTGGCCGATGACCTATTTTTACTGACAACCACTGAGCGACCGCAGGATAAATTTCTAACCAATGGACAAGATCATCAGCATCAATGACACAGATATTCAGCCAAATATTGAGAGCTTTTTTCTCCTCTACCCACTTATTTTTACCAGGAAAGCGTTGTGGAGTAACGAATACATACGTTGTTTTATCTGGACTATACCTGAGTGGATTCCCAGATCTTTTATTAAAATCTTCTTTTGCCTTAGCGCGGATAGAGGTACGTTGAGCACCAATTTCCCAAACAGAAT
>NZ_JAWRYH010001088.1:0-246 GCF_046534675.1 Pseudomonas sp. SIMBA_067 | reverse complement strand
ACTTCGATTTGCTGGTGATTTCCGAAGAAGTTGGCGTTGCCAAACCGAATAAGAAAATTTTCGATTATGCGCTGGAACAGGCGGGCAATCCTGACCGTTCACGCGTGCTGATGGTTGGCGACACTGCCGAGTCCGATATTCTCGGTGGCATCAACGCCGGGCTTGCGACCTGCTGGCTGAATGCACACCATCGCGAGCAACCAGAAGGCATCGCGCCCACCTGGACCGTTTCTTCGTTGCACGAAC
>NZ_JAWRYH010001087.1:0-246 GCF_046534675.1 Pseudomonas sp. SIMBA_067 | reverse complement strand
CGCGTGCGCAAGTCGGGCGTGCTGAGCCGCCATCGTCATCCGCAGGCGGTCCACGGCATGGTTCTCAAGGGCCGCTGGCGCTATCTCGAACACGACTGGGAAGCGACCGAGGGCAGCTACGTCTACGAACCGCCGGGCGAGACGCACACGCTCTACCTGCCGGACGACGTCGAGGAGATGATCACCTACTTCCAGGTGAACGGAGTGATGTTCTATTGCGATCCGTACGGCAACTACACGGGCTAC
>NZ_JAWRYH010001086.1:0-246 GCF_046534675.1 Pseudomonas sp. SIMBA_067 | reverse complement strand
AGATTTTCTTCACTGAGCTCACAAAATCTTGAGATCTGACGATTACGCCGACTTTTTCTTCAGTTTCCAGAGGGCTTTCGGGGATTGATCAGTGGCCTGCATGCGCCTGCCTTGAGTCGTGTGGGGCTGCTGACATCTAGCGCCGCCCTCACGGCGCTTCGCGGGGCAAACTCGCTCCCACATTTGTTGTAACGTGCCGAACATGACAGGCCTCGAAACTGACCCGCGCCGGAAGTCTTCGTGCAG
>NZ_JAWRYH010001085.1:0-246 GCF_046534675.1 Pseudomonas sp. SIMBA_067 | reverse complement strand
CTGACTGCGGCCTTTCATTACGTGCCAGCGCGGGGTTTCAGGCATAAAAATCATACCGATCCAGAGCAGAACAGCGGGGACAATCGACAGCGCCAGCATCCAGCGCCAGGTATTTTCGCCGCCCCAGATATCGTTAAAGGTGGCGTTGGAGATGTACGCCAGCAGCTGACCGCTGACGATCATCAGCTCCTGCAGGGTGACCAGCTGGCCACGTTTATTGGCGGGGGCGATTTCTGCAATGTAGAC
>NZ_JAWRYH010001084.1:0-246 GCF_046534675.1 Pseudomonas sp. SIMBA_067 | reverse complement strand
CGGCAGCGCAGATGCGCAGGCAACTGGCGAGCCGGCTGTCGGTGAAGGGGGAGTGTGATACCACATGGAGAGTCGACATCAGAGGGTGATCACCTGGTCGTAACGGTCAATCAGTTGGGAGATTTGTGCACTGCCCAGTGCTTCGGCACTGGCCGGCGCCGCGAGCCCGCGTTCGGCGAGGCTGTGTTGGCAGGCGAAGACCTCATCGATGCCGAACAGCCCCAGCGCCTGCAGGTTGGCGCTCAG
>NZ_JAWRYH010000120.1:0-360 GCF_046534675.1 Pseudomonas sp. SIMBA_067 | reverse complement strand
CGATGTCGTTCCTGTCCAAGGCCGAAGTGCGCACCTGGCCGGTCGCCGGCTGGTTGGCGGCCAAGGCCGGCAGCCTGTTTATCCGCCGGGGCTCGGGCGACAGCCAGTTGATCCGCAAGCAGATGACCCGCCATCTGGAGCAGCAGCACCCGCTGCTGATGTTCCCGGAGGGCACCACCACCGACGGGCGCAGCCTGCGTACCTTCCACGGACGCTTGCTGGCCAGTGCCATTGATGCCGAGGTGTCACTGCAACCGGTGGCCATTCGTTATCTGCGCGGCGGCCAGGTGGATCCGCTGGCACCGTTCATTGGCGATGATGATTTGCTCTCGCACCTGATGCGCCTGTTTGCCAATGACC
>NZ_JAWRYH010001083.1:0-246 GCF_046534675.1 Pseudomonas sp. SIMBA_067 | reverse complement strand
CCTATGTGGTGTGGTTATTCCCCATAAATAGGCGATAACGCAGCATTAATGCCAAACAGGCGCTGCCCGAAGGGTTCTGCCTAGGGGCGATTTACTCTTTGTTGCTCGGTTTTTACTTAGCCCACTAGGTTACAAACCTCGCGCCGCGATTAAACCGCCACTAGTTTGAACAAATTTTAATCCACAAAGGTAAACAGACCCTAGTAACTACTTAAACATATAAAAGGTCGCAATTGCGGCCTTTTG
>NZ_JAWRYH010001082.1:0-246 GCF_046534675.1 Pseudomonas sp. SIMBA_067 | reverse complement strand
GGTGCGCCGCGCCCATCAGGTCGGCCTGATCACCGATGCCTTCGTCCTCGAACCCTTCATCCGCGCCGTGCTGCGCGCCTGCCAGGAGGGCATGCGCCTGCCGTGTGGCAACGGCGAGGGTGAGCTGCGTTTCGAAAGCACGGAGCCGTTGGCAGGCCTGGCGTTGAACGACGAAAGTGCAGTGCGCTACCTCAGCGCCGAACAGTCCAACAGCTCGGTGGTGATCGGCGACCGGGTGGTGCTCAA
>NZ_JAWRYH010001081.1:0-246 GCF_046534675.1 Pseudomonas sp. SIMBA_067 | reverse complement strand
ACCTTTAGTTGATCGCCAAATAGTCAATTTCATAACGAGGGAAATCGTGAAAGCTTATACACTCAAAGAACACAAGGAATCGGGTGAACTGCATCTTTTTGAAGGACAAATGTATGAAGCTAATGCTGACTATAAATGCAGTTCATATCAAAAATCGGTTTGCAAACAGATGTCTAATGATGATTCAAAGAAAAACAAATTTGCATGCAAAACCGATCACGAAGCAAGAATTGAAATAGCAAATAT
>NZ_JAWRYH010001080.1:0-246 GCF_046534675.1 Pseudomonas sp. SIMBA_067 | reverse complement strand
CGAATTTGCTGTAACGGTAACTATGACGACCTTTTACACCGCATTGCTCTACTTAATTCAGCCACTGATTTGGCTGCGCCTGTGGCTGCGCGGTCGTAAAGCGCCTGCCTATCGCAAACGCTGGGCAGAACGCTATGGCTATTGTGTCGGCAAAGTTAAGCCCGACGGCATTGTGCTGCACTCGGTCTCTGTGGGTGAAACCCTGGCCGCGATCCCGCTGGTGCGTGCTCTGCGTCATCGTTACCC
>NZ_JAWRYH010001079.1:0-247 GCF_046534675.1 Pseudomonas sp. SIMBA_067 | reverse complement strand
CTCGGGAGTTGCTGGCGCGCCTGGGGCTGTCGGGGCACATCAGCCACCGGCCGAGCCAGTTGTCCGGCGGGCAACAGCAACGGGTGAGTATTGCGCGGGCCTTGATGAATGGCGGCGAAGTGATTCTCGCCGACGAGCCCACCGGGGCACTCGATTCCCACAGCGGTAAAGAGGTGATGCGTATCCTCACTGAGCTGCACGCGGCGGGGCATACGGTGATCATCGTCACCCATGACCCCAAGGTGGC
>NZ_JAWRYH010001078.1:0-247 GCF_046534675.1 Pseudomonas sp. SIMBA_067 | reverse complement strand
AGTGTGACTGCGGCGCATAATCTAGTGACTCAATTAGTGCAGCAGCTTGCAGATCAGCAAGAGGAAAATGTGTACTTTCCAGCACCTGAAGTAGTGGCAGGTAGTGATTTTGCTTTTTTTAAAATGCCGCAGGCACGTAAAAATGCACTGCATAATCACGCTGAATTTTGTGCTATTCACCCCAAGGAGGATGATTTAGACCAATGGCTTACTTTAAAAGGAATTGGCCCTTGGACGGTTAATTACG
>NZ_JAWRYH010001077.1:0-247 GCF_046534675.1 Pseudomonas sp. SIMBA_067 | reverse complement strand
GATAATCCGACGACCTACACGCTGTTGCACGGTATTAATATTCCGCAATGGAGCGGGGACACGCTTTTTTCCAGTGCGGGGAATGTTTATGACAGGCTCTCACAGCATTGGAAAGACAAAATTTCCGGACGTGATGCGGTTCATACGGTCAGGAAACGTTTCAAAATCCGCCCGGAGCATGCCGGATATTCTATTACCGAATTAATGAAAAAGGCCGACGAACTCCATCCTCCCGTCACTCATCCAC
>NZ_JAWRYH010001076.1:0-247 GCF_046534675.1 Pseudomonas sp. SIMBA_067 | reverse complement strand
CTGGATCAGCAGGTCGTCGGAATCCGGGGTCTGTCGGGAGTCGGTCATACAGGTATCTCCTCGGCCAGCAGGCGGCGCAGTTTCTGCTGGGCGTAACGCAGGCGGCTTTTTACGGTTTCCAGCGGGGCGCCGGTGAGGGCGGCAATTTGCGGCACTTCAAGGTCGCCGTGCAGGCGCAGCAGGAAGACCTCGCGCTGGTCTTCGGGCAGGTCTTGCAACGCGGCGTCGAGCCGCGCCTGGTCGCGGC
>NZ_JAWRYH010001075.1:0-247 GCF_046534675.1 Pseudomonas sp. SIMBA_067 | reverse complement strand
CAGAAGATGGCGACAACCGGCGGCGTCAACACCCATCGGGGTGCGATCTGGGCGCTGGGACTGCTGGTCAGTGCTGCAGCCATGCACGGCGGCGCGGCCAGTGCCGACCAGCTGACCCGCACCGCAGCCGCGCTGGCCAGCCTGCCCGACCGCGCCGCGCCAAAACTGTTCAGCAAATGGTTAAAAGCGACGCACCGCTATCAAGTGCCCGGCGCACGCGAAGAGGCGCAACAGGCGTTTCCTCACG
>NZ_JAWRYH010001074.1:0-247 GCF_046534675.1 Pseudomonas sp. SIMBA_067 | reverse complement strand
CAGCAACGGCTTTTAGCTTTTCTGTACTTAAATTTCCCTGCTCGTCGCGTACACCGTATTTTGCGGTGCCAATTTGAAATACAATATCGGCACCTCCTTCTAAGTGATATGGGCTAAGGCCGCCTTCTCCCGTGTTCATCCAACATCCTGCTAATTTTGCCCCTTTGGATAGTGCACGCACAGCAGGGCTTGATAGCGCACCAAAGCTCATGCCCGATATATTAAATAGCGAATTTGTGGTGTAAGG
>NZ_JAWRYH010001073.1:0-247 GCF_046534675.1 Pseudomonas sp. SIMBA_067 | reverse complement strand
CGCCAAGTCCAGCACATTGGGGTCGCTGCCAGCAGCCGAATTGTGTTGCGGAACATGTAATACATGCGAACCGGACTGTGCACGGGAACCGCACGCCAGCGAATTGCCCACAGCCGAACTATTCGATCCCCCAATTCGTGGTCTAACCTCGCCGCGCAGACACCGAACAATGCGTAACCGGCGGCATTCGCTCTCAAACACCATTCGGTATCGACATGATCGATGAAAAAAGACTCGTTCATTACGC
>NZ_JAWRYH010001072.1:0-247 GCF_046534675.1 Pseudomonas sp. SIMBA_067 | reverse complement strand
AGGCTGAAGTCCCAGAACTCATCGCCCTGGTACAGGTCCGGCACCCCCGGCACGGTAAGGCGAAGCAAGGTTTGCGCCAGACCATTCAAGGCGCCGGCCGGTGCGATGGTCTCGGCGGCTTGCGCCAGCGCAGTGCGTAATGGCTGGCCTTCAGGGCTGAGCAACAGGCGCGACAGGAACGTTTCAACCCCTTTCTCATAGGCTTCGTTCGGTGCGCTCCAACTGCTCTGCAACTTGGCCTCGCGCA
>NZ_JAWRYH010001071.1:0-247 GCF_046534675.1 Pseudomonas sp. SIMBA_067 | reverse complement strand
AGTGCGTGCCCGTGGTAGGTGGACAGGTCGATTTCGGCATCGGGAAACGCGCAGATCAGCCGTTCCTTACCTTTGCCCAGGCGTTTGCGCCTGACGCTCAGGCGCCCTATACGCCCCGGTGAATCGAGGTGTGTGCCACCGCACGGAATTTCGATGCCGTTGTAGGTCCACAAACGTGCGTCTTCCAGGCCCTCGACCGCGTAGTGCTCAATGGGTGCATCGAAGCCGATCAGTTCGTTGGCCCGCC
>NZ_JAWRYH010001070.1:0-247 GCF_046534675.1 Pseudomonas sp. SIMBA_067 | reverse complement strand
CATGCAATAAACTCATCATTATGGCGATCAATCGCCATTTTTTTAAAGCTTTTCACCAACAGCGCTGTTTTATTTAAGTTAACTTTTGCCAGTGCTAAGTTCTCTCCAATGCGTGTAGTTGTGTCTTCTAGGGTTGATTTAGTTAGCCCTTGCTTCATGGCTTCATTTAATTTATTTAATGCCATATCGGCATTAGAAACCGAAATAACGGCTCCTCCAATCGGGGTATTCATCTCATGGGCAACAC
>NZ_JAWRYH010001069.1:0-247 GCF_046534675.1 Pseudomonas sp. SIMBA_067 | reverse complement strand
ATTCGCTTCTTGACCGAACCAGATGACCTTGTGGTCGACCCTTTTGGCGGCACGATCAAGACTGGCAAAGCGGCCGAACATCTCGGTCGTCGATGGATCTGCGTAGAACTGGCCCTTCAATATGTCCGGGCGGCGGCTGAGCGCTTCAGAACATGCCCTGGTTTCTGGATTGATCCATCACTCGAAGCTTTTTCCGGGGCGAGCATCGTTTAAGGTCGTTAGCCACATCACCCGCAACTTTTCCAAC
>NZ_JAWRYH010001068.1:0-247 GCF_046534675.1 Pseudomonas sp. SIMBA_067 | reverse complement strand
AGCGACACCTGCCCGCGATTCGCCTGGCGGATGTGCGCCACCACCGAATGCGATTTGATCGGATACTCCTGCACCAGACGCGCAATCGGCGAGTTAAAGCTTGGCAGCGGATCTTTAAACGTACGACAACCTTTATCTTCGTAGAAGGTAATGCCCCAGCCATCTTTGTGAGGCCCGGTTCCGCCGCCACGCTGAACCAGACCGGTAAAGCTGAAACAGATATCCGTGGGAACATTGGCGCTCATCC
>NZ_JAWRYH010001067.1:0-247 GCF_046534675.1 Pseudomonas sp. SIMBA_067 | reverse complement strand
CAGCTGCGGTACGCCCTTCGAACTGCACAGGCAGGGCAATTCCGCACATGCCAACCCAGCTCAACGGCAAGGTGTGCTTCTGGGTTTGTGCGGCGATATCGGGGAGCTTGAGCTGGGTCATTTGGCTTTCCAGATAAAAAGAGGCATCAACGGCAACCGCCAATCAAGCTGCAATGCAGGTTGAAGCGCTGCCCGCTGGAGCTGGATACGCGGTTCAAAGTGGTCCAGCCAACACGGCGGCTGTGGC
>NZ_JAWRYH010001066.1:0-247 GCF_046534675.1 Pseudomonas sp. SIMBA_067 | reverse complement strand
CCGGATAGCTTACCGCTGGCGCGTCATCGAATTTATCGCCCGCATGGTAGCTGATACCCGCTTCGGTGGTGTTAGAGAAAACAAAGCGCATTTCCGGGTTGTGCGCCAGTTTCAGGAATTCATCGTATTCACTGTAGACGCTGATTTCACGATTAACCGAGCGAATCAGACGCGCGTCGCTGACCGCTTCCCCCTTCTCATTCAGGCCACGGATAATGGTGGTGTACAGACCATCCTGCGTGCTCAG
>NZ_JAWRYH010001065.1:0-247 GCF_046534675.1 Pseudomonas sp. SIMBA_067 | reverse complement strand
ACCTGCTCCAGCGCCCGGATATCATGCTCACCGTCCACGCTTTCTGCGCGTTTGTAATGACGCATTGCCAGCATCCGCTTCAGTGCCAGCAGCACCGGTGCGGTGTCGCCTGCGGTCAGCAGGTTCGCCAGATACTCAACCGGAATGCGCAGGCTTTCCACATCCGGCAGCACGCCGGTGTGCGCCAGCGCCCCGCCATCCACCGCCGACTGAATCGGTGACAGTGGTGGCACATACCAGACCATCG
>NZ_JAWRYH010001064.1:0-247 GCF_046534675.1 Pseudomonas sp. SIMBA_067 | reverse complement strand
ATCGATACCGGCATCCTGACCAAGCCGTACAACTGGCTGATTCTTTATGGCCTGCCGTTCAATGTCGGTCGCACGCTGGTATCGGGCACCTGGGTCAGCAACGCGCAAGACATGACGCGCCACATGTTCCTGATGGTTGATCAGATCCGTCAGATCGATCCGACCTCCGTCATCACCGTATGCGCGGCCGGGCGAGCCAGTCTGTACATGACGACGCTGGCAACGATGCTGGGCTTGCACATCCGGG
>NZ_JAWRYH010001063.1:0-247 GCF_046534675.1 Pseudomonas sp. SIMBA_067 | reverse complement strand
CGGCGTGCCCAGCTCATGGGCCGCACCGGCCGCCTGGGTGGCGACCGCTAGCAATTGCTGGTCACGCAGCCCCTCTTCACGACGAATGGCGCGCAGTTCTTCCTGGCGGCGCAGTTCCTCGGCCATGCGTGCCGCAAAGAAGGTGATGACCGCGGCGGACAATGCAAAGCTCAGCCACATGCCGTAGATCTGCAGGTTTTCCCGGGCGATGGGGAAGGTTTGCAACGGATAGAACTGTGCCAGCAAC
>NZ_JAWRYH010001062.1:0-247 GCF_046534675.1 Pseudomonas sp. SIMBA_067 | reverse complement strand
ACTTCTTTGACCTAAGGGGAGCTGACATTCAAGTTGTAGATGAGGTGCTTCATGCTTGATTTTATGACGCGCAATCATGTTTACAGCTGGGACGGCCATAAGCACCGTTTATTGGATGATTTTGGTGACTTTGCCATTTTCATTAATATTGAAAAAGATGACGCTCTCCCTTTTCAGCTAACTGTACAACAAGTCGAAAATATTGATGATCAACACCAGATTATCAATGTTGAGGATCCTTGGCGAG
>NZ_JAWRYH010001061.1:0-247 GCF_046534675.1 Pseudomonas sp. SIMBA_067 | reverse complement strand
GCTATTCGCGCGCCACTGCTTGCATTGCACGAGGATTTTCTCGCGCGGCCGTATCAACACGAGATCTACACCGCCATCGGCTCCTCCTTGGCCAACGACATTCACGACATATCCGAGTCTCCTGTAAGCCTCACCGACGAGCCGCTCAAATTCTCTCCAGCTCAACTCCTTCAGACTATTGAGGTTTCGCTGCGAGTCCAGCAGCTGGCCGCGCAAGTCAGCTCGCCACGCAGCGACCAGGCCGGAC
>NZ_JAWRYH010001060.1:0-247 GCF_046534675.1 Pseudomonas sp. SIMBA_067 | reverse complement strand
CCCAGGTCCACAAGCCGCTCACTGTCTGGTTGAAGCTCGACAGTGGCATGCATCGTGTCGGTCTGCACCCCAAGGATTACCACGAGGCTTACCGGCGCCTGCTGGCCAGTGGCAAGGTTTCTCGCATCGTGCTGATGAGCCACTTCGCTCGCGCCGACGAGCTGGATGCCGACGCCACTGCCCAGCAGATTGCCGTGTTCGAGGCTGCCCGCCAGGGCCTGGCCGCCGAATGCAGCCTGCGCAACTC
>NZ_JAWRYH010001059.1:0-247 GCF_046534675.1 Pseudomonas sp. SIMBA_067 | reverse complement strand
AACCCACGTGCAGCACGTACAGTTCCATTTGTATCTAAAGCAACGGGTGTAGCACTTGCAAAAGTAGCGGCACGTTGTATGGCGGGTCAATCTTTAGCAAGCCAAGGCATTACTAAAGAAGTGATTCCACCTTACTACAGCGTAAAAGAAGTGGTATTGCCATTTGCTAAGTTCCAAGGCGTGGATCCTATCCGTGGACCTGAAATGCGCTCAACGGGTGAAGTAATGGGTGTTCGTGATACTTTCG
>NZ_JAWRYH010001058.1:0-247 GCF_046534675.1 Pseudomonas sp. SIMBA_067 | reverse complement strand
CTATGGTTGCACAGCAATTTCATCAAGGTTCATTAAAGTTCACCCAGAACTCATTGGATTTAGCGATTACGGGTGAAGGTTATTTTGCGATGTCAAATGATCTTGGTGCGCAAGACTTTACTTATACGCGTGCAGGCGCGTTTAAACTCAACAAAGATAACTTCGTTGTTGATGCAAAGGGTAACTATTTACAGGGGTTCCCTGTGGACGCATCAACAGGTGATACAACTTCAGTTAGTTTAAGTAC
>NZ_JAWRYH010001057.1:0-247 GCF_046534675.1 Pseudomonas sp. SIMBA_067 | reverse complement strand
AAATACACCTTTATAGTCCTTGGTCGTTAATTCACGACCTATAATGGCAAAAAAATAGCCTGGGTGACAACTACAACCAGGCTTTATTATTAAAATAGTGTAAATAAAAAGGCTAACCGTAAATAAAAGCGCATTTTTAGATTCGCTAATATATTAATTAACTACTTCTCATAGCGTACTAGGCGTAAATATACGTTACTTGTTTTAGCATGTAAGCTATTTAAACCACTGGAAAATTGATAAACCC
>NZ_JAWRYH010001056.1:0-247 GCF_046534675.1 Pseudomonas sp. SIMBA_067 | reverse complement strand
CTGGAGGATGCGCGCCCAGGCGGTGCTCAGCTTTTCCGCCAGTGGGGACAGGAGCACGTTGGCACTGTCGTCAAAGGGCGCAGGCAGTGCACGTTTGTCGAGCTTGCCGTTTGGGGTGAGCGGCAGGGCATCGAGGAACACGAAAAGCGCCGGCACCATGTAGTCTGGCAGTTGGCCCCTGAGCGCCTGGCGCAGTTCATCGGCGATGGTGGGCTTGCGGCTGACGCAATAGGCAACCAGCCGGGTC
>NZ_JAWRYH010000119.1:0-361 GCF_046534675.1 Pseudomonas sp. SIMBA_067 | reverse complement strand
CGGTTTCCATCGTTTCTGCCGGGTCGTACATGATGCCCTGCAGGCTGTACTCCGGGAAAATCACCAGGTCCATGCCCGGCAACCCCTGCTTCATGCCGACAATGATGTCGGCGATCTTCCTCGCGTTTTCGAGCACTTCATCGCGGGTATGCAGGCGCGGCATCTTGTAGTTGACCACGGCCACACCGACGGTGTCGTTGCTGCTGGAAATATCACCATGACGCATGTTGAACACCTCTTGTTGTTATTTTTCAGGGACGACAAAAAGCCCTCTCCGCATGCGGAGAGAGCTCATTTGCTCTTGGGGGTTCGGGGTGGAGGCAGCGGCATCGCCATTGATGCGCAGCTCCTGACAACCAAC
>NZ_JAWRYH010001055.1:0-247 GCF_046534675.1 Pseudomonas sp. SIMBA_067 | reverse complement strand
CGGCCAGCGCCTGCAGCACGCTGTCCACGACCCGTGGCTCGATGAACTCGCCCGGCTGGAAGGGCCGCCCCCAGCGCTTGGCCGCACGGCTGGCCATGAGTTGGAACACCGCCATAGTCCCGGAATAGGCCCCGCGCAACAGGCCGATCTGGGCGTAGGACAACGCGAACTGGGTTTGCCAGATCGGCAGCAGTACATAGATGACATCAGTGAGGCCATCGTGCACGGCATGAGCGCTGCAACCGGC
>NZ_JAWRYH010001054.1:0-247 GCF_046534675.1 Pseudomonas sp. SIMBA_067 | reverse complement strand
ATCATCCATGCCTGTTTACGGTCATCGACTCATGTCTTTTCGCTGCCTGGTCACAGGAGAGTACGCAGAACTGAAACGACAAGACGGATTGAGTGACGAGCCAGAAATCTGTTCACTTCGCATTTAAGATAAAACGGGAAGCGTTGGAAATTACAAGATTCAAACTTAATAAGGTATGTTTAATACGAAGTCAACACTAAGTTAGCATGACTCACGCCGGGCGTCCAGTTTTTAGCGACGGGGCACC
>NZ_JAWRYH010001053.1:0-247 GCF_046534675.1 Pseudomonas sp. SIMBA_067 | reverse complement strand
CGAAGTTGTGCAGAGCCGCCTCCAGCAAGCTGCGTGCTTGCGGCTCGCCCACGGGGCGGGTGGCCAGCACATCCACCTTCCGGTCAGGGAACAAAGGCACTTCCAGGTCGGGAACGCCGGTCCAGATATCGGCATCGGCTTCAAAGGGCTGGAAGACATACTGCGCTCTGTCTACGGGCACATTCACTTTCAACCGCTCGGTCAGCAGCGGGGTGCTGAAGGTGATGATGTCTTTGAAGCCCGCAAG
>NZ_JAWRYH010001052.1:0-247 GCF_046534675.1 Pseudomonas sp. SIMBA_067 | reverse complement strand
CAATCACTTTGGCAAGTCACAGTGAAATAAACCACTTTGCCTGTCATTCCACTACCGGGACTTTATGATGAAAACTGTTAATGAGCTGATTAAGGATATCAATTCGCTGACCTCTCACCTTCACGAGAAAGATTTTTTGTTAACGTGGGAACAGACGCCAGATGAACTGAAACAAGTACTGGACGTTGCCGCAGCATTAAAAGCACTGCGTGCTGAAAACATCTCAACCAAAGTCTTTAATAGTGGA
>NZ_JAWRYH010001051.1:0-247 GCF_046534675.1 Pseudomonas sp. SIMBA_067 | reverse complement strand
CAATGCGGGAATAGCTCAGTTGGTAGAGCACGACCTTGCCAAGGTCGGGGTCGCGAGTTCGAGTCTCGTTTCCCGCTCCAGTTTCTCCGGCACTGCTTAACGGCGGGGCAGGAAAAGAAAATCCAGGCTGAATCGTGAGGTTCATGTTCTGGTGCACTGAAAAGTGTTGTGTGTCCCCTTCGTCTAGTGGCCTAGGACACCGCCCTTTCACGGCGGTAACAGGGGTTCGAGTCCCCTAGGGGACGCC
>NZ_JAWRYH010001050.1:0-248 GCF_046534675.1 Pseudomonas sp. SIMBA_067 | reverse complement strand
CTATTATCTCTGGCATGGGTGAACTTCACCTTGATATCATTGTCGACCGTATGAAACGTGAATTCAGTGTTGAATGTAACGTTGGTAAGCCGCAGGTTGCATACCGAGAAGCTATTCGTTCAACTGTTGAAGTTGAAGGAAAGTTTGTACGTCAATCAGGTGGTCGTGGTCAATATGGTCACGTCTGGCTTAAACTTGAACCGATGGATATTTCGGATGATGAAGCCCCAATTTACGAGTTCGTAAAC
>NZ_JAWRYH010001049.1:0-248 GCF_046534675.1 Pseudomonas sp. SIMBA_067 | reverse complement strand
ATCGTGGCGAAGCCATAGGCGGCGTCTTTGAAGGCGATGGCAAATGCCGGTGACGGGTGCACACCCGAACGGCTGGTGATGCGCTGGTCTTTGACGATGAAGTGACGGGCAACCTTGCCGTCGAGGGTCTGCAACTGGAACGCCAGGTCTTTATCACCCAACTGTTGCTGGAAGGCAGGATTGGTGCGGCTGGCTTTGCCCATCATCAGGCCCAGCACCCACAGCAGAAGACGAAATTTCATGCACAC
>NZ_JAWRYH010001048.1:0-248 GCF_046534675.1 Pseudomonas sp. SIMBA_067 | reverse complement strand
CCCTGCTGAATTTCCAGACCCTGATCAGCGACCTCACCGGCCTGCCGATTGCCAACGCCTCCCTGCTCGACGAAGCCACGGCCGCCGCCGAAGCCATGACCTTCTGCAAGCGCCTGAGCAAGAACAAAAGCAGCAACGCGTTCTTCGCTTCGGTGCACAGCCACCCACAAACCCTCGACGTCCTGCGCACTCGCGCCGAACCACTGGGCATCGATGTAGTAGTGGGCGATGAGCGCGAACTGACCGAC
>NZ_JAWRYH010001047.1:0-248 GCF_046534675.1 Pseudomonas sp. SIMBA_067 | reverse complement strand
AGTCGACGGCGGCATCCGACAGGTGCAGATCTATCGACAACTCAGGGTATTGGCGAATCAATTGCGGTATCAACGGCGCGACCCAGCGCAAGCCGAAAGACATCGGTATGGCCAGGCGCACCTGGCCACGGGGCTGCACGGCTAACTCCTGGGCTTCGCTCTCGACCTCTTCGGCTTGCCGATAGATCTCGCCGGCCCTGGCGGCCATGCTCGCGCCGAACTCGGTCAACGCCAATTGCCTGGAGGTG
>NZ_JAWRYH010001046.1:0-248 GCF_046534675.1 Pseudomonas sp. SIMBA_067 | reverse complement strand
AGGCATGGCGGGAATAACGGCGCGCTTCGAACACCACCAGGGCGCTGTCTTCGGCGCGGCCAAGCAGCACTTCGCCGAAGTGCCCGGCGCTGATATCGACCAGTTGTACGCCATCGCGCAGGTATTGCAGCAAGTGGCTCATGCACATGGCCACGCCGCGCTCGGTCTGGAAGCCGGCGATGAACACCCGTGGCTTGCTGGCCAGGCGCTGCGCCACGCTGTGCCAGGCCGGGCTCTGGCGGTACTCG
>NZ_JAWRYH010001045.1:0-248 GCF_046534675.1 Pseudomonas sp. SIMBA_067 | reverse complement strand
AGTTCAAACACTGGCGGTGCTGATCCGCGACCTGCGCAAGCACCGCGGGCTGACGCTTGACGAGCTGGCCGGCAAGGTCAAGCGCTCACTGGGCTTTCTCTCGCAGGTCGAGCGCGGCCTGTCGCGCCCGACCGTGGCCGACCTGACGGCCATCAGCGAAGCCCTGCACGTGCCGACCACCTACTTCTACCAGGCCGGCCAGCCGCGCCCGCTGGACTGGGTCACCCGGCCCGGTGAACGGCGCACGA
>NZ_JAWRYH010001044.1:0-248 GCF_046534675.1 Pseudomonas sp. SIMBA_067 | reverse complement strand
CAAAAACCTTTCGCGAATCATCCCAACTGCGAAATTCTTGTTCCAGTGCCAACCCCAGTTTTCTATTGCGGTCTTCCGAGCTGGAAAGATGGAAGGTGTAGCTTTCACCCCTGGACAAGTCGAGGAGCACGCGTCCCTCGTCGGTGATAGTGCCTCCATTGCTTTCTTCAAGGCGGATGTCCATGTGCAGCGAGGGGGCGTTCAGCGGGTCCATCAGCGCGATACTGGTAATATCCATTAGTCGGGTG
>NZ_JAWRYH010001043.1:0-248 GCF_046534675.1 Pseudomonas sp. SIMBA_067 | reverse complement strand
ACAGTGCAGTCATGGGGTCTCCAGGGGGATTATCAGTGGCTGCCAGTTTCCCTGCTGCGCCGCTAGCGATAACCCAGGTTCAGGCCCGGTATAGGGGCCTGGCATTCCCCAATCAGTACTCCCAAGGCACGCCCGGTTCCCAACTGGCTACCAGCAAGTCGATGAACCCACGCACCCGTGGGGACAAGTGGCGTTTGCTCGGGTACACGATTCGGATAGGGTCTGCCGGCGGCCGATACGCCTGCAGC
>NZ_JAWRYH010001042.1:0-248 GCF_046534675.1 Pseudomonas sp. SIMBA_067 | reverse complement strand
ATCAACCAGGCTAATGAACGCTGGAAAAAAGATACCGAACAACTGCGGCGCAATGGGGTGATTAAGTAATTTTTGCGATGACGCAAGAGTTGTAGCCGGATGTTGCGTACACGCCGCATCCGGCAATACAAATTTACTCAGCCAGAAAAAGCTCCAGCAGCGAATTTAAAAACAACTTCCCATGTTCCGTTATCTGCCAGTAATCCGCACATTCTGTGAGATAACCCTGAGCAATAGCCTCGTCTAAC
>NZ_JAWRYH010000118.1:0-361 GCF_046534675.1 Pseudomonas sp. SIMBA_067 | reverse complement strand
GACGCAACGGCCGCCGTAACCCTGCATCAGCAGTTCAATGGAGTAGGCACCCATGCGTGAGGCCAGAATAGGGTCATACGCACAAGGTGCACCGCCACGCTGAATGTGGCCCAGAACGGTAGAACGGGTTTCACGCTTGGTTTCTGTTTCGATGAAACGCGCCAGATCGTCGATATCGCAGATGTGCTCGGTAATCGCCACGATAGCGTGCTTTTTACCTTTGGCGATGCCCGCTTTGATTTCCGCTACCAGCTCTTCACGAGTATACGGGAACTCAGGCAGTACGATGAACTCACAGCCACCCGCAATGGCGGCCGCCAGTGTCAGATCGCCACAGTAGCGACCCATCACTTCCACAATC
>NZ_JAWRYH010001041.1:0-248 GCF_046534675.1 Pseudomonas sp. SIMBA_067 | reverse complement strand
CCCTTGAAACGGAAGGTGATCGGCGCCGCAGCCATGCCCTGGTTGCCGTGCAAGCGGGCGATTTCACCCGACACGCGCGCACCGATGGAACGGTCGCAGTTGCAGATGTCGAGGTTGAACTCGCCACCAGCCTGGTCACGGATGGCCGGCATGGCCATTTCCACCATTTTCTCGGCCAGCTCGCCCTGGTCGAACGGCGGGTTCTTGTCCACTTCGCAGAACTGCGGCTTGTCAGCCGGGATGTGCGA
>NZ_JAWRYH010001040.1:0-248 GCF_046534675.1 Pseudomonas sp. SIMBA_067 | reverse complement strand
GTGATGACTTGGCCGAATTCATAGACCGACACAGGCTCGTTCGTCACTATGTTCATCTTGCCGCAGTCGAGGCGCGGACCTTTGGCGGCGACCGTCTCAAGAATCGGAGTCAAACTGACCCACTGCTTCGAGAGGTACTGCACCGTATCGTTAGCGTGCGTTTGCGATTGCGACACTGCATTCATGTGCCCGGCGATCGTCGCCTTGTCGTTCTCGGCTGACGTTTCGACATGCGAAGCATGCTGGAA
>NZ_JAWRYH010001039.1:0-248 GCF_046534675.1 Pseudomonas sp. SIMBA_067 | reverse complement strand
ATCTGCAATTACACCATCACCTAAGTTGTCCGAATATGGGACTGCCGCTATAGTTACTTTCATCATTAATCTTCTAGTATTATGCTTTTTAGTTTGCTTGCTAAATTGTAATTAATTAAATCAACTTCCACTTTCTTGTGATTTTGGTATTTGGTTATAAAATCTAAAAATAGTTGGGGATTTTCTTCGTTTAACATTAAAACCAGCGGATTCAACTTTATCTCTTCAGCTATTTGTAACTGATGATC
>NZ_JAWRYH010001038.1:0-248 GCF_046534675.1 Pseudomonas sp. SIMBA_067 | reverse complement strand
CTTCCGGCGACTTTCGCCGGAAGACCAGCGGCGGGTGTTCATCACGCTGACCGACAAGGGGCAGCAGGCGTTTCTGGCCATGAGCGAAGAAATGGCCCGCAACTACGACAGGATCCTCAGCCAGTTCGGCGAGGCAAAACTCGAGCAACTGATGCAACTGCTCAACGAGATGAAAAAGATCAAACCGTGATACGCCAACGGCCTTGTTTCATCGGCTGATGGCGCCATGGAAAGTACAATTTTCCCGC
>NZ_JAWRYH010001037.1:0-248 GCF_046534675.1 Pseudomonas sp. SIMBA_067 | reverse complement strand
GCAGCGGCGACCGCGCCCGCTGGCAGGTTCAGCTTGAGGCCCTGGAGTACCTCGGTCGCCTCGACCAGCAGGTGAAGGTGCGCGGCTTCCGTGTCGAGCCTGAGGAAGTACAGGCCTGCCTGTTGGCCCAGGCCGGTGTCGAGCAGGCACTGGTATTGATTCACAAGGATGCCGTCGGCGCGCAACTGGTCGGCTATTACAGCGGCAGTGCCCAACCCGTCGAGTTGCTGGCGGTGCTGGCTGAGCAA
>NZ_JAWRYH010001036.1:0-248 GCF_046534675.1 Pseudomonas sp. SIMBA_067 | reverse complement strand
ATATTTATTGGCTTATTTTAGCCGTAGCGGGTTTGGTTATTATTGCCTGCGTAAATATTAGTAATGTGTTTATAGTACGAACCGCAGCGCGCAAACACACATTAGCACTGAATGCGGCACTGGGCGCAACCCGATTTACTTTGTTTAAACATTTTTGGCTGGAAATTGCCTTGCTGATTGGTTTGGCAAGCTTTGTAGGGCTTGTGTTAGCAGCCTTTTTTTTAGTGACTCTGAGTGATTTTGCTATG
>NZ_JAWRYH010001035.1:0-248 GCF_046534675.1 Pseudomonas sp. SIMBA_067 | reverse complement strand
AGTAAAAAGCTATTGAAACCGGTGCTTTGATTAATAGCTGTGCAAGCAATCGCTTGTTCTTTATTTAAGCGAGGCTTAGTGCCCACAGTAGGAGAGGCATGTTGCCATTGATTGTCATGTTCAATGGTTTGCACTATCAACTCTTTTGCCAACAGGCTATCAATAGTCTTTTTATTAAACCCGAGTGCTTTTAGTTCCGTTAATGATGACTTACCCGATGCAGATAATTGCTTAAGCAAGTTAAGCTG
>NZ_JAWRYH010001034.1:0-248 GCF_046534675.1 Pseudomonas sp. SIMBA_067 | reverse complement strand
CAGATCACAAACATGAAATCTATACTTGGTTTTGAGCGTGTATCCAGCTAAAATACGCGTCCTTTAAGTCGAGCGAAATTTTAATAATTCCGCCACTTATACCTGTTTCTAGCACATGTTTGTGCCACTATCGAATTGAACACGAGGCTATATTTCAATGAGCAAAAAGCTGCATATTAAAACCTGGGGTTGTCAGATGAACGAATACGACTCTCAGAAAATGGCTGATCTTCTAGATGCTACCAACG
>NZ_JAWRYH010000016.1:0-116594 GCF_046534675.1 Pseudomonas sp. SIMBA_067 | reverse complement strand
TCTTGCTCTTGCTCTTGCTCTTGCTCTTGCTCTTGCTCTTGCTCTTGCTCTTGCTCTTGCTCTTGCTCTTGCTCTTGCTCTTGATCTTGATCTTCGCGACTTCAGGAGGCCGAACGCAGGCCTTGCGGAGGGAGGTGACGGGCATGGATGCCCGTCAAGCGCTGGGCCCCAGGATGGGGCCTGCAGCGCGGTCCTCCCGGGAGCGAGGCCGGAGTGAGGGAACCCCGGAGCGCAGCGCAGGGGCCGGATGATCGGAGCGCAGCGTTTTTTGGTTACTTTTTGTCGCGTTTGACAAAAAGTGACTCGCCGTAAGGGCGAAAAGGTGAGTAAGCGTCGCCATCACAAATGGACTGTTCGCTGAACCAAAACAGCCAGATCCGCTTTTTAGCTTCTTGCGAGATGGGCCTCAACACAGTGTAGACATTCGTTCGCGCAGGTGGCGCTGAGTCACCTTTCCGCCCTTCCGGCGGGTTACTTTGGTCTTGGCCAAAGTAACCAAAGCCGTCCGCTCCCATCATCCGGCCCCTGCGCTACGCTCCGGGGTCCCCTCGCTCCGGGCTTGCTCCCGGGAGGACCGCGCTGCAGGCCCCATCCTGGGGCCCAGCGCTTGACGGGCATCCATGCCCGTCACCTCCCTTCGCAAGCCCTGCGCTCGGCCTCCTGAAGTCGCAATCTGCGTCGCCTGAGCTACCGCGCGCTTAGAAGCAAAAACCGAAGCAAGAGCTACAGCCGGAGCGCGAACAGCGCGCTGGGCTCAGCGCGGTTTCAGATCGAGCCGGCGCAGGTGGCAAGTCACTTCCTCGCGGTCGTGGTACAGCTGCTTGCAGGCAATCGATACCCTGATCTTGCGCGCCTTGAACGTCGCCTCCATGCGGTCGAGCAGCCGGCGTACTTCGGCATAGCGCTGCTTCATCGGCAGCTTCAGGTTGACCACTGCCTCGCGGCACAGTCCCTCGCCCAGCCAGGTTTCGATCAGCGAGGTGGTGCGCGCCGGCTTCTCGACGATATCGCACACCATCCAGTCCACCGGCTGCTTCGGCTGCCAGGTAAAACCGTCAGCCATCAAGTGCTGAACCAGGCCGGTGTCCATCAGGCTTTCGGCCATCGGGCCGTTGTCGATGGCGGTCACCAGCATGCCCCGGCGCACTAGCTGGTAAGTCCAGCCACCCGGCGAAGCGCCCAGATCAACGCCGGTCATGTCATCGCCCAGGCGCTGCTCCCACTGCTCGCGCGGGATGAACTGATGCCACGCTTCTTCCAGCTTGAGGGTCGAGCGGCTGGGTGCCTCGCGGGGGAATTTCAGGCGCGGAATGCCCATGGGCCACAGGGCACTGTTGTTGGCCGGCGCAACACCGGCGAACACCCGCCGGCCGCTGATGAAGGTGAGCAGCAGGCGTGGGCGGCTGGCGTCGTCAACCAGGCGGCCGGCCTTCTCCAGCGCCTTGCGCAGCGGCACTTCGAACTTGCGGCAAAAGGTAGACAATTCCTTGCCTTCGTTACTGTCCAGCACTTCCAGCCACAGGCTGCCGAACACAGGCAAGTCGGCCAGCTCCGCCAGCAGCACACTGATGCGGTCAGTTTCCGGCAGTTCGACATAACCGCCCCGGGCCCACTGGCGCGGGAAAATCAGCTCGTTGAAACGCAGCGCCCCCATCAGCCGCTCGGCGCCGCCTTCTTCGGTACAGACAAACTCGGCGCTGGCACTGTGCGGCTTGCCTTTGGCATAGCCAGCAATACCCAGACGGGCGGCATGTTCGCTGATTTCGGCGCACACCTCGCCCTCGAAACCGGGCCGGCAATGCATGAACAGGGTATTCATCTCTCACTCCACTACGGCTGGCGCGCAACAGGCGCCGGCAGGGCGGCGATAATAAAGGAAGTTCGGAACCTGCGACACGCCCCGCCGGTCCAGAAAAGGGTCAGGGGCCGCAAACCGGTCTAACCTGACCACTCAGCCAGGTCCGTACCGTGCGGATCGAAACAGAGCGGTGACACCGGCAGACCTTGAGTATTTGCCGGGCACCGGCGCAGAAGGAGTTGGCAATGCCCTCGCTCGACAGCCTGAACACCCTCAAGACCCTCCAGGTCGGCAACCAGACCTATCACTATTTCAGCCTTACCGAGGCCGCCCGCCAGTTGGGCGACCTGCAACGCCTACCCATGTCGCTGAAGGTGCTGCTGGAAAACCTGCTGCGCTGGGAGGACGGCCACACCGTCACCGGCGATGACTTGCGCGCCATTGCCCAATGGTTAAGCGAGCGGCGCTCCGACCGCGAGATCCAATACCGCCCGGCGCGCGTGCTGATGCAGGACTTCACCGGCGTGCCGGCCGTGGTCGACCTGGCCGCCATGCGCGCAGCCATGGCCAAGGCCGGCGGCGACCCGCAGCGGATCAACCCCTTGTCACCGGTAGACCTGGTGATCGACCACTCGGTAATGGTCGACCATTACGGCACGCCGCAGGCCTTCGGCGAGAACGTGGATATCGAAATGCAGCGCAATGGCGAGCGCTATGCCTTCCTGCGCTGGGGCCAGAGCGCCTTCGACAACTTCCGCGTAGTGCCGCCGGGCACCGGCATCTGCCACCAGGTCAACCTGGAATACCTGGGCCGCACGGTGTGGACCCGTGAAGCCGATGGCCGCACCTACGCCTTCCCCGACACCCTGGTCGGTACCGACTCGCACACCACCATGATCAATGGCCTGGGCGTGCTCGGCTGGGGTGTCGGTGGCATCGAGGCAGAGGCGGCCATGCTCGGCCAACCCGTGTCGATGCTGATTCCCGAGGTGATCGGCTTCAAACTGACCGGCAAGCTGCGCGAGGGCATCACCGCCACCGACCTGGTGCTGACGGTAACGCAGATGCTGCGCAAGAAAGGTGTGGTGGGCAAGTTCGTCGAGTTCTATGGCGACGGCCTGGCCGAGCTGCCGCTGGCAGACCGTGCGACCATCGCCAACATGGCACCGGAGTATGGCGCCACCTGTGGCTTCTTCCCGGTTGACGAGGTTACCCTGGACTACCTGCGCCTGTCGGGCCGACCGGACGCGACTGTGCAACTGGTCGAGCAGTACTGCAAGGCCCAGGGCCTGTGGCGCCTGCCGGGGCAGGAGCCGTTGTTCAGCGACAGCCTGGAACTGGACATGCACGAGGTCGAAGCAAGCCTGGCCGGGCCCAAGCGGCCGCAGGACCGCGTGGCGCTGGGCCAGGTCAGCCAGGCCTTTGACCATTTCATCGAACTGCAGCCCAAGCCGCTGGCCAAGGAAGTCGGCCGCCTGGAAAGCGAGGGCGGCGGCGGTGTAGCGGTGGGCAACGCCGACCAGGCTGGCGAGATCGACTACAGCCATGGAGGCCAGACTCACACCCTGCGCGATGGCGCGGTGGTGATTGCCGCAATCACCTCCTGCACCAACACTTCCAACCCCAGTGTGATGATGGCGGCCGGGCTGGTGGCGAAAAAGGCCCTGGAAAAAGGCTTGCAACGCAAACCCTGGGTCAAGAGCTCGCTGGCGCCGGGCTCCAAGGTCGTCACCGACTACTTCGAGGCAGCGGGGCTCACCCCTTACCTCGATCAACTGGGCTTCGACCTGGTCGGCTATGGCTGCACCACCTGCATCGGCAACTCCGGCCCGCTGGACGAAGCGATCGAGAAAGCCATCGGCAGCGCCGACCTCACCGTGGCCTCGGTGCTGTCGGGCAACCGCAACTTCGAAGGCCGCGTGCACCCGCTGGTCAAGACCAACTGGCTGGCCTCGCCGCCGCTGGTGGTGGCCTACGCCCTGGCGGGCAGCGTGCGGGTAGACCTGACCCGCGATTCACTGGGTACGGGCAAGGATGGGCAGCCGGTGTACCTGCGCGATATCTGGCCCACCCAACAGGAAATCGCCGACGCAGTGGCCAAGGTCGATACGGCGATGTTCCACAAGGAATACGCCGAAGTGTTTACCGGCGATGAGCAGTGGCAGGCGATCGAGGTACCACAGGCTGCCACCTACGTGTGGCAGGCTGATTCTACCTATATCCAGCATCCGCCGTTCTTCGACGACATCGGCGGACCGCCGCCACACCTTGCCGACATCCACGGTGCGCGGGTACTGGCGCTGCTGGGCGACTCGGTGACCACCGACCATATCTCCCCTGCCGGCAACATCAAGGCCGACAGCCCTGCCGGGCGCTATCTGCGCGAGAAGGGCGTGGAGCCCCGCGACTTCAACTCCTATGGCTCGCGGCGTGGCAACCATGAAGTGATGATGCGCGGTACCTTTGCCAACATCCGTATCCGCAACGAAATGCTGGGGGGTGAGGAAGGTGGCAATACCCTTCACGTGCCAAGCGGCGAGAAGTTGTCGATCTACGATGCGGCCATGCGCTACCAGCAGGAAGGCACCCCGCTGGTGGTGATCGCCGGCCAGGAATATGGCACCGGCTCCAGCCGCGACTGGGCGGCCAAGGGCACCAACCTGCTGGGGGTCAAGGCGGTGCTGGCGGAAAGCTTCGAGCGCATTCACCGCTCCAACCTGGTGGGCATGGGCGTGCTGCCGCTGCAGTTCAAGGCCGGCCACGACCGCAAGCAGCTGGTGCTGACCGGCAAGGAGCGGATCGACGTGCTGGGCTTGAGCGGTGCACAGATCCGCCCAGGCATGAGCCTGCCGTTGCGCATTACCCGCGAAGATGGGCAGCAGGAACAGATCGAGGTGCTGTGCCGGATCGATACCTTGAATGAGGTGGAGTACTTCAAAGCCGGCGGAATTCTGCACTACGTGTTGCGACAGATGATCGCCGGCTGAGGCTGGGAGGTACGGCTGGAGATAGACCGAGCGCCGCGCGGGTGGCGCTCGATTCTCAGGCGCCATAGCGGCAACGACAACCCCAACCCAGCCACATTAAATAATCATTCAATAAAACCAGTGGCTTGCCGATACCTGTCCAAAGCCCTGCGGACTATCACCCCATGCGTAACAACCAGCCGATTACCCAGAGAGAACGGACTTTCCCTGCCCAGCAGCGGTTGATCTCCACCACCAACGCCAAGGGCGTGATCACGTACTGTAACGATGCCTTCATCGACATCAGTGGTTTCACCCGCGAAGAGTTGACCGGCGCGCCGCATAACCTGGTACGCCACCCCGACGTGCCGCCTGCCGTGTTTGCCCATATGTGGCAAACCCTGAAGCAGGGCCAGCCGTGGATGGGCATCGTCAAGAACCGCTGCAAGTCCGGCGACCACTACTGGGTCAACGCCTACGTCACACCGATTTACGACAATAACCAGGTTGTCGGTTTCGAGTCGGTGCGGGTCAAGCCAACCGCTGAGCAGATTCGCCGCGCCGAAGCACTGTACCAGCGCATCAACCAGGGTAAGCCAGCGGTACCTCGCAGGGACAAGTGGCTGCCGGTGCTGCAGGACTGGTTGCCTTTCATCCTGATCAGCCAGGTGGGCTTCCTGATCGGCAACTGGCTGGGCCATTCCTGGGGCTTTGCCCTGGCTGCCGCGCTATCCGTACCCCTGGGCCTGCTGGGCTTGAGCTGGCAGCAGCGCGGCCTCAAGCGCCTATTGCGCCTGGCCGAACAGACCACCTCCGACCCGCTGATCGCGCAGATGTTCACCGATAGCCGTGGCGTACAGGCGCGCCTGGAAATGGCCATGCTCAGCCAGGATGCCCGCATGAAAACCTGCCTGACCCGCCTGCAGGACAGTGCCGAACACCTCAGCGACCAGGCGCGCCAGTCCGACGCCCTGGCGCACAAGAGTTCCTCGGGGCTGGAGCGCCAGCGGGTGGAGACCGAGCAGGTCGCCGCCGCCGTCAACCAGATGGCCGCCACCACACAGGAAGTGGCCAACCACGTTCAGCGCACCGCCGATGCCACCCAGGAAGCCAACCGCCTGACCAGCCAGGGCCGGCAGATTGCCGGGGAGACCCGCGAGGCCATCGAGCGCCTGTCGGCAGCGGTGGGCGAAACCGGCCAGACGGTCACCCAACTGGCCAAGGACAGCGACGAGATTGGTGGCGTGGTCGATGTGATCAAGGGCATTGCCGACCAGACCAACCTGCTGGCACTGAATGCGGCCATCGAAGCGGCGCGTGCCGGTGAAATGGGCCGTGGCTTTGCCGTGGTGGCTGACGAAGTACGCCAGTTGGCCCAGCGTACTGCCGAGTCCACCGGGCAGATCCACGGCCTGATTGCCAAGCTGCAACAAACCGCCAGCAACGCCGTGCTGACCATGGAAACCGGCCACCGCCAGGCGCAGGAAGGCGTCGACCGTGTGATGCAGGCTGACGAGGCACTGGTGGGGATCAGCGAAGCGGTGGCCAACATCACCGACATGGCCACCCAGATTGCCGCCGCTACCGAAGAGCAGACTGCAGTGGCCGACGAAATCAGCCGCAACATCAGCACCATTGCCGAACTGGCCGACCAAACCGCCGAACAGGCGCAGCATTCGGCACTGCTGAGCGAGGAGCTGACCAGCACGGCGGGTAGCCAGTATTCACTGGTGGAGCGGTTCAACCGCTAATGCTCGCGACCCGGCACTCCACCGCTGTGGGTGGCACCGGCTCAGCCGGTGTTCGCGGCTGAAGCCGTTCCCACAGGAACCTAGTGACCTTGGAGCCTGCGACGTACCTGTGGGAGCGGGCATGCCCGCGAAGAAACCAACGCGGTGGATGGCACCGGCCCGGCCGGTGTTCGCGGGCATGCCCGCTCCCACAAGGGCCGCGTATGCCTGCGGTCTGTGTTACCAGTCCAGACGCAGGCGGCTCTCGAAATAGCGCTCTTCGCCGCTCAACGGGTCCTCGAAACGCAAGCTCTGCGCCAGCAGTTTCAGCGGCCGCTGGTAGTCATCCGCTGCATCAAGCAGCTGCGGATAGAACGGGTCATTGCAGATCCCCGCCCCCAAGGCTGCCATGTGCACGCGCAGCTGATGGGTCTTGCCGGTCACTGGCGACAGCCCATAGCGCCACAGCTCACCGTTCTTCTCCAGCACCTCGGCCAGGGTTTCGCTGTTGGCCTCCCCTGCTACTTCGTGCATTCGGAAAAACGGCTCACCATGCACCAGGCGGCTTTTGTGCACCAGTGGAAATGCATGCTGCGGCATAGCCGCCGCAATGGCCTGGTAGCGCTTGTCGATGCGCCGTTCAGGGAACAGGCGCTGGTAGGCGCTGCGGCTGTGCGGGTTGGCAGAAAACAGCACAAGCCCGGCGGTGTGCCGGTCAATGCGGTGCAGCGGCACCAGGTGCGGGTTATCCAGGCGACGGATCAGGCGGCGCAGCAAGGTCTGCTCAACGTACTCACCGGTTGGCGTCACCGGCAGGAAATGCGGTTTGTCTGCCACCACCAGGTGTTCGTCCGCGTGCAGTACCACCTCCTGCACCGGGATCGGCCGCTCGTTCGGCACTTCGCGGAAGTAGTGCAAACGCATGCCACGCTTGTAGGGTAACTCGGCGGCAACCGCCCGGCCCTCGGCATCCAGCACCCTGCCACGGGCAAAACGGTCGAGCCACTGGGCGCGGTCGATGGCCTTGAAATGGTCGCACAGGCAATCGAGCACCGTCGCCCAGTTACCGGGGGGCAGGCACACCGTACTGGCTTGCTGGCGGGCGGGGTCGAAGGGCGCGGTCATGGCAGGGCTCGAAACGTTCACGGCCGCGCATTATCGCCCAAGCCCGCGCCCTCAACCAGCCTGGACTATCGCCTCGCTGCGTTCCTTCAGCCAGCGCAGCACCTGCACCGGCTCCCAACGGCTGGGGTCGTAAAGGGCATAGAGCAACCCTTGGTAACCCACCACATCCAGCCCGCGGTGGTAACCGGCACGCTGGAACAAGGCCTCGATTTCGGCGAAGCAGGTATTGAAGTGCACTTTACCGAACGGCGTGCGGTCGTCGGTCACCAGGCCTTCGAGGCGCAGTTCCAGAACGGCGTCAGCCACCCGATCCACGGGCATGCGGTTGACGCTGTACTTGAGTTGCTCGACGTTGAGCATGGCTTTACCTCGATACTGTATTTATATACAGCATACGAACATCCCCTTGCCGCCGTCAATGCGCTTCATTGCAGCCCCGCCAGGCAGCCACTTCCTTTGCGCATGGTCAAAACCTGCCGACGCGGCGTGCCCCGGGCCACCGACAGATGCACCCACCTGTCGAACTCCAGGATGAGTTGATCGAACGGCACGGCGCTTTCGCTGATCCTGCGTACGGTTTCCCGAGGGCTGACTTCAATTACCGTGAAGTCCGCCGCCAGGCCTTGTACATGCTGGCTGTTCGTGGCACCGCCGATCAACCGGTTGACCCTCTCGGTGCGAAAACCGCTGCTGATGATGATTGGCGCGCCGAACAGTGCGCGCACCTGCTCCAGCGCACCACACAACAACTGCAGGTTGGCCCTGGCTTCAGGGGGCGGGGTGTTATCGAATCCGTCCCTGGCGGCGAGCTGGGAAACGGTCATTTCATCGAACGTGAAATGTGGGGTGATCAACATGGCGAACTATTCCGATGATGAGGGAGGTAACGGCGCCAGAGTGCGCCGGCACCTGATCATCAGCTCGCGTCACAGATCATGGAGCAGGGTTGCGACTCCTCTGCGGCCTTCATTGCCCAAGGAACGCCACCACCTGTTCGGCATCGAACGGCCAGTGCAGCTCGGCGGCATTGTCGCAGCGTCGCAACACCGGAATGATCAGGCCGTAACGCTCGAACAAGGGCTCGCTCTCGGCAATGTCGACCAGCTCCACCAGCAGGCCATGATCGACGAAAGGCATCAGCACAGCTTCGGCCACTTCACACAGGTGGCAGCCGAGGGTGCCGAACAGTTGGCATTCAGGCAGCATGGGCAGGTCCCGGTTTGGCATGCAGAGAAACCTATTCTAGGTCTGTCGCGCCCGTCATGCACCTGACCTGGCTCAATCCTGGCTGGTGGCGCCGATACGGTGCAGCGACAAGTCCGCGCCCTGGAACTCCTGCTCATGGCTCAAGCGCAGCCCATGCAGCGCGCGGATTGCGCCATAGACGGCAAAGCCGCCGACCAATGCCACCACCACGCCCATCAGGCTGCCCAGCAACTGGCTGATCAGGCTGACACCGCCCATGCCCCCCAGTGCCGCCTGGCCAAAGACGCCGCAGGCAATGCCACCCCACACGCCGCACAGGCCATGCAGTGGCCACACGCCCAGCACGTCGTCGATCTTCCAGCGGTTCTGCGCTGCGGTGAAGGTCCAGACGAACAACGCGCCGGCCACCAGGCCGGTGGCCAGTGCGCCAATCGGGTGCATCAGGTCGGAGCCGGCGCAGATCGCTACCAGGCCGGCCAACGGCCCGTTGTGCAGAAAGCCTGGGTCGTTGCGCCCGGCCAGCAAGGCCGACAGGGTGCCACCGACCATGGCCATGAGCGAGTTGATCGCTACCAGCCCGCTCACCCCCTGCAACGTCTGGGCACTCATCACGTTGAAGCCGAACCAGCCGATGATCAGAATCCACGAGCCCAACGCCAGGAAGGGAATGCTCGACGGCGCAAACGCCACCAACCGGCCCTCGCGGTAACGTCCACGGCGCGCGCCCAGTAGCAGCACCGCCGCCAGGGCCAGCCAGCCGCCCATGGCATGCACCACCACCGACCCTGCAAAATCGTGGAAAGGCGCGCCGAAACGGGCCTGCAACCAGGTTTGCAGCCCCAGGTTGCCATTCCACACCACGCCCTCGAAGAACGGGTAGACAAACGCCACGATCAACGCCGTGGCACACAGTTGCGGCGCAAAGCGCGCCCGCTCGGCGATGCCCCCGGAGATGATCGCCGGGATCGCCGCAGCGAAGGTCAGCAGAAAGAAGCACTTGACCAGCGCATAGCCATGGTCGACCGCCAGCGCCGCTGCCGGCTGGAAGAAATTGACGCCATAGGCTATCCAGTAACCGATGAAGAAATACACCAGTGCCGAAATGGCAAAGTCGCTGAGGATCTTCGACAAGGCGTTGACCTGGTTCTTGTGGCGCACCGTGCCCACTTCGAGGAACGCGAAGCCGGCATGCATGGCCAGCACCAGAATGGCGCCCATGAGAATGAACAGGGTATTGGAACCGTGGACCAGGGAGTCCATCGCGCTGTGCATGTTTTCCATGAAATAGGCAGACCTGCTGAAAAAGGCACCAGGACAGTTCAAGAACCTGCATCCCTGCACCGAATCGGTGCCAGCCCCCTGCCCTGTTTCGGTGACCGGGTCGGAGCCTGCGTGGTATTTTCTTGGGTTTGTCGAGGATTGGGTTAAGGTTTATCGGTACCCGCTGCGCTAGCGCCCTGAATCGGCGCAACAGCTGCCAGCGACGCCCCGCAACGTGGCAATGCCTTAGCAAGGCCCATACCAGCACCGGCACTTGAACCTTCCGCGCGTGCTATTACTCGAATTACCATCACTCATCGACAGGGAGAGGCCCATGGCCAGCAAATCGGCAAAGACTGCACAAGAGATTCTGATGGCTGACTTCCAGGCTTTGGTACGCGACACCGAGCGGCTGCTGGCAGACACTGCCAACCTGGCCGGCGACCAGGCCGACGAATTGCGCGAACAGATTCACGACCGCCTGACCCAGGCTCGCGAAACCCTGCAACTGACCCAGGACTCTGTCCGCGAACGCGGCCAAGCCGCGCTGGGCAGCGCCGAGCAGTACGTGCAGGAAAACCCGTGGCAGGCAATCGGCATCGCGGCCGGTGTCGGCCTGTTGATCGGCCTGCTGGCCAACCGGCGCTAAGGGGTTCCCATGGAGAATGACGCCAACGGCGCCAGCGCCTCGGGCAAGCGCCTGGGCGCCGCAGCGCTGGGGCTGCTGCACAGCCATATCGAACTGTTCGGCATCGAGTTGCAGGAGCAAAAGGGCCGCACCTTGAGCCTGCTGCTGTTCGCAGGCCTCGCCCTGGTGTTTGCCCTGTTGCTGCTGACGGCCCTTTCCGGGTTGCTGCTGGTGCTGCTGTGGGACAGTTATCGCCTGGCCGGCATCATCGGCCTGTGCGTGTTCTATGGCCTTGCCGCGCTGTACTGCGGCTTGCGCCTGAAGGCTGCGGTGTTCGACGAATCGTCGCCCTTCGGGGCCACCCTTGACGAACTCGCCAAGGACCGGGAGCGCCTGTTGCCATGAGCCTGCCACAACTGCCAAACACCCGTAACCCGCGCGAACTGCGCAAAGCACTGCTGCGCCTGCGCATGGAGATGCACCGCCAGGAAATTCGCCATGAGTCCGGCCAACTGATGGAACCGCTGCGCCGCGTGCGCGGCATGGGCAGCTCGCTGCATGAAGGGCTGGGGATCAAGCATGCGCCTTTGTGGGGGATTGGCGCTGTGGTGGCGCTGGGTTTCCTCACCGGCAAGGGCGTGCGCAGCGGTAACCTGGCGCGGCTGGTGCGCCTGGGCAGCAGCCTGCTGCCGCTGGTGCGCCTGTACCTGCAAGGCAACCGCCGCCCCTGAACACTGCACGTTCCTTTGCAGGAGCGGCCTTGTGCTGCGAAGAGACCGGCCCGGCGACACACGTGTATCGATCAAACGGGCCTCTTCGCAGCACAAGGCTGCTCCTACAGGATATGCTGCTTCCTTCGATCCACAGGAGAATGCGCCTTGGACTGGCACACCCTGCTCACCCGTGAACGCCTGGGCAAAGCCCTCTACAGCGCCGATGAACTCGGGCGCAGCCCTTTCCACAAAGACCATGACCGCATCATCTTCTCCGGCGCCTTTCGCCGCCTCGGGCGCAAGACCCAAGTGCACCCGGTTACCAGCAACGACCATATCCATACGCGTCTCACCCACTCGCTGGAAGTCAGCTGCGTAGGTCGCTCGCTCGGCATGCGCGTCGGCGAAACCCTGCGCGACAACCTGCCCGACTGGTGCGCCCCCAGCGACCTGGGGATGATCGTGCAGTCAGCCTGCCTGGCCCACGACATCGGCAACCCGCCATTCGGCCACTCCGGCGAGGACGCCATCCGCCACTGGTTCCAGCAGGCCGCCGGGCGTGGGTGGCTGGATGACATGAGCGACGACGAGCGGGCTGATTTCCTGAATTTCGAGGGCAATGCCCAAGGCTTTCGCGTACTCACCCAGCTGGAGTACCACCAGTTCGACGGCGGTACGCGGCTGACCTACGCCACCCTCGGCACTTACCTCAAGTACCCCTGGAGCGCGCGCCACGCCGACGCCCTGGGCTACAAGAAGCACAAGTTCGGCAGCTACCAGAGCGAACTGCCCCTGCTCGAGCAGATCACCCGCAAGCTCGGCATGCCGCAACTGGAAGAGCAACGCTGGGCGCGCCACCCGCTGGTGTACCTGATGGAGGCCGCCGATGACATCTGCTATGCGCTGATCGACCTGGAAGACGGCCTGGAAATGGAGTTGCTGGAATACGCCGAAGTCGAAACGCTGCTGCTTGACCTGGTCGGCGAAGACCTGCCAGAAACTTACCGCCAGCTCGGCCCACGCGATTCCCGCCGGCGCAAGCTGGCGATTCTGCGTGGCAAGGCCATCGAGCACCTGACCAACGCCGCCGCCCACGCGTTCGTCGAGCAGCAGCAGGCATTGCTGGCCGGGCACCTGGCGGGCGACCTGGTCGAGCACATGCACGGCCCGGCCAAGCGCTGCGTGCTGCAGGCCAAGGACATGGCGCGCAACAAGATCTTCCAGGACAAGCGCAAGACCCTGCACGAAATCGGCGCCTACACCACCCTGGAGATTCTGCTCAACACCTTTTGTGGCGCAGCGCTCGAACAGCACGGCGGGCGCACCCCCTCGTTCAAGAGCCGCCGGGTGCTGGACCTGATCGGCAACAATGCCCCGGATCCGCATGCCTCGCTGCACAGCGCCTTCCTGCGCATGATCGACTTCATCGCCGGGATGACCGACAGCTATGCCAGCGAAATGGCCCGGGAAATGACCGGGCGCTCCAGCCCCACCTGAATCACGCCGGTGCAGCCACGGCCCCTCAGCCAGTGCTGCACCGCGTACTGCAGGAAACTTCCTACATATACTGGCAGCAAGTTAAACAGTACGAATAAAAGCCCATGAAAAGTTACCAAAGACGCTTTGACATTGGGTCAAACACAAAAATTTCGTAGCCCGTTTTGTTTTATCTTGTAAGCCATTTCCCATAAGGAGCGAATCGCCCTCCCTCGCATGCCCGATGACTTCCAACTGCGATAAGGTGCCGGTTGTCCCCCTCAATCGCCCGCAGGGAAGTTGAACATGCATTCCATATTTATTGTCGACGATCATCCTGTCATCCGCCTGGCCGTCCGTATGTTGCTGGAAAACCAGAATTACAAGATCGTCGGCGAGTCGGACAATGGCGTGGACGCCATGCAGATGATTCGTGAAGCCGCGCCCGACCTGGTCATCCTCGACATCAGCATCCCCAAGCTAGACGGGCTGGAGGTACTTTCCCGCTTCCAGGCCATGGCCCTGCCATTGAAGGTTCTGGTATTGACCGCCCAGTCTCCCGCATTGTTTGCCGTGCGTTGCATGCACTCCGGCGCCGCAGGCTATGTGTGCAAGCAGGAAGACCTGAGCGAACTGCTCAGTGCTATCAAGGCGGTACTGGCCGGCTACAACTATTTCCCCAGCCAGGCAATAAAACACAACCAGACAACCGATACCGAGCTGCAACTTTTCCGCCAGGTAAATGACCGCGAACTGATGGTACTGCAACTCTTCGCCCAAGGCCGCAGCAACAAGGAAATTGCCAAGGGCATGTTCCTCAGCAGCAAGACTGTCAGCACCTACAAGAAGCGCCTCATGCACAAACTTCAGGTCAGTACACTGGTTGACCTGATCGAAATAGCCAAACGCAACGCGCTGGTCTGAGGGTGGTCATGCCGCACCCTATTGCTCGCCTGCTGCTCGCCCTGCTCCTGTTCAGCGGCGTAGCGCAGGCCACCTATCAAGGGGCTTCGTCCTATACTTTACTGGCTCGGTCATCGGCCAAGCCGACCCAACCCATACTCACGGCCGAACAACGGCAATGGCTCGAAGGCCGTCAGGAACTGGTACTGGGCACGTCGGCGCCAGACTACCCGCCGTTCGACATCACCAGTGGCGGCCGCGACTATCAGGGCCTCACCGCCGAGTACGCGAGCCTGATCGGCACAGCCCTGCAGTTACCCGTACGGGTGCTGCGCTTCCCCAGTCGGCAGGCGGCGGTGGAGGCGCTCAGGCATGGTGATATCGACCTGCTTGGCAGCGCCAATGGCTACGAAGCGGCCAGCGACGGCCTGGCGCTGTCGCAACCGTATGCCATTGACCAGCCGGTGCTGGTAACACGCGAAGACGAAAGCCGGGCGCTCGACATGGACCTGGCCGGCCTGCGCCTGGGCATGCTTTACCATTACCTGCCCAAGCAGGAGGTACACAGCACCTACCCCATGGCCGAGCTGCTGGCCTTTGGCTCCTCCAGCCAGGCCTTGAACGCCGTGGCGTTCGGGCAGGCCGACGTGTACATCGGCGATACCATCTCCACCCACTATCTGCTTAACCGCGGCCACCTGCCGCGTCTGCGCATGGCCAATTTCGGCAAGCACGAGGCCATTGGCTTCGGCTTTGCCTTGCGCCAGCAGGACACGCTGCTGCTGGAGGTGGTGAACGCCACACTGGACAGCCAGCCCCCCGCCCTGCGCGCCAGCATCTTCAAACGCTGGAGCGCCGGCAGCGACCTGCTGCTGACCGAGCGCAAGCTGCAACTGACAGACGCCGAGGAACAATGGCTGCAAGATCACCCGGTGATGCGCGTGACGATCGATGATACGGCTGCGCCGCTATCGTATTTCGATGGCTCGGGGCATTTTCGCGGCATCACTGCCGACCTGCTGGAGTTCATCAGCCTGCGCACCGGCTTGCGTTTTGAAGTGCAGCGTACCAGCGGCATCGCCGACATGATCGCCCGCCTCAAAGATGGCCGCGCAGATGTGATTGCCGCACTGGCCACCGGCGCGGTGACCGACGATGACCTGCAAGTCAGTCGGCCCTACCTGGAGAGCGCCTTCGTGCTGGTAGGCCGCAAGGACGATATGGCCCTGAACACCCTGGAGCAGTTGCAGGGGCATCGCGTGGCGATTACCCGCTACAGCGCCATGAACGCGAAGCTCTCACGGCACTATCCGACAATCGGCTGGGTCGAGACCGAAAGCGGGTTCTATTCCATGGCATTGCTCAACAGCGGGGCGGTGGACGCAGTGATCACCACGTTGCTCGACGCAAACCATGCCTTGGCCAACAACCCCGGGCTGGTCATCCGCACCACGGTGGGCAGCGAGCCCGCCAACTTCGCCATGGCCACAAGCACTCCGTCACAGGCGATGATGTCGATCCTCGACAAGGCGTTGCTGAGCATTTCGCCAGAAGAGCTGGGGGTAATCAACAACCGCTGGCGCGGCTTCGGGCAGCACGACGATGGCAACGGCAACGGCTACAGCCAGCTTGCGCTACAGGTGGTGCTGGGCATGGTCGCGCTGCTGTTGCTGGCCTTGCTCTGGAACGCCCGCCTGCGCCTGCAGATCCGCCAGCGCCAACGCGCCGAACGAGCACTGAGCGACCAACTGGCGTTCATGCGCGCCCTGCTCAACGGTACCCCCCACCCCATGTACGTACGTGACCGCGAGGCCTGCCTGCAAAGCTGCAATTACAGCTATCTGGAAGCCGTGCAAGCCCGCTCCGACGAAGTCATCGGCAAACAGCTGGACGGCAGCCTGTTTGCCGACGAAGAGCAAACCCGGCAGATCCAGGCCGACTACCTGAAAGTCATGGCCGCAGGCTCGCCGTTGATCATGGACCGGCCACTGCGGATCAAGGGCCGCGAAATGACCATCTATCACTGGATACTGCCGTACCGCGACTCGCTGGGAGAGGTGCAGGGCATCATCGGCGGCTGGATCGACATCAGCGAGCGCCGCCAGTTGGTCATGGAACTGCGTCAGGCCAAGCAGCAGGCCGACGATGCCAACCGCGCCAAGAGCACCTTCCTGGCCACCATCAGCCATGAAATCCGCACCCCGATGAATGCCGTCATCGGCATGCTCGAACTGGCAGTCAAGCGCGCCGACCAGGGCCGGGTAGACCGCAGCGCACTGCAGCTGGCCCACCATTCAGCCAAGGACCTGCTGGGCCTGATCGGCGATATTCTCGACATCGCGCGCATCGAGTCTGGCCACTTGTCCCTGGCCCCGGAGGCCGTCGACCTTGCAGCACTGGTCGAATCGGTAGGGCGTATTTTCGAGGGGCAGGCGCGCCAGAAAGGCCTTGCTCTGGAGGTAAAGATTGCACCCGCCGCGCGCTGCCACGCACTGCTCGATCCCCTGCGTTTCAAACAGGTGTTGTCCAACCTGGTGAGCAATGCCATCAAGTTCACCGAGCATGGCCAGGTCCGTATCAGCGTCAGTCTGCAGGATGACGGCAACACCACGCCCGCAGTGCTGGAACTGGAAGTGCGCGACAGTGGCATCGGCATCCATGCCGACGACCTGCAACGCCTGTTCAATCCGTTCATCCAGGCCAACCCGCACAGCCAGGGCGCCCGTGCCGGTACCGGACTGGGCCTGGCCATCTGCCGCAGCCTGTGCGAAATGATGGGCGGCAGCCTGACCATCAAGAGCCTGGAAGATGTTGGCACCCAGGTGCGCCTGAAGATGCCGCTGCAGCGGATTGACGCCGCCCCACCCCCAGCGTCGCTCCTCGAGCACCTCGATGTGCCTGACCCGCAGCTGAACGTACTGGTGATCGACGACCACCCGGCCAATCTGCAACTGATGGCGCAGCAGCTCGGCTACCTGGGCCTGCCGCACGCCAGCGCCCGCGATGGCCGCGAAGGCCTGGCGGCCTGGCGCGCAGGCGACTTCGATGTGCTGGTGCTCGACTGCAACATGCCGCACATGAACGGATACCAACTGGCGACCGCCGTCCGTGCCGAAGAACGCCATGGCAAGCGGCTGCGCTGCACCATTCTCGGCTATACCGCCAACGCGCAGCCAGAGGTGCGCCGCCGGTGCCTGAGCGCCGGTATGGACGACTGCCTGCTCAAGCCGATCAGCCTGGGCACCCTCAGCCAGCACCTGGCGGGCATTCGTCCGCGCCGCCAGCAAAAGCCCCGGCGCAAGCTTTACCATCTGGACGGCCTGGCTGCAGTGGTCGGGCATGACCCCGCCGACCGCCAGCGCTTCCTGCTGGCCTTGCAGCAAAGCCTGCAGGCCGATCTGGCCAGTTTGATGGCGCTGCATCCGGAGCATGACAGCGACGCCATTGCCGAGCAGGCCCACAAGGTGCTGAGTGCGGCCCGCATGCTGGAAGCCCCCGACCTGATGCAGGCCTGCGAGGCGCTGGAGGCCCGCGGCCTGCCCACGCACCAGTTGCGCCTGCGGCGTCAGGCACTGGCGCGGCACATGTGCCGTGTAGAACGGGCTCTGGCCAAGGAACTGGCCACCGGCGCGTGCACACAGGCAGGCAGCCAGACGTGTTAACTGGTAGACTGCGCGGCGTTATTACCTAAGAGGATTGTTTCATGGCCACAAACCGCTCCCGTCGTCTGCGCAAAAAGCTGTGTGTCGACGAGTTTCAGGAATTGGGCTTCGAGCTGAACCTGGAATTCAAGGAAGATCTGGATGACCAGGCAATCGATGCTTTCCTCGATGCGTTCCTGGAAGAAGCGATGGACGCCAACGGCCTGGACTATGTAGGCGGTGACGATTACGGCCTGGTGTGCTCGGTCAAACGCGGCTCGGCCAGCGAAGAACAGCGCGCTGCCGTTGAAACCTGGCTGAAGGGCCGTAGCGAACTGACCAAGATCGAAGTCAGCCCGCTGCTGGACGCCTGGTACCCGGAAAAGCCGATCAACAAGGCTGAGTGATACCTGCCTGGCTTGATCGCTGAAAAGGCTGCCCTTGCGGGTGGCCTTTTTTATTGGCGGTGCTTTTCCGTCGAACGTGGCGCATCGTCGCTACGCTTGGGGCATAATGCGTACTCTTTCGTCGTGGGGCCATCATCTCTTACAGCCCCAGTGCCCTTTTCCCTCGCCGCAGGGTATTTATCCATTATGATCAAAACGCTTCGTCCCTTCATTCTTGCAAGCCTGCTGTTGCCACTCGCATTGCCCAGCCAGGCCGCCGCCGTCAATACCACCCTGCCCGCCAAAGTGCAGCAGGCGCTCAAGGCCAACAAGCTGCAGGACACAGCCCTGTCGCTGGTAATGCTGCCGCTGGACGGCCCCGGCACGCCGACCGTGTTCAATGCCGATGTTTCGGTAAACCCGGCCTCGACCATGAAACTGGTCACTACCTACGCTGCCCTCGAACTGCTCGGCCCCACCTTCCAGTGGAAAACCGAGTTCTACACCGATGGCACCCTGAGCAACGGCGTGCTCAATGGCAACCTGTACCTCAAAGGGGGCGGCGACCCGAAGCTGAACATGGAAAAGCTGTGGCTGCTGATGCGTGACCTGCGCGCCAATGGCGTGCGCACCATCACCGGTGACCTGGTGCTGGACCGCAGCCACTTCGTGCAACCCAACCTGCCGCAGTTCAATGATGACGGCGGCGATGAAAACAAGCCGTTCCTGGTCAAGCCCGATTCGCTGCTGGTCAACCTCAAGGCCCTGCGCTTCGTGGCCCGCAACGATGGGGGCAAAGTCACCGTCGCGGTCGAGCCACCGATTGCCAGCATCCGTATCGACAACCAGGTCAAGGCGGTGGCTTCGAAGCAGTGCACTGGCGATGTGCGCTACAACCCGGTACCCCAAGCCGATGGCATCAGTGTAACCGTCAGTGGCCAGCTGGGTGACGGCTGCAACTCGCAGACCTACCTGTCGCTGCTCGACCACGCAACCTATGCCGCCGGTGCCGTGCGCGCGATCTGGAACGAGCTGGGCGGCAGCATCCAGGGTGGCGACCGCATCGAGAACGTGCCCAAGAGTGCCCGCCTGCTGGCCCGCGCCTTCTCGCCAGACCTGGTGGAAGTGATCCGCGACATCAACAAATACAGCAACAACACCATGGCCCAGCAGCTGTTCCTGAGCCTTGGCGCGCAGTTCCGCACCGATGCCGATGGCGACGATGCCCGCGCCGCCCAGCGCGTAGTGCGCCAATGGCTGGCGAAAAAGGGCATTACCGCGCCGCACCTGGTGATGGAGAACGGCTCTGGCTTGTCACGTGCGGAGCGGGTCAGCACCCGGGAAATGGCCCAGATGCTGCAGGCTGCCTGGAAGAGCCCCTACGCTGCCGAGTTCATGAGTTCGATGCCGCTGGTAGGCATGGACGGCACCATGCGCAAGCGCCTGAAGCGCACCGCCATGACCGGTGAGGGGCACATCAAGACCGGCACGCTGAACACCGTGCGGGCGATTGCCGGCTTCAGCCGCGACAGCAACGGCCATACCTGGGCGGTGGCAGCGATTCTCAACGACCCGAAACCGTGGGGTGCGTCGCAGGTGCTGGACCAGGTGCTGCTCGACCTGTATCGCCAGCCGAAGCTGGCCGGTAGCACCGCGGCCAACTGATTGGTCAGCCAGTACCGGCCCTTTCGCGGCTAAAGCCGCTCCCACAGGTACTGCACAGGCCTCAAGTGCCGTGAAGATCCTGTGGGACCGGCTTTAGCCGCGAAAGGGCCAGTACCGACAACTGGCAGCTACCAGGCGGATTCCCCTTCCACCCGGTCCCGCCCGGCCTGCTTGGCTGTATAGACACCCGCATCAGCCCGCAGCAGCAAGGCGTCGGCGCCCTCCCCCGGCCGCCAGCCCGCCACTCCAAAACTTGCGGTCACCTGGCCCACGCCTTCCACCGGCATCGTGCGCACCCCTTGCCATAACTCAAGCGCCAGCAGCCGCGCCTGCTCGGCATCGCTGCCCGGGCACAGCACCATGAATTCTTCCCCACCCAGCCGGCAGAACACATCAGTACGCCGCAAGCGCTGGCCAATACGCTGACACAAGCTGCGCAACACCCGGTCGCCCATGGCATGGCCGAAGCGATCATTGATGCATTTGAAGTGATCGATGTCGAGCATGATCACGGCCAACGCCAGGCCGTCGCGCTGGGCGCGCTCCAGTTCGACCTTGAGCCGGTCCTGGAAGTAGCGGCGGTTATGGATGCCGGTCAGCGAGTCGGTGACCGACAACGCCCGCAATTCCTCCTCCACACCCTTGAGGTCGGAGATATCCGTCAGGTAGCCATGCCACAGGGTGCAGCCTTGCTCCCCCACCTCTGGCGTCGCTTCGCCACGGACCCAGCGCAGGCCGGCACGCGGCAGGCACACCCGGTATTCCTCGCGCCAGGGCGCCAGGTGCTCGGCCGAGTAACGCACCGAGCGGCGCACGCGGTCCAGGTCATCGGGGTGGATGCGCTCGAACACCAGCGTGGCATCCTCGCGCAATTGCTGCAGGTCCACTTCGTAGATGTCGTACAGGCCTTGGCTGGCATAGGGAAAGCACGAATGGCCGTTGGCATCCAGGCGATACTGGTAAATGCCCCCCGGCACCTCGGCACTGAGCTTTTCCAGCAGCCGGTCGCGCGCCGCCAGCGCCTCGTGTACCCGACGCCGCTCGGTGACATCAATGCAGATGGCCAGGTAGCCAACCCACAAATCCTGCTCATCCAGCATGGCGGTAACCAGCATGTTGGCCACCAACTGGCTGCCATCGGCGCGCAACAAGGTCCATTCTCCAGGTTCGGCGCCATGCGCTTGCACCGTTTCGGCGAACATGGCCTGGCCACCGGCAATCGGGCGACCATAGCGCAGGCTCAGGGCATGGCCGCGCTGGCTCAGTTCCTCGGGCAGCACCAGGTTCTCAAGGCGCAACTGCCCGATCGCCTCGCTGGCCGGGTAACCGAACATACGCTCTGCGCCGGCATTGAAGGTACTGACCACACCCTTGAGGTTGGTGGCGATGATTGCCACCTGGGTCGCCGCATCCAGCACGCTGCGCAGCTGGTTGTGGGTGCCGCGCAGCGACTGCTCGCTGACCCGCAGTTCGGCGGTGCGCTGCTCGACCAGGGCCAAGGCGCGTTGGCGCTGGCTGAACAGGCTGTAGAGCAAGGCACTGAGCAGCAGGCTCAACAACCCACCCAGCAGGACCACCGCCAGCACTGCCGACGAACGATTGGCCTTCACGAACGCCAGGCTCGGCAGGATGCTCAACTGGAAGTGGCGATCGGCCAGGTGCAACTGCTGATTGCTGGCCAGCGACAAGGGGGCGACCTGGTTCAGCGAGTCGAACATCACTTCCGGCCCCTGCAACCCGGACGGATCAACGATGCGCACCACCAGGTTGTCATCTGCCGCCACTGGCCGCCCATCACTGACCAGCTCGCGCATGCTCAGCAAGGCCGTCACATAACCTACTGCTGCGCCATGCGGATTAGCGTCGGAAAACACCGGCGCCACCAGCAGCAAGCCACGCGCGTACGAAGGGATCTCGTACATGGCCAGGGGTTCGGACACCGCCATGCTGCCAGGCCCGAGTGCCCGTGCCAGGGCAGCCTGGGATGCAGCCTGGCCGGCAAGGTCCAGCCCATAGGGCAGCCCTGGCATTTCACCAGATTGGGTATACAGCACAGGGAAGTAATGGTCGCGCAGCGGCGCAGGGCGCCATTGGCCTTGTGCGTCCTGATCACGGATCACATAGTCCGGGCCTGAATGCTCACTGGCATGGCGCTCGAACTCGGCGCGTTGCGCGGCTTCGACACGCGGCGCCCAAGCGTAGGCCAGGGTGCGCTGGAGCAATGGCCGGGCGTAACCGTCAAATTCGAGCGGGGTGACATCGTTGGAAAAGCTGAAGAACCGTCGCAGGCCGTCCAGGCGCTGCTGCTGTTCATCAAAACGCTCGGCAATGCGGCTGAAGCGCTCGCTGGCCAGCAACTCGAAACGCTGGCGCAGCTGCTGCTTGTAGAACGTCTGCGCGGCAAGCGCCAAGGCGGCCGTCAACAGGCCGCCCGCCACCAAAGCCACCAGCGCCACCGCCCAGGCGGACACCGCTTCTGTGCACAGGCCAAATAACCGCGCACGCACGCCACACTTTGACATACACCCATCTCGTCACGTCAGCGTCCTGCGGATTATCTCGCCCTCCTCACATTTATAGCTATTGGCCATTAGCCGCGCAATGTACCTCGTCGGCTCAACGCAATTGCAGGCGCCAGGCGCGGTGGATCCGGTTGTTCCGGGCAAAGTCCGGGTCCAGCGTCTGGGCGGTGATTTCTTCCACGGCATAGCGCGCCATCAGGTGCTCGTCGAGCTGGAACTTGCGGAAGTTGTTGGAGAAATACAACACGCCATCCGGCGCCAGGCGAGCCATGGCCAGGTCCAGCAGCTGTACGTGGTCACGCTGCACATCGAAGACGCCTTCCATGCGCTTGGAGTTGGAGAATGTTGGCGGGTCGATGAAGATCAGGTCGTAGCTGTCGCGGTTAGCCTCCAGCCATGCCATCACATCACCCTGCTCCAGGCGGTTGCGCTCGGAAAAGCCATTGAGCGCCAGATTGCGCCGCGCCCAGTCGAGGTAGGTTTTCGACAAATCGACGCTGGTGGTGCTGCGTGCGCCGCCCTTGGCCGCATGCACCGAAGCCGTGGCGGTGTAGCAGAACAGGTTGAGGAAGCGCTTGCCGGCAGCCTCGCGCTGGATACGCATGCGCATCGGGCGGTGGTCAAGGAACAGCCCGGTGTCCAGGTAGTCGGTGAGGTTGACCAGCAGCTTGACGCCACCTTCGTTCACCTCCTGGAAACGGCCCTCGGTGGCCTGGCGCTCGTACTGGCGCGTACCACTCTGCCGCTCGCGGCGCTTGAGTACTACACGCTGCGGCGAAATACCCAGTGCCTGGGGGATGGCTGCCAGGGCATCGAGCAGGCGCGATTGAGCCTTCTCCGGGTCGATCGAACGTGGCGCGGCGTACTCCTGCACATGCACCCAGTCGTGGTACAGGTCGACCGCCAAGGCGTACTCGGGCATGTCGGCATCGTACAGGCGGTAGCAGTCAACCTGCTCGCGGCGGGCCCACTTGCCCAGTTGCTTGAGGTTCTTCTGCAGGCGGTTGGCAAACATCTGCGCCCCTTCCGACAGGCGCGCCGGCTCACTGGCTACCGGCGCTTGCTCACGGATTTCGGCGTTGTCAGCCTGCGCTTCGCGGCGCTCACCGGTCACGAACTGGTCGGGCTGCACCTTGAACAGCAACAGCTTGCACGGCAAGGCGCCGTTCCAGAACGCGTACTGCTTGTGGCTGCGAATACCCATGCGCTTGCCCAGCTGCGGCGCGCCGGTGAACACCGCCGCCTCCCAGCCCATGCAGGCCTGGCGCAGGCGCTCGCCCAGGTTCTGGTAGAGGTACAGCAGACTGGCTTCGTCACCCAGGCGCTCGCCATAGGGCGGGTTGCTGATGACCAGGCCTTTCTGGTTCTGGTCCGGGCGTGGCTCGAAGGTACTGACCTCGCCCTGATAGATTTTTACCCAGTCGCCCAGGCCGGCGCGCTCGACGTTGTTGCGGCCCGGCTGGATCAGCCGCGGGTCGGCTTCGTAACCGCGGATCCACAGCGGTGGCTTGGCCAGGCCGGCCTGCGCCCGGGCCTGCGCCTCATCGTGTACCTTGCGCCACAGCGCCGGCACGTGGCCGAGCCAGGCACTGAAACCCCAACGTTCACGCTTGAGGTTGGGCGCGATATCGGCAGCGATCATCGCCGCTTCGACCAGGAAGGTACCCACACCACACATCGGGTCGGCCAGTGCGCCACCTTCGGCGGCAATGCGCGGCCAGCCCGAGCGGATCAGCACTGCTGCCGCCAGGTTTTCCTTCAGCGGCGCAGCACCTTGCTGCAGGCGATAGCCGCGCTGGTGCAGGCTGTGGCCGGACAGGTCGAGGGAAAGAATGGCCTCGCCACGGTCCAGGCGCAGGTGCACACGCACGTCAGGGTCGATCTTTTCCACCGACGGGCGCAGGCCTTCGCGGTTGCGCAGCTTGTCGACGATCGCATCCTTGACCTTCAGCGCACCGAAGTGGGTGTTGTCGATGCCCGAGCCATGGCCGCTGAACTCCACCGCGAGGGTGCCGTCGGCTGCCAGGTGGTCGGCCCAGTCAACCGCGTTGACGCCGTCATAAAGGTCGTCGGCGTTCTTCATGGAGAAGCGCTTGAGCACCAGCAGCACCCGGTTGGCCAGGCGCGACCATACGCACAGGCGGTAGGCGGTTTCCATGTCGGCGGCGCCGCGAATGGCCGAGGTGTGCTCACGCACCTCGTCAAGGCCAAGGCCCTTGGCCTCTTCGGCAAGCAGGCTTTCGAGGCCTTTGGGGCAGGTGAGGTAGAGTTCGAAACGGTCCGACATGAGTATTCCAGAGCCTTGGGCTATTTGACTGACGAGGCGACGCATCGCCACGCGATGTTTGCCCGCATGCCTTTCCAGCAGGCGTGCGGGTGGCCTTTTCTGGCACATAAGCGTGCCGCGAAGGGCCGGGCCGCCTGACCGATCTGCGCTCGGCCAAGTGGCAAAGACAGCTTAGATCATCAGGCAGTACAAAAAATTCTGGCGATAGAGGGGCCTGTGTGACCCTTCGTCGCATTTCAAATTATTTCTGTCACCCGCGAGCAACGCTGGCGAAATGACGTCAATGATCAGCAAACCCTGATCATAGCGGGCTAAACCTCAAATAAGGTTAAGTCGCATTTATTTACTTATCCCCTGACCCTATGAAAGGTTACGTGCTTATGACAAATCGATCATTCACACCGTGACTCGCATTCGTTAGAACTGGTCTCAGGCCGCTTCGCAACGAGGCGGCACTTTCAGCTCGCCACGCCGGCAGCGAGCGCAAACCGGCAGAAAGACTCTGCCCGGCCTCAGAGAGGCCGACGGGACATTACAGTCAACAAGTGAGGGCAACACCCTATGAGAAGACTTAAGCGTGATCCGTTGGAAAGAGCATATTCACGTGGCTACCAATACGGGGTCACCGGCAAATCCCGCGAACTTTGCCCCTTCAATCTTCCTTCTGTTCGCCAAGCCTGGATCAACGGCTGGCGCGAAGGTCGCGGTGATAACTGGGACGGAATGACTGGCACCGCTGGCATCCATAGACTCAACGAAAATCACGCCGTTGGCTGATCGAGGACACTGAATTCGATTTACCATGCACGCCCCATCCGGGCGGCGGGCGAAGGCCCAGGGGCCCCTTGAAGGGGCCCTTTTTTTGCCTGTCGATCAAACCCGCGGCATTGCCGCGATAGCGTCCACCGCCTCGCGGATCAGTGCCGGGCCTTTATAAATGAAGCCCGAGTAGATCTGCACCAGGCTCGCCCCGGCGGCGATTTTCTCGGCAGCGTGGCGGCCTTCGGTAATGCCACCGGCAGCGATGATCGGCAGCTTGCCGCCCAGCTCGCCTGCCAGCACCTTGACGATGTGGGTGCTCTTTTCCAGAACCGGCGCGCCCGACAGGCCGCCCGCCTCGCCACCGTACGGCAACCCCTCGACACCTTCACGACCCAGCGTGGTGTTGGTGGCAATTACCGCATCCATACCCGATTCCATCAGCGCGGCTGCCACCAATGCGGTTTCTTCGTCGCTCATGTCCGGGGCAATCTTGATGGCCAGCGGCACGCGCTTGCCATGGGTAGCGGCCAGTTGCTCACGGCGCACGGCCAGTGCATCGAGCAGCTGCTTCAGCGAATCACCAAACTGCAGGCTGCGCAGGCCCGGGGTGTTCGGCGAACTGACGTTGACGGTGATGTAGCTGGCGGCGGTGTACACCTTGTCCAGGCAGATCAGGTAGTCATCGACGGCACGCTCGACCGGGGTGTCGAAGTTCTTGCCGATGTTGATGCCCAGCACACCGCTGTAGCGCGAGGCTCGTACCCGGTCGAGCAGGTTATCGACACCCAGGTTGTTGAAGCCCATGCGGTTGATGATGGCCGTGGCCTCCGGCAGCCGGAACAGCCGTGGCTTGGGGTTGCCCGGCTGCGGGCGCGGGGTGACGGTGCCGATCTCGACAAAGCCAAAGCCCAGCTGGGCAAAACCGTCGATGGCCGCGCCGTTCTTGTCCAGGCCGGCAGCCAGGCCCACCGGGTTGGCGAAGTTCAAGCCCATGACCGAAACCGGCAAGGCCGCCGGCTGCTTGCACAGCATGCCGTTGAGGCCAAGGCGGCCACCGGCACCGATCAGGTCCAGGGACAGGTCGTGGGAAGTTTCCGGAGAAAGCTTGAACAGCAGCTGGCGGGCCAGGGTATACATGGGCGGGCAAGACTCGGGGTGAGTGAGGGGGCGATTATAGCCACCGTGGCGCTGACAGGACAGTAAATCATGGGGCCACTGCAGCCCTGGCACATCGGTTGCACCGGTTTGGCCCACAGCCTAATCAGTACAGGCGAGGAACCTTGTGAACACTGCACCCCGAGCAACGCCCCTGGCCTGGGTCAACGGCAGCGATGCGCCCGAGAAGCCCAGCCTGAACATCGGCTACATGGCCCTGACCGACTGCGCCTCGGTGGTGGTCGCGGCCACTCAGGGCTTCGCCCAGCAACACGGCCTTACCCTCAACCTCAAGCGCCAGGGCTCTTGGGCGGGGCTGCGCGACAAGCTGGTCAGCGGCGAACTGGACGCCGCGCACTGCCTGTATGGCCTGGTCTACGCCGTGCATCTTGGCATTGGTGGCGTACCGGCCAGTGATATGGCGGTGCTCATGGGGCTGAACCAGAACGCCCAGGCCATCAACCTGTCCCCGGCCCTCCAGCGCAAAGGCGTGACCAACCCTGAAGCACTTGCGAGATTGGTGCACCAGCATGGCGCGCGCCTTACCTTCGCCCAGACCTTCCCCACCGGCACCCACGCCATGTGGCTGTATTACTGGCTGGCCAGCCAGGGCATCCACCCACTGCGCGACGTCGACAGCGTGGTGGTGCCGCCGGCACAAATGGCCGCACATATCCAGGCCGGGCGCATCGACGGCTTTTGCGTGGGCGAGCCTTGGGCCGCCGATGCGGTTGCCAAGGCCCAAGGCTTCACCCTCGCCACCAGCCAGTCGATCTGGCCGGACCACCCGGAAAAAGTCCTGGCCTGTGCCCGCGCCTTTGCCGAGCAATACCCCAACAGCGCCCGCGCCTTGATCAAGGCAATCCTCGCCGCCAGCCGGTTCATCGAGCAAAGCCCGGAAAACCGCCGCAGCACCGCGCAACTGCTTAGCGGCAGTGCCTATCTGGATACGCCGCTGGAGAGTATCGAGCCACGCCTGCTCGGCAACTACCAGGACGGCCTGGGCAACCACTGGCAAGACCCGCATGCCCTGCGCCTGTTCGACCACGGCCGGGCCAACCTGCCGTACCTGTCCGACGGCATGTGGTTCATGACCCAGTTCCGCCGCTGGGGCCTGCTGCGCGAAGACCCCGACTACCTCGATGTGGCCCGCCAGGTACAGCAGCTGGCCCTGTACAGCGAGGCCGCGCAAAGCCTTGGCGTGGCCTGCCCTTCGCTGCCGATGCGCAGCAGCATGCTGATTGACGGCAGCTGCTGGGACGGCAGCGACCCCTACGGCTACGCCCGCAGTTTCAGCTTGCATGCACTGGGCGAATTGCCCGATGCCCGTGTCGGCGCGTGAGGGGACCAACATGTTGCGCATCCTGCTGATTGACGACACCCAGCACAAACTCGGCCGCCTCAAGGCGGCGTTGATCGAGGCGGGCTTCGAGGTCACCGAAGCCCCAGGCTTGACCATCGACCTGCCCGCCTGCGTCGAAACGGTGCGCCCGGATGTGGTGCTGATCGACACCGACTCACCTGACCGTGATGTGATGGAACAGGTGGTGCTGGTCAGCCGTGACCAGCCGCGCCCCATCGTGCTGTTCACTGACGAGCACGACCCCGGGGTGATGCGCCAGGCGATCCAGGCGGGCGTCAGTGCCTATATCGTCGAAGGCATCCATGCCGCCCGGTTGCAGCCGATTCTGGATGTGGCCATGGCCCGCTTCGAAAGCGACCAGGCACTGAAGGCGCAGTTGGTGGCACGCGACCAGCAACTGGCCGAACGCAAACGCATCGAACAGGCCAAAGGTTTACTGATGAAAATGAAAGACTGCAACGAAGAACAGGCCTACACCCTGATGCGCCGACAGGCCATGAGCCGGCAGCAGAAGCTGATTCAGGTGGCAGAGCAGATCATTGCCATGCACGAGATGCTCGGCTGAGGTGCCAGGCATGAGATTTCTGGCGCCTGTCAGATCGAGCGCCGCCCGCGCGGCGCTTCGCAGCACAAGGCTGCTCCTACATTTGTTTCGGGCCAATAATTCCTGAGGCAGAGGCGCGCGGCCCCTTGGCGCCTGTCTCAATATCGAGTCGGACAGACAAGGCGGTCGCGCGCAAATGCCACAGGCTTGATTGGCCCGAAACAAATGTAGGAGCAGCCTTGTGCTGCGAAGCTCGATCTCACAGGCGCAGAAAATGTCATGCCGGCCGCTCCCATAAGTTGGCCCATCTCTTGCTGAGCAAACAGCACCGGTAGCCAACGGCGGTTGCCCCACTTAAATCCCGACAAAGACGTCGCTCTCCCCTCCAGCTTCCTGGAGTGGGTAGCGGCGTCTTTTTCGTTCTGTTGCATTGCCGAGTGAGGTGTTCGATGAGTACCAGCTTCTGGAAATCCGGGCATGTGCCCACGCTGTTCGCTGCGTTCCTGTATTTCGACCTGAGCTTCATGGTCTGGTACCTCTTGGGCCCGATGGCGGTGCAGATTGCCGGTGACTTGCAACTCAGTGCACAACAACGGGGCCTGATGGTAGCCATGCCGATCCTCGCCGGGGCGATCCTGCGCTTTGCCATGGGCGTGCTGGTCGACCGCCTGTCACCCAAGACCGCAGGGCTGATCGGCCAGGTGGTGGTCATCGTCGCGCTGGCGGCGGCCTGGCACTTCGGCGTACACAGCTATGAACAGGTGCTGCTGCTGGGCTTGTTCCTCGGCTTTGCCGGCGCTTCGTTCGCCGTGTCGCTGCCGCTGGCGTCGCAGTGGTACCCGCCACAACACCAGGGCAAGGCCATGGGCATTGCTGGCGCCGGCAATTCCGGCACGGTGTTCGCCGCCCTGCTGGCGCCGGCGCTGGCCGCCGGCTTTGGCTGGAACAATGTGTTCGGCTTTGCGCTGATTCCGTTGACGCTGGTGCTGGTGGTGTTCGCCCTGCTGGCACGCAACGCCCCAGAGCGCCCCAAGCCCAAAGCAATGGCGGACTACCTCAAGGCCCTCGGCGACCGTGACAGCTGGTGGTTCATGTTCTTCTACAGTGTCACCTTCGGCGGCTTCATTGGCCTGGCCAGCGCCCTGCCCGGCTATTTCAGCGACCAGTACGGGCTGAGCCCGGTCACTGCCGGCTACTACACCGCTGCCTGCGTGTTCGCCGGCAGCCTGATGCGCCCACTCGGCGGCGCCCTGGCCGACCGCTTCGGCGGCATCCGCACCCTGCTGGGTATGTACAGCGTTGCAGCCATCTGCATTGCCGCAGTCGGGTTCAACCTGCCTTCTGCGGCTGCCGCACTGGCGCTGTTCATCAGCGCCATGCTTGGCTTGGGCGCTGGTAACGGCGCGGTATTCCAGCTGGTACCGCAACGCTTCCGCCAGGAAATCGGCGTAATGACCGGGCTGATCGGCATGGCCGGCGGTATCGGCGGCTTCCTGCTGGCGGCAGGGCTCGGCACCATCAAGCAGCACACCGGCGATTACCAGCTGGGGCTGTGGCTGTTCGCCAGCCTGGGCCTGCTGGCGTGGTTCGGCCTGCATGGCGTGAAACAGCGCTGGCGCACCACCTGGGGCTCGGCTGCAGTCACTGCAGCGCGGGTCTGAGGCACGCCGATGAGCCTGCAACTGAGCTTTGCCCAGGCCAGCGCCACCGGGCCGCGCGCGGAAAACCAGGACGCCCTGCGCCTGGTGACCCCGGCGCCAGAGCTGGCCGCCAGCAAGGGCTACCTGTTCGCCCTTGCCGACGGCGTCAGCCAATGCGCCGATGGTGGCCTGGCAGCACGCGCCAGCTTGCAGGCGCTGGCCTTGGACTACTACGCCACCCCCGCCACCTGGAGCGTGGCCCAGGCACTCGACCGCCTGCTGCTGGCACAGAACCGCTGGCTGCGCGCTCAAGGCAGCGGCCAGCCATTGTTGACCACCCTCAGCGCACTGGTACTGCGGGGCCGACGATTCACCCTGGCCCATGTCGGCGACTGTCGTGTGTACCGCTGGCACGCCGGGCACCTGCAGTGCCTGAGCGAAGACCATGTGTGGGACCAGCCGGGCATGCAGCATGTGCTGAAACGCGCGCTGGGCCTGGACCAACATCTGCTGGTGGATTACCTCGAGGGCGAGCTGCAGCCGGGTGAGTGCTTTTTGCTACTCAGCGACGGAGTCTGGGCCAGCCTGGGCGACCAGCACATCCAGGCGGTACTACGTGAACAGCCCGACCTGCAACTGGCCGTCGACACGCTGGTTGCCAGCGCGCACCTCAATGGCAGCCAGGACAACGCCAGCGCCTTGCTGGTGAAGGTCGAGCAACTGGGCACGGCCAACCTCGGTGACACCCTGGCACAGCTGCAGCAATGGCCGTTACCCGGCCCCCTGCGCGAAGGCCAGGTGATCGATGGCTGGCTTACCGAACAGCTGCTGTCGCACAGCCGCCAGTCGCTGCTGTACCGGGTGCGCGACGGCCAAGGTCAAACCTGGCTGCTCAAGACCCTGCCTGGCGCACGCGAGCAGGAGCCGAAGGCGGCGCAAGGGCTGTTGCTGGAAGAATGGTTCCTGCGCCGGGTCGCTGGCCGACATTTCCCCGAGCTGCATGCAGCCAGCCAGCGGCAACACCTGTACTACGTGATGCGCGAATATCCCGGCCAGACCCTTGCAACGCTGCTGGCCGAACATGGCCCGCTGCCCTTGCCACAGTGGCTGGAAATGGCCCGGCAACTGCTGCAGGCGGTCGGCGTGCTGCACCGGCGCAACCTGCTGCACCGCGATATCAAGCCAGACAACCTGCACCTGGGCAGCGATGGCCAGCTGCGCCTGCTGGACTTCGGCCTGGCCTACTGCCCAGGCCTGTCCGAAGACCCGCTGCACGACGTGCCCGGCACACCCTCCTACCTCGCCCCGGAAGCGTTCGACGGCCAACCGCCCAGCCCACGCCAAGACCTGTATGCCGTGGGCGTGACGCTGTACCACCTGCTGACCGCGCACTACCCGTATGGCGAGGTGGAAGCCTTCCAGCGCCCGCGTTTCGGCCAGCCAGTCAACGCCGCTCGCTACCGCCCCGACCTACCGGAATGGCTGCAGCACAACCTGCAACAGGCGGTGGCCGCCGACCCGGCGCAACGCTTCGAAACGGCCGAACACTGGTTGCTGCTGCTTGAACGCGGCGACCGCCAGGAGCTGCCCAGCCGGCCAAGGCCATTGCTGGAGCGCGAGCCGCTGAAAGTGTGGCGCACGCTGGCCCTGCTGTCCCTGCTGTTCAACCTGATTTTGCTGCTCAGCCTGCTAAAAGGCTGAGCACACCCTGCCGATGAGGAGTACCCCGATGAATGCAAAAGTCTGGCTGGTGGGTGCCGGCCCTGGCGACCCTGAACTGCTCACCCTCAAGGCGGTACGTGCCCTGCAGCAAGCCGCCGTGGTGATGATCGACGACCTGGTCAACCCGGCAGTACTGGAACATTCCCCCCAGGCCCGGGTGATCGCAGTGGGCAAGCGCGGCGGCTGCCGCTCCACACCACAGGCGTTCATCCAGCGCCTGATGTTGCGCCATGCTCGACAAGGGCGTTGCGTGGTACGGCTCAAGGGTGGCGACCCGTGTATTTTTGGTCGCGGAGGTGAGGAGGCGCTATGGCTGCAGGGGCATGGCATCGAGGTGGAGCTGGTCAACGGCATCACGGCGGGCCTGGCAGGCGCCACGCAATGCGGCATTTCGCTGACTTCACGCGGTGTCAGCCGCGGGGTGACACTGGTGACGGCGCACACCCAGGACGACAGCGAGCTGAACTGGACGGCTCTGGCACAGGGCGGGACGACGCTGGTGGTTTACATGGGGGTGGCGCGGCTGGAGCAGGTACGCCAGGGCTTGCTGGCGGGGGGCATGGCACCGGGCATGCCGGTGGCGATGATCGAAAATGCCTCGATGCCGCAGCAGCGTGAGTGCAGGAGCGATGTGCTGGGCATGGCTGAAGATGCGCGAAGGTTTGGCTTGCGTAGCCCGGCGATTCTGGTGATTGGGGAAGTGGTCGGGGAACAGCAGAAGCTGGAGCTGGTTTCCATCGCGGGCTGAATACCCGTCACTGTAGGAGCAGCCTTGTGCTGCGAAGAGGCCATTACAGCAACAGAATACCTTTGCCCTTACCGGCCTTTTCGCAGCACAAGGCTGCTCCTACAGGTGCTGTGCAGGCTGTGAGGCCGGTTAAAACCCAGGGAAAGAAAAACCCGGCCGAGGCCGGGTTTTTCATGAAACATCAGGCCAATTACTTGGACTGAGCTTCTACCTGAGCTTCAACGCGACGGTTGACAGCACGGCCTTCTTCGGTGGCGTTGTCAGCAACCGGACGGGTTTCGCCGTAGCCTACCGAGTCAACACGGGTAGATTCTACGCCGTACTGCTGGGTCAGGACTTGCTTGACAGCGTTGGCACGACGCTCGGACAGCTTCTGGTTGTAAGCGTCTGGACCCACGGAGTCAGTGTGACCTTCAACCACGGTGGTGGTTTGTGGGTACTGCTTCATGAAGTCAGCCAGGTTCTTGATGTCGCCGTAGCTGTTAGGCTTGACGACCGACTTGTCGAAGTCGAACTTCACGTCCAGCTCAACACGAACGACTTCGGCAACAGCCGGGCAGCCGTCGGCGTCAACGGTAACGTTGGCCGGGGTGTCTGGGCACTTGTCGACGTTGTCGCAAACGCCGTCGTTGTCGGAGTCCGAGCAAACTTCAGCAACTGGAGCTGGAGCGGCTTCGGCTTGCTTCGGGCTACCGCCGAAGTTCAGACCAACACCAACGCTTGGGGCCCACTCGGTGTCGCCCTGGTCGATGTTGTACTGAGCTTCTACGCCGGCACGGGCGTAGAACATGTCGGTGATGTACCACTTGGCGCCAGCGCCAACGTTGGCGAAGGTGGAGTGGTCACGACCGCCACGGCCGGTCTGGCCCAGCGACTGGTGCGAGAAACCAGCGGAAACGTACGGACGGATGGCGTCATACGGGTTGTTGAAGTGGTAAACGGCGTCCAGGGCGGTGTTCGAGCCCTTGATGTTCTTGCCGTCTTCGCCACGAGCGTTGTGAACTTCGTCGTAACCCAGGCGCAGTTCAACGTCGTCGGTCAGGAAGTAACCGATCGAGCCGCCGAACAGGTTGCCGTCGTTCTTGAAGTCACGCTGGCTGTCGAAGAATTCTTTCTTGTAGAAGCCTTCGACTTCCACAGCGCCTGTGCCTTGTGCCATAGCGCCAATCGAGGTGGCAGCTACGAGCGAACCAATGGCCAAGCCCAAGGTGTTTTTCAATTTCATCCGTTAAATCCCCATCTGGTGATAGTTAAGCAGTCCCACCACAAACAAGGGGGACAACTCGACGGCAAGTCTAGCAGAACTCGCCGATTCGTTAGAGATATTTGCACGCCACTAAGTTTCATCAAGGCCGGCAAATTTCTCACGAAGCTTGTCTAGCGCACGCTTGTAGCGCATTTTCGTTGCGCTCAGGCCCATGTGCATGATGTCGGCAATTTCCTGGAATTCCAGCTCTGCGACAAAACGCAGCACCAGAATTTCCCGGTCAATCGGGTTCACATGCACCAGCCACTTGTCCAGCCCGCCTTTTTCTTCCGGCTTCGGGGCCTTGTCTTCGGACGCCTCTTCGATAGGGTCCAGACTCAAGGCATCCATCAGCCGGCGTTTACGGCGCTCCTTGCGGTACTGGGTGATGCACTCGTTGTAGGTGATGCTGTACAGCCACGTCTTGAACTTGGATTTACCCTCGAAGTTCTTGAGCCCGTACAGCACCTTGAGCATCACTTCCTGACAGACATCGTCCGCGTCACGGTCGTTCCCCAGATAACGCGCACAGACGTTGAACAGGGTCCGCTGGTAGCGCCGCATGAGCTCCTCATAGGCGCGGGTAACGTGGTACAGCTCCTCATGCGAACGCGCCACCAACTCTTCATCGGTGAGCTCGCGGGGGTCATAACGCATGGGCGGCGAATGAACTTTATTCAAAACGGATCTGGCCGACAGTCAGGTCAATGTCGCCGCGCGACCCCGTGGGTCGAATTTCGCGGCGGCATACATTAACAGCTTTTGTGCGGTTAGCGGCTATTGACGCGCTGCTCAAGCAGCTCGCGATTGGCCAGCGACACCAGTTCGCCATCATCGGTCAGCAGCGTTGTCTTGACCGTGCCGATTTCCTCGATATGCCCTTCGACCTCTCCAATTCGCACCTGCTGGCCGACCTGGTAGAGCTCACGCACGTAAATGCCGGCCAGAATCTGCCCGGCAATTTCGCGGCTGCCAAGGCCCATGGCCAGGGCTACCGCCAGACCAACGGTAATCAGCCCGATGACGATCACGTGGTTCAGCAGGTCGGTTTTCACCTCCAGCTGGCTGATGGCAACCGAGATGCTGATGATGATCACCAGGCCCTGGGTAATACGCCCAAGGCCTGCCGAATATTCCAGGCCGATGCCTTCGGCGGCGCCGCGCACCAGCCCGTTGGCCACCTGCGCCAGCAGCACGCCGGCCAGCAACACCAAGGCGGCGCCGAACACTTTTGGCAGGTACAGGGCGAGCATGTCGAGGGTCGCGGAAACCCGCTCCAGGCCTAGCGACTCAGCGGCCGAGACGAGGAAGATGAGCAGCACGAACCAGTAGACAATCTTGCCGATCAAGGTCGAGATCGGCACCTGGATGCCGACCCGGCCGAGCATCTTGGTGAGGCCGGTGCCGGCCATCAGGCGGTCCAGGCCAAGCTTGGCCAGCAGTTTGGACAACAGCGTGTCGAGCAACTTGGCCACCACGAAACCGAGCAGCACCACGACCAGCGCGCCGAACAGGTTGGGGATGAAGTTCGCTACCTTGGTCCAAAGTGCAGTCATCGCGGCGACCAGGCTCTGGGTCCAGAGATCGAGTTCCATATTCAATCGGCCTTATCTGCTTTGCTGCCGGTGGCAGCGTTGCGGGAAGAGTGTCGACGCACCGGCGCGACATGCGCCGAGCCATTATTGACGGCAATCAGCAGCGCCTGGCTCCAGCGGCCAAGCAGGCTGAACAGATCGCCCGCGCCAACCTGGCGGTTGGCGGTTTTCAGCACGCGACCCAGGCAGGCAGCGTCATCCCGGTCATCGCGGTCATTGCCGGAGGGTGACGCCTTGAGCAGGTCACGCAGGGATTCTTCAAACGGATCGTGCATGGGCACCTCGCGCAGTGTCAGCAAGAGACGAGATGGCCGGGCAATGGGTCACACATCCGATTGGGACGAATGTTTCAAGATGAACACCTAGACCCATCGCAACCGCCGGAACATCCACCACTGCCCCACCGCCAGCCCCAGCACGACGATGCAGGCGAACAGGAAGCCATAGGGGTTTTCTGCCCCCGGGATACCGCCGACATTGATGCCCAGCAGCCCGGTAACGAAACTCATGGGCAAGAAGATGCAGGTGATGATGCCAAAGCGGTACATGGTGCGGTTCATGCGCTCGCTGCGCCGGCGGTCTTCGCTTTCCAGCACCAGCGCGGCACGCTCGCGGGTCAGTTCCAGCTCTTCGAGGTAGCGGATCAGGCTGTTGTTCAGCTCGTTCCAGTAATCGGCATCAGCATCGGCAAACCAGCTCCATTTGCTGCGTGACAGCTGGGCGTAGATCTCCCGCTGCGGGGCCAGGAAACGCCTCAGGCCCGCTGCACGCCGGCGGATCTGCTGCAGGCTGCCGTTCTCCGGAGTGTACCGTTCGTCGGATTCGACCTTTTCTTCTTCCAGGTCGACCAGTTCGGACAGGTCGCTGACCAGGCCCTGGACCTTTTCAGTCAGCAGTTCGCCCATCAGCAGCAAAAGCTCGGACGCCGACTTCGGCCCCCTGCCCTGCTCCAGCAACTGAAGCATCTCGTCACTGGCGCGCAATGGCCGCAAGCGCAGTGAGATGACCCGCTGCGCCTGGGCGAAGATGCGCACCGATACCATGTCTTCGGGCTCTGCGCCCGGGTTGAGGTTGACCCCACGCAAAAACAGCAACAGCTGTTCGTCAGCCATGGGCAGCAGGCGCGGCCGGGTGTTTTCTTCCAGCAGCAGCTCGCAGGCGAACTCGCTCAGGCCGCTGTCATGCAGTAGCCAGGTGCGGGTTTGGGGATGGCTGCGGTCCCAGTGCAGCCACAGGCTCTGCTCCGGTTGCAGCTGCAGGTCGTCCAGTTCAGTACGGGCAATCGAGCGCGCGCCGCCTTTACCATCGAGCACCAGGGCATGCACCAGCCCCCACTGCGCGTTGTCTTCCTCGAACATCAAAGCTCCATCAGCGCGTGCGGCGCATCACTCCGGCATTTTCAGCGGGCTTGGCGAGACCAGCACGCCATTGTTGTCGGCATACACGTACTCGCCCGGGCGGAAGGTCACACCGGCGAAGGTCACCGCCACGTTGAGGTCGCCGATGCCGCGCTTGTCGGTTTTCATCGGGTGGCTGGCCAGGGCCTGTACGCCGACGTCGGTCTGGATCAATACATCCACGTCACGCACGCAGCCGTAGATCACCAGGCCTTCCCAACCGTTTTTGGCGGCCTTTTCGGCGAGCATGTCGCCGAGCAGCGCCCGGCGCAGCGAGCCACCGCCATCGACCACCAGCACCTTGCCCTTGCCGTCGAGCTCTACCTGCTCCTTGACCAGCGAGTTGTCCTCGAAGCACTTGATGGTGACGATCTGGCCACCGAACGAGTCGCGGCCGCCGAAATTGCTGAACATCGGTTCCAGCACTTGTACCAGGTCCGGGTAGGCGTCACACAGGTCGGGCGTTACGTAATGCTGCATGGGAGGCTCCTGTCAGTCACAACGAAAGCGGGTATCGGCCAAGGCTACACCTTGGAGGCTGCCGTAGTCATCCGGGACCGGGCAGTCATTTGTATTCATCCTGTACCGGCCCTCTCGCGGGCACGCCCGCTCCCACAGGGATATCGCAAGGCTTGAGTGCTTCGAGATCCCTGTGGGAGCGGGCGTGCCCGCGAAGAGGCCGGTACAGCCAAAACAAGGTCAGCTGGCTGGCAAAGGTTCTACTGCCACAGTGGACGCATGCACCGGCAACAGCGGGTTGCGCAACCAGCGCTCCACCAGCGGCCACACCTGCACCTGCGCAGCCTTGCTCACCAGCATGTCGACATGGCCGAAGGCATCGAAGCCTTCTTCACGCCCCAGCCGCAGGAACTGCTTGCGCTCACCCCCCAGCTGCTCGAACAGCTTGCGGCAGGCCCACACCGGGTCCTGGAAGTCCCCCGCGCCGGCCACCGCCAGCAGCGGCACATCCACCTCTGCCAGCCCCGCCCACCAGTCGCTCTGCTTGTCGCCAAAGCGCCCGAACAGGCCGTGCCAGCGCATGCTCTCCAGCGCCAGGCCGATGGGCTCGTCCTCTGGTCCACGCTTGAAACGTGGCCCGGAAATCTGCCCCCAGCGCTTGAGCAGCAGCTTCGCGCCCCAGGCCAGCGGTGGCACTTTCAGCGGCCAGTAGACGCGACTGATCTGGGTGCCGAACAGCGCGACGCTGGCCACCTCCCCGGCAGCAAGAAAGCCACCACCCAAGGCTGCCGCCAGGGTAGTGCCGCCCAGGGAATGGCCAATCCAGTGTGGCGCCTGGCCCGACTGCTCGCGCACGAACGCTGCAATCAGCGGCAGGTCATCACGGGCATAGGCGGCTACGTTGTTGTGCTGCCAGGTGTGGTTACGTGGCGACAGGCCGTGGCCGCGCATTTCCGGGATCCACACATCGAAACCGGCACGGGCGAGATACGCACCCAGGCCAATCCCTTTGGGCGAGTACCAGAAACGCCGATTGGAAAAGCTGCCGTGCAGAAGAATGACCGGCACACCCAGAGGCTGGCCCTGATCCGCCAGCCCCAGACGGGTAAGGGCAAGCTCGACGCTAGGGTCAGGGCCATTGCCGGCCTTGATCCGGTACACGTCTTCGCTGAGGTCGCCGCGGCGCTCGGCACTGAGCAGGGCCACGGGGAATAGAATGCTGCTGCTTTGCATAAGGTTGCTTGGTGCACAAAAAAGGGCGGGAACCATTACTGGAACACGCCCTGGAAAAAACCAGGCGGGGGTACGCCAGACGTCCCCCCGCGTTTTACCTCGTCAGGCTGCGCCCTGGCCCTCGGCCAGGAAGAACCAGGTCTCGAGTACCGAGTCCGGGTTCAGCGACACGCTCTCGATGCCCTGCTCCATCAGCCACTTGGCCAGGTCTGGGTGGTCCGATGGGCCCTGACCGCAGATGCCGATGTACTTGCCCGCCTTGTTGCACGCGGCAATGGCGTTGGCCAGCAGCTTCTTCACTGCAGGGTTACGCTCGTCGAACAGGTGGGCGATGATGCCCGAGTCACGGTCCAGGCCCAGGGTCAGCTGGGTCAGGTCGTTGGAGCCGATCGAGAAGCCATCGAAGTACTCAAGGAACTCCTCAGCCAGAATGGCGTTGGACGGCAGTTCGCACATCATGATCACGCGCAGGCCGTTGTCGCCACGGGACAAGCCGTTTTCGGCGAGCAGGTCGACGACCTGGCTGGCTTCGCCCAGGGTACGCACGAACGGTACCATGATCTCGACGTTGGTCAGGCCCATCTCGTTGCGTACACGTTTCAGTGCACGGCACTCGAGCTCGAAGCAGTCACGGAACGACTCGCTGATGTAACGCGAAGCACCGCGGAAGCCCAGCATGGGGTTTTCTTCTTCCGGCTCGTACAGTTTGCCGCCGATCAGGTTGGCGTACTCGTTGGACTTGAAGTCCGACAGGCGCACGATGACCTTTTTCGGGTAGAAGGCCGCAGCCAGGGTGCTGATGCCTTCTACCAGCTTCTCGACATAGAAGCCGACCGGGTCGCTGTAGCCGGCAATACGCTTGTCGACGCTGTCTTTGAGCTCCGGCGGCAGGCCTGCGTAGTTGAGCAGCGCCTTGGGGTGCACACCGATCATGCGGTTGATGATGAATTCCAGGCGCGCCAGGCCGACACCGGCGTTGGGCAGCTGGGCAAAGTCGAACGCACGGTCGGGGTTGCCGACGTTCATCATGATCTTGAATGGCAGCTCCGGCATGGCATCAACCGAGTTCTGCTTGATGTCGAAGCCCAGCTCGCCTTCGAAGATGAAACCGGTGTCGCCTTCGGCGCAGGACACGGTCACACCCTGGCCGTCTTTCAGCAGCTGGGTGGCGTTGCCGCAACCGACCACGGCCGGAATACCCAGCTCACGGGCGATGATCGCCGCGTGGCAGGTACGGCCGCCGCGGTTGGTAACGATGGCACTGGCGCGCTTCATCACCGGTTCCCAGTCCGGGTCGGTCATGTCGGAGACCAGTACGTCGCCCGGCTGGACCTTGTCCATTTCCGATACGTCGTTGATCACGCGCACCTTGCCGGCGCCGATGCGCTGGCCGATGGCGCGGCCTTCGACCAGTACGGTGCCTTTTTCTTTCAGCAGGTAGCGTTCCATGACGTTGGCGCTGGAACGGCTCTTCACCGTTTCCGGGCGTGCCTGCACGATGTACAGCTTGCCGTCGTCACCGTCTTTGGCCCACTCGATGTCCATCGGACGCTGGTAGTGCTGCTCGATGATCATGGCCTGCTTGGCCAGTTCATTGACTTCGTTGTCGCTCAGGCAGAAGCGCGCACGCTCGGCACGGTCGACTTCGACAGTCTTGACCGAACGGCCGGCCTTGGCTTCTTCGCCATAGACCATCTTGATGGCCTTGCTGCCCAGGTTGCGACGCAGGATGGCCGGGCGGCCGGCCTGCAAGGTTTGCTTGTGCACGTAGAATTCGTCAGGGTTGACCGCACCCTGCACCACGGTTTCGCCCAGGCCGTAGGCGCCGGTGATGAACACCACGTCGCGGAAGCCCGACTCGGTGTCGAGGGTGAACATCACGCCTGCAGTGCCGGTTTCGGAGCGGACCATGCGCTGCACGCCGGCCGACAAGGCCACCAGCTTGTGGTCGAAGCCCTGGTGCACGCGGTAGGCGATGGCGCGGTCGTTGAACAGCGAGGCGAACACTTCCTTGGCCGCGCGGATCACGTTGTCGACGCCACGGATGTTGAGGAAGGTTTCCTGCTGGCCGGCGAACGAGGCGTCCGGCAAGTCTTCGGCGGTGGCCGAGGAACGCACGGCAACGGCCATGTTGTCGTTGCCAGCGGCCATTTCGGCGAAGGCGGTTCGGATTTCCGAATCCAGACGCGCAGGGAACTCGGCTTCCATGACCCACTGGCGGATTTGTGCGCCGGTTTTGGTCAGGGCATTGATGTCATCCACATCCAGCGCGTCGAGCGCGGCGTGAATCTTGTCGTTCAGACCACTCTGTTCGAGAAAATCGCGGTACGCCTGCGCCGTAGTGGCAAAGCCGCCCGGCACCGATACACCAGCACCGGCAAGGTTGCTGATCATCTCGCCCAGGGATGCGTTCTTGCCCCCCACATGCTCTACATCATGGACGCCGAGCTTATCGAGGGAAACTACGTACTCTACCAAGGTGATCTCTCCACTAACTGTGTTGGAAAAGCTCAAAAAGGCGCCCGCCTGTCTTCGGTGACTTGGCCGGGCGTTTGTGGCCTGTACCTGGAAAATAAGTGAGAATGCCGACAGCCGCATTCGGCAAACCGAACTTATCATATCCAAGAAACGTCATCAGCTTAAGGCCCAGATCGCAAATGAAACGAACCGCGTTCTTCATCTCCGACGGCACCGGTATCACTGCCGAAACCCTGGGCCAGAGTTTGCTCGCGCAATTCGAGAGCATTCCGTTCAACAAATTCACCCGTCCGTACATCGATTCGCCAGACAAAGCGCGGACCATGGTCCAGCAAATCAACGCTGCGGCCGAGCGTGACGGGGTACGCCCGATCATCTTCGACACGATCGTCAACCAGGACATCCGGGAGATCCTGGCGACGTCGAACGGCTTCATGATCGACATCTTTTCTTCGTTTTTATCCCCGCTAGAGCAGGAATTGACCGCCCATTCGTCGTATTCCGTGGGCAAATCGCACTCGATCGGCGGCAATTCCAACTACATGGAACGCATCGAGGCGGTGAATTTCGCCCTGGACAACGACGACGGTGCGCGCACCCACTACTACGACAAGGCCGACCTGATTCTGGTGGGTGTGTCACGCTGCGGCAAGACCCCCACCTGCCTGTACATGGCCATGCAGTTCGGCATCCGCGCCGCCAACTACCCGTTGACCGAAGACGACATGGAGCGCCTGCAACTGCCGGCGGTGCTGAAAAAACACCACAACAAGCTGTTCGGCCTGACCATCGACCCAGACCGCCTCACCGCCATCCGCCATGAACGCAAGCCCAACAGCCGCTATTCCAGCTTTGCCCAGTGCGAGTTCGAAGTGCGTGAGGTAGAGAGCCTGTTCCGCCGGGAGAACATACCCAACATCAATTCCACACATTTTTCGGTGGAAGAGATTTCGGCGAAGATCCTGGTGGAAAAAGGGGTCGAGCGCCGGTTCAAGTAAGCAGTCTGTAGACCAGCCGACTGACACGGTACCTGTAGGAGCGGCCTTGTGCCGCGAAAGGGCCGCATAGCGGCCCCGGCGATATCAGCCTGAGGCATAAATTGTGGGGGCGCTTCGCACCCCTTTCGCGGCACAAGGCCGCTCCTACAGGTACCGTGCAATGACCAAATATAAAGCCCCGGCATCACTGCCGGGGCTTTGGTTTACCTCACCATAAGGCTCAGGAGGGCACCACCGTCGCCTGCCCGCTCATGGCCAGGTCGACCAGCTCACGGTTGGCCACCGCGTACATCGCATAGTCGGTGCCGGTGGCATTGCGCAGGTCGTCCAGCATGGCACGCCAGCGCTCCACCATCACCCGATGCTGCTCGGCCCACAGTGCCACGCGAGCGTCCATGTCATCCGGCGCATCGGCCATCTGCAGCACCGAAATGGTGATCGCCCGCTGCTGCAGGTCGATGTCGTCGCGGAAGGCTTCGCGGGCCAGCGCCTGCCAGTTGTTCTCCACCGGCAAGTTGCTGATTTCCTGCAGGTACCAGGTCAGGTCCAGCGAGCTGCCCACGGCGAAGAACGCCTTGGCCACCTGGGCCGGGTCGTGACCGGTGACGTCGGCCGCTTCGATGATCGGCAGCAGGGTGTACAGGTGGCTGGTACCCGCCACCATGCGCGCCAGCAGTTCTGGCACACCGGCCTCGACAAAGCCCTGGTAGCGCACCATCCAGCGTTCGCGGGTCGGGCCTTCGAGCAGCTCATCAAGCTTGAGCCCGAGTTGCGCGATCTTCGGCCCGAAGTGCGCGGTATCACGCCCGGCGTCCTGCTCGTTGCGGCGGCTGCGCAGGAACCAGCGCGTGGCACGGCGGCCCAGGCGCATCAGTTCGTCCATCAGGGTGAGCTGGATTTCTGCCGGCACCTGGTAGTCCAGTGCCTCGATCTGGCGGAACCAGTGCGGCAGATGGAAGATGTCGCGCACGATCACATAGGCCCCGGCCACGTTGGCCGGGCTCATGCCAGTCGACTCCTTCAGGCGCTGGACGAAGGTGATGCCCATGTTGTTGACCAGGTCGTTGGCAATCTGGGTGCTGACAATTTCGCGCTTCAGCCGGTGGCGGCGCATGGAGTCGGCAAACTTGCTCACCAGCGACGGCGGGAAGGCGGTTTCCATGTCGCGGGTCAGGTAGTCGTCGTCCGGCACCAGCGACTTCAGCAGCTGTTCCTTGAGGTCGATCTTGCTGTACGAAATCAGCACCGACAGCTCGGCGCGGGTCAGCCCATGGCCAGCAGCCAGGCGTTCGGCCAGTTGCTCCTCGGACGGCAGGAACTCGATGGCGCGGTCCAGCTTGCCACGGGCTTCCAGGTCGGCCATCAGGCGCTTGTACTCGGCAATCCGCTCACGGGCACGGCGGGCGGCAAGCGACAGCGCCTGGGTCTGCTTGTAGTTGTTGCCCAGCACCAGGCCGGCCACTTCGTCGGTCATGCTGCCGAGCAGCTGGTTGCGCTGCTTCTCGGTCATGTCGCCACCCTGCACCACTTCGTTGAGCAGGATCTTGATGTTGACCTCGTGGTCGGAGCAGTCCACGCCGCCGGCGTTGTCGATGAAGTCGGTGTTGGTGGCGCCGCCGTTCAGGCCAAACTCGACCCGGCCAAGCTGGGTCATGCCCAGGTTGCCGCCCTCACCCACCACTTTGCAGCGCAGTTCGTTGCCGTTGACCCGCAGCGCATCGTTGGCCTTGTCGCCGACGTCGGCGTGGCTTTCGGTGCTGGCCTTCACGTAGGTACCAATGCCGCCGTTCCACAGCAGGTCGACCGGTGCCTTGAGCAGCGCGTTGAGCAGCTCGGTCGGGGTCAGGCGGTCGGCTTCGATGGCGAAACGCTCTTTCATCTGCGGGCTGATGGCGATGCTTTTGGCACTGCGCGGGAAGATCCCGCCGCCTTCGGACATGATGCTGGTGTCGTAGTCGCTCCAGGCCGAGCGCGGCAGGTCGAACAGGCGCTTGCGCTCGGCAAAGCTGGACGCAGGCTCCGGGTTCGGGTCAATGAAGATGTGCAGGTGGTTGAAGGCCGCCACCAATTGCAGCTTGTCGGACATCAGCAAGCCGTTGCCGAATACGTCGCCGGCCATGTCGCCCACACCGATCACGGTGATCGGGTCTTCCTGCACGTTGATGCCGCGCTCGCGGAAGTGGCGCTGCACGCCCACCCAGGCGCCGCGTGCGGTAATGCCCATCTTCTTGTGGTCGTAACCGGCCGAACCGCCCGAGGCAAAGGCGTCGCCCAGCCAGAAGCCGTAGTCGATGGCGATGCCGTTGGCGATGTCGGAGAAGGTTGCCGTGCCTTTGTCGGCCGCCACCACCAGGTACGGGTCGTCATCGTCATGGCGCACCACGTTGGCCGGTGGCACCACGCCGCCGTCCTTGAGGTTGTCGGTGATGTCGAGCAGGCCGGAAATGAAGATGCGATAGCACGCCACGCCCTCGGCAGCGATCTCGTCGCGGCCGCCACCCAGCGGCAGCCGGCGCGGCAGGAAGCCACCCTTGGCGCCAACCGGCACGATGACCGAGTTTTTCACCTGCTGGGCTTTTACCAGGCCCAGCACTTCGGTACGGAAGTCTTCTTCGCGGTCGGACCAGCGCAGGCCGCCACGGGCGACGTTGCCAAAGCGCAGGTGCACGCCCTCGACGCGCGGTGAATAGACGAAGATTTCGAACTTGGGCACCGGCTTGGGCAGTTCGGGGATCAGCTTGGGGTTGAACTTGAAGCTGAAGTACGACTTGTTCTGGCCGTTGGCATCCGGTTGGTAGAAGTTGGTGCGCAGGGTAGCCTTGATCAGGTCCAGGTAGCGGCGCAGGATGCGGTCTTCGTTGAGGACCTGCACGTCGTCCAGCGCAGTCAAAATCGCTTGCTCCAGGCGCAGCTGCTTGTCGTCCAGGTCTTCCTGGGTGAGCTTGCGGGCCAGGTAGAAGCGGGTCTTGAACAACCGGGTCAGCTCGCGGGCGATGTCGGTGTGGTTGTTCAGGGTGCTGGCGATGTAGCCCAGGTCGAAGCCCAGGCGGATCTGCTTCAGGTAACGGGCGTAGGCGCGCAGCAGCGCCACGTCGCGCCATGGCAGGCCGGCAGTGAGCACCAGGCGGTTGAAGGCGTCGTTCTCGGCATCGCCGCGCACGATGTGGATGAAGGCGTCCTGCAGGGTGTCGTTGAGCTGCTGGATATCCAGGCTCAGGCCTTCGCTGTAGGTGAAGGCGAAGTCGTGGATCCAGTACTCGCGGCCATTGGCATGGCGCAGGCGGTACGGGAACTCGCCAAGCACGCGCAGGCCGAGGTTTTCCAGGATGGGCAGCACATCAGACAACGCCAGTGGCGTATCGGCGTGGTACAGCTTGCAGTGCAGGATGCGCTCGCCAACCTGGGTCAGCGGCTGGTAGAAGCTCATCGCCAGCGGCTTGCTTTCCGACAGGTTCAGCACGTGCTGCAGGTCGACCACTGCCGAGTGCGCGGCGAAGCGCTCACGGTAGCCGGCCGGGAAGCCCTTGGGGAAATCGGCCAGGATGTTGGTGCCCTGGGCTTCACCGAAGTTCTCGACCACCAGCGTCGAATAGTCGTCATGCCACGAGCGGCAGGCCTGGATGACTTCACGCTCCAGCTGCTGCGGGTCGATGTCGATGCGGTTTTTCGGGTCTACCCGCAAAATCAGCTGCACGCGTGCCAGCACCGATTCGGAGAAGAAGGTCCAGAACTCGCAGTCGCTGGCCTTCAGGCGCTCCATCAGCACTTGCTGAATCTTCTGCCGTACTTCGGTGGAGTAGATTTCCCGCGGCACATAGGCCAGGCAGTAGCAGAAGCGACCGTACGGGTCCTTGCGCAGGAACACGCGAATCTTGTTGCGCTCCTGGATCTGCACGATCGCCATGACGGTGGTGAACAGCTCGTCGATTGGCGTCTGGAACAGGTCGTCGCGCGGCAGCACTTCCAGTACCTGGGCCAGTTCCTTGCCCAGGTGGGCCTTGGCGTCGAAGCCCGAGCGGCGCTCGACTTCAGCCACCTTCACGCGGATATACGGAATGGCATGCACGCTTTCGCCATACACCGACGAGGTGTACAGGCCCATGAAGCGGTGTTCCTTGATGACTTTGCCGTCGGCGTCCAGCTGGCGGATCGACACGTAGTCCGGGTAGGCCGGGCGGTGCACGCGGCTGGGCAGCGCGGCCTTGGCAAACGACAGCAGCAGCGGTTCGTTGAGGTAAGCCACGGCGTAGTCTTCGATGCGCAGCTCTTCGGCCGTCAGGCCCACACGCAGGCGGCGCGGCAGGCCGAGGAACGACTGCTCGTCGTAGACCATCTGGCCGCCGTCGGCGTCGCCCTTGACGGTGAATTCTTCATAGCCCAGGAAGGTGAAATGGTTGTCCAGCAACCACTCCAGGAACGCTTTGACCTCGCCCTTCTCGTTCTGGGCTGGGCCAAAGGCGGTCTGTTCAACCTGCGCCACCACTTCACGCAGCTTGGCCTTCATCGGTTCGAAGTCGGCCACGGCTACACGTACTTCGGCCAGCACCTGCTCAATCTCGCGGGTCAGCACGGTCAGCTCGGCGGCATTGGCGCAGCGGTCGATCTCCAGGTACATCAGCGACTCATGGCGCACGCCTTCGCCCTGGGTGCCCTTGGGCAGCAGTTCCAGCAGCTCGCCCTTGGCGCCGCGGCGCACGCTGAGCACGGTGGTCTGCAGGGTGTGGATGCTGTAGCCGCGGCGGTTGAGCTCGGTGCGCACAGAGTCGACCAAAAACGGCAGGTCGTGGTGCAGCACCTCGACCACGGTATGGGTCGACTGCCAGCCATTGCGTTCGTAATCGGGGTTGTATACGCGTACTTGCGGGTATTCGGGGTCGAAACGTTCGATGATGCGCCAGGCTGACAGGGTGCAGCCGGCCAGGTCGGAAAGCCTGCGCTGGGTGAGTTCGTCCAGAGAGATGATGCCGAAGAACTGCTCGGCGAACAGCGCCACTTGTGGCAGGGACTGTTCGCTGATGTGCTGCGCCAGGGCCGCTTGCAGTTGATGCTGGAAGTCGGCTTTGCTGGCTGCGGTGAAGAACGCCATCTGTGGTACTCCGCTTGGGCTTTGTAATAGTTGAAGCGTCGCTGCGTGCGCCGTGTACGGATCAACGATAGCCAACCCGTGGCAAGGCGGACGGTAAAACCAGGCGTTGAACGTGCGCGGGCACGCCCAGGGCTCGCCGAAGCTTAACGACTGATCGGTCATCAACGCTTGCAGCGCTGCGACAATTTCGGTCAAGGGGCGGTAACTTTACGTTTATGCCTGTACGCAAGACTGTCAGAATTCCCTTCCGTTTCCTTTGATCCGAGCCTGCTCATGCAAATCAACACCGCCCTGCTGTTCGCCACCCCTTGCGATGACGAGGAAGACAACATGGCGACCCTGTGCTGCCACAGCGACAAGGGACAGATGTTCCTGCTTACCCGCTACCCGGACGAAGACACCGTCGACCTGACCCTGGATGACGAGCCGTCGACGCTGGATGGGCTGAAAGTGACGCTGAGTGCCAAGCGCCTGCTGATCGAAGTGGCGGCCGGCGACCAGGATGCGCTGAAGGGGGACGAGGTGCTGGAGATCACCCTTACCAGCGACCTGAGCGACCTGGACGAAGTGAAGCAAACCCTGGAAAACATCCTGACCGGGACCGGGACCTTCGTCTGCGAACTTTAATAAAGCTGAAAGGTTGCACGATCTCTGTGGGAGCGGCCTTGTGTCGCGAAAGGGCCGCGGCATCACGGCACCTGTTGCTGGGTCTGCTGCGCAGCCCTTTCGCGACACAAGGCCGCTCTCACAATGATCATGCCAGCGCTTGTTGCATTGCTTTAGCCTGCACCCGCAGCGCTTCGCAAAACGGCTCCACCGCTGCCGATGCCGGCCGGTGGTCGGGGCGTATCAGCATGACCTGGTAGGGCACCGACACCCGCAACCTGCGGATCGGCAACCCGCCCTGGGCCGCCTCCAGGCCGCTCAGCGGGTTGATGATCGCCACCCCGAGGCCTTGCCTGACCATGGCGCACACCGAGGCGGCACTGGTGGTCTCGATCACCGTGCGGCGGTTCACCCCCGCCGCGCGAAAGTGCTGGTCCAGGCGCTGGCGGTAGGTGTCCAGGCTGGCCAGGTTGATGAAATCGACCTCGTGAAAGTCGCTTAGCTCCAACTCGGCCTTGGCCTGCAACGGGTGATGCTCGGGCAACACGCACACCATGTTGGCGCTGAACAGCAATTCGCCATAAGCGCCGCGCGGTATCTGCTCGATTTCGGTCAGGCCAAGATCATGCTGCTGGGCCACCAGTGACTCCTCCAGCAACGGCGACTCCTGCGCCACGATGCTCACGCTCACACCGCGGTGCTGCTGATGGAAGCGCTGGCAGGCCTTGGGCAGCAAGGTCTGGGAGAACAGCGGCAGACAGGTGATGGCCAGCCGTCCCTGCTCGAAGTTGCGGATGGCCTGGGCAAAGCGATCAATGCGCTCCAGCCCGACGTAGGCACGCTCGACCTCTTCGATCAGCAGCAGCGCCTGGGCCGTCGCCACCAGGCGCCCTCCCTCGCGCTCGAACAGGTTCAGGCCAGTCACCTGCTCCAGGCGCGCCAATTCGCGGCTGACAGTGGGCTGCGAGGTGAACAGCAGGCGCGCCGCCCCGGTGACACTGCCAGCGGCCATGATGGCGCGGAACACTTCGATGTGGCGGACGGACAATTTCACGGCAATACCCGGTGAGTCGACAATGGGTATATCAGATATGAATGACTAGCAGAAAAATAGCTATTTTTCTGAATTCCCGCTTTGATTCATCCTCGTGGCCTTCCTTATACGAGTAGCGCCACCATGACCGCACCCTTCACCCTTCTGGCCGAGGCAGTTCGCCAGCACGGCTCGCCGCTTTGGGCGTACGACGCCAGCACCATCGCCGAGCGTGTCGAACAGCTGAACGTATTCGACACCGTACGCTTCGCCCAGAAAGCCAACCCCAACCTGCATGTGCTGCGCCTGATGCGCGCCCATGGCCTGGTGCTGGACGCCGTGTCGCTGGGTGAAATGGAGCGGGCCTTCGCTGCGGGTGCGAGCGTGGACGGTGACCCTGCCGGCGTGGTGCTGACCTGCGACGCGCTGGACCGGCCAACCCTGGAGCGCGTGGTGGCAGAGAAGATCGAAGTCAACGCCGGCTCCATCGACATGCTGCGCCAACTGGGTGAACGCTCGCCCGGCCACCGCGTGTGGATCCGCATCAACCCGGGCTTCGGCCATGGCCACAGCCGCAAGACCAACACCGGCGGCGAAAACAGCAAGCACGGCATCTGGCACGAAGAACTGGACGAGGCCCTCGCGTGCATCAAGGCCCATGGCCTGCACCTGGTAGGCGTGCACATGCACATTGGTTCGGGGGTGGACTACCAGCACCTGGAACAGGTGGCCCGCTCGATGATCGAACTGGTCGGCCGCCTGGGCGTGGATATCGAGGCGTTCTCCATCGGCGGCGGGCTGTCCACCCCTTACCGCAGCACCGACAAGCCGGTCGACCTGCAACGCTACGCCCAGACCTGGGCGGTGGCGCGCAAGGAAATCGAAGCAATGCTGGGCCACCCCGTGCGCATGGAAATCGAGCCAGGGCGCTTCCTGGTGGCCGAGTCGGGCTACCTCGTGGCTGAAGTGCGCGCCGTCAAGCAAGTGGGCCGCAACACCTTCGTCATGATCGACGCCGGCTTCAACGACCTGATGCGCCCGGCGATGTACGGCGCTTACCACGGCATGACCCTGCTCGACGCCAACGGCCAGCCGGTGGACCGCCCACGGCAGCCGACCGTGGTGGCCGGGCCGTTGTGTGAATCGGGTGATGTGTTCACCCAGGACGACCAGGAACTGACCCCACAGGACCTGCCCCAGGCACAGGTGGGCGACCTGCTGGTGATCCATGACGCCGGCGCCTACGGTGCATCGATGTCGTCGAACTACAACAGCCGGCCGTTGCTGCCGGAGTTTCTGATCGAAGACGGGACGCTGCGGATGATTCGCCGGCGGCAGACGGTGCAGGACCTGCTGAGCCTGGAGGCCGGGTTCTAACAACGTATTCAATGTGCGCGCGCTGCCTTTGTGTGAGCAATTGCCTTGCTCAACATCCAGAAGCTGGCGCAACCTCTGTGGGAGCGGGCATGCCCGCGAACACCGGCAGAGCCGGTGCCATCCACCGTGTTGCCTGTTTCGCGGGCACGCCCGCTCCCACAAGGATGTGTGCATGCACACGATCCTTGCAATCAGCCTGCCCTACTACGACAATGCGATCAATTCCCATTAATATTGCGGTCTTGACTCCATGTCAACGCTCGATCCCCAGGCCCTGCACCAGCTGTACAGCGAAAACAACAGCTGGCTGAAGGGCTGGCTGCGCGTCCGCCTGGGCAACGCCGCCGATGCTTCCGACCTGGCCCACGACACGTTCTTGCGGGTAATGACCGCACGTAATCCGTTGCCGATCCGAGAGCCGCGCAGCTACCTCAGCGCTATCGCCCGCGCGCTGCTGATCGACAAAGCCCGCCGCCGCGCCATCGAAAAAGCCTACCTGCAAGCCCTGGCCCTGCGCCCGGAGCCGGTCGAGGTTTCGCCGGAAGTGCGCTTGTCGATCATCGAAATGCTGGTGGCCGTCGACAGCCTGCTCGACGAACTCGGCGCCAAGACCCGCGCCATCTTCCTTGCCGTTCAACTCGAAGGCCTGACCTACGGCGCTGCGGCCGAGCGCTTCGGCGTGTCGGTTACCACCGTGAAGAACCACCTGATCAAAGCGATGACCCGCTGCCTGCTGGCAGTCGAAGGCTGAGGGCGATGGATCTCAAGACACTCGAAGCCGCTGCCTCCTGGTATGTGCAGCTCAACGATGGCGCCAGCGACGAGGCCCGCACCTACGCCTGGCGGCAGTGGCTGCAGGCCAGCCCGCAACATGCTGCCGCCTGGGCGCGGGTAGAAAAACTGCAGCAGCAATGGGCCATGGTGCCGCCACAGGCAGCGCTGTCCAGCCTGGGCGCGGCACAAGCACAGCGGCGCGATGTGCTGAAGGTGCTGAGCCTGTTGCTGGCCATGGGCGGCGGTGGCTGGCTGGCAGCCGAGCAGGTGCCCTATCGCGCCTTGCTGGCCCAGCAACGCACCCGTGGCGGCGAACGGCGCGCCATACAGCTGGAGGATGGCTCGCAGCTTGAGCTGAACGTGAATACCGCGCTGGATGTGCGCTACGACGCCAAGGTACGGGCGATCCAGCTGTACCAAGGGGAAATCCTGGTGCGCCCGATCAATGGCCTTCAGCAGCGCCCGTTCATCGTGCACACCGAAGACGGCAGCGTGCTCACCCGTAGTACCGAGTTCAGCATCCGCAAACTTGCCCAGCAGACGCGCGTGGGCGTGCTGCAGGGCTCTGTCGACGTACGCCCGCAGCACCACCCTGATCGGGTGCTGCAACTGCAGGCCAGCCAGCAAGTGAATTTTGACCGCGACGACTTCGCCAGCGCACATGCCCTGCCCGTGGATTCGACAGCCTGGCTGCAGGGCATGCTGAGTGTGAACGACTGGCAGCTGGGCGACTTCATCGAAGAACTGGGGCGTTATCGCCCAGGCGTGCTGCGCTGCGCCTCGTCGATTCAGGCCATGAGCATTTCCGGCGCGTTCCGTATTGACGACACCGACATCGCCCTGGCCAACCTGCCAAAAACACTGCCCGTGAAGCTCCGCTACCTCAGCCGCTATTGGGTGAGTGTGGAACCCGTCTGAGCCACTGCAAAAAAACTTTCGCCGCAATCTTGCTGATTTCGATTCTCGTCCGTCCCTGACACAAGCCGCGACGACAGCGACTTTCTGCCATGACTCGGAAGGATCACGAAATGCCTCACCTGCACCCCACCCCTGCAACCAAGCTGAGCCAGGCCGTGCGCCTGGTGTTGTTCGGCATGTCTTTGGCCAGCGCGCCGGGCCTGCTGCTGATGCCTGCCCAGGCCATGGCCCAAAGCCAGACTGCCTACCATGTCGCCGCTGGCCCCTTGGGCAATGCCATCACCCAGTTTGGCGTGCAGGCGGGCGTGACCATTTCGTTCGACACCGCACAAACGCGCCACCTCAGCAGCGCGGGCCTGGAGGGCAGCTACAGCGTCGAGGAAGGGCTGATGCGCCTGCTGGGCAACAGTGGCTTGCAGGCGCAGCGTCAGGGCAATGGCGGCTATGTGCTGGTACCTGCCGACACCGGCTCGGCCATGGAGCTCGGGCCGCTGAACATCGACGCCAACCGGCTGGATGCAACCAGCGAGGGCACCCAGTCGTACACCGCCCGTGCCGTGACCATCGGTAAAGGCGTGCACACGCTGAAAGAAACGCCGCAATCGGTCACCGTGATGACCCGCAAGATGCTCGACGACCAGAACCTCAACACGCTGGAACAGGTGCTGGACAAGACCCCAGGCATCACCGTGTACGACTCGCCCATGGGCGGCAAGTACTTCTATTCCCGTGGTTTCAACCTGGACGGCCAGTACCAGTACGACGGCGTGCCGCTGGACGTGGGCGGCAACTACGTGCAGGCCAACAGCTTTTCCAGCGACATGGCGTTCTACGACCGCGTTGAAATCCTCAAAGGCGCAGCCGGCATGATGAAGGGCTCCGGCTCTTCTGCCGGGGGCGTCAACTTCGTACGCAAGCGTGGCCAGGAACAAGCCGCCACCACCGTCACCCTGTCTGCAGGCAGCTGGGACAACTACCGCGGCCAGGTGGATGTAGGCGGTCCGCTGAACGAGTCGGGAACCGTGCGGGGGCGCGCCGTGGCATCGCTGCAGGACCGCCAGTACTTCTATGACACAGCCAAGCGCCAGGACCAGATACTGTACGGCGCCATCGACTGGGACGTCACCGCCGACACCACCCTTGGCTTTGGCCTGGCCTACGAGGATGTCGATGCCACACCGTGCTATTCCGGCCTGCCACGCTACGCCGATGGCAGTGACCTGAAGCTGTCGCGCTCCACCTGCCTGGGGGCCAGCTGGAACGACCTGCAAAGCCAACGTATTACCGGGTTCGCCGACCTCAAGCACCGCTTCAACGATGACTGGACGCTGAACTTCGCCTCGATCTACACCCACAACGATCAGGATATCGAATACGCCTACTCCGAAGGTACGGTACCGGTCGGCGCCAGCACCGCCAGCATGAACGTGCGAGCCGGTCGTTTCGACTACGACCAGGACGACTACGGCTTCGATAGCTATGTCGATGGCAAGTTCGAGGCGTTCGGCCTCCAGCACGAGCTGATCATCGGTGCCAACGCCAGCCGGCAGAAAACCCATGACTACTTCGCGCTTATGCTGCTGAACGCCAAGCAGGACCCGTTCAACCCGACCGCGAACTTCCCACAACCGTCCAAGGGCGATTACCTGGTTAACCCGACCCGCGGCGGCAGCGTGCCAACCGACTCCACCACCACCCAGTACGGCACTTACGCCAACCTGCGGCTGAAGCTGGCAGAGCCGCTGACCCTGGTGCTGGGCGCGCGGGTCAGCTGGTACCGCAACAAGAGCGACTCCTATACCCAGTTCTACGATTACTGGGTACATAACCGCAGTGAAGAAAACGGCCAGGTCACGCCGTTCGCCGCCGTGCTGTACGACCTGAACGACCAGTGGACCGCCTACGCCAGCTACGCCGACATCTTCCAGCCGCAGAGCGACAAGGTGAATGCCGAGCGGCAGGCGTTACAGCCCAAGACCGGTGCCAACTATGAGATTGGCATCAAGGGCGAGCTGCTTGACGGCGCATTGAACACCTCGTTCAACCTGTTCCGCACCATCGAGAATCACCGCGCGGAAACCGACTACAACGAAGCCTGCCCGTCAGGCGACGGCTATTGCTACACCGACAGCGGCAAGGTGCGTGCGCAGGGTTTCGAGGCCGAGATCAGCGGCTCGCCAATCGAGCGGCTGCAGCTGCTGGCGGGTTACACCTACACCCAGACCAAGTACCTGAGTACCATCGAAGACACCGACCCCACCGAGCTGACCTTCACCTCCAGCTTCATCCCGCGGCACATGCTCAAGGTGTGGGGTGACTACCAGCTGGGCGGTGCACTGGAGCGCTTCACCGTCGGCGCCGGCCTGAACAGCCAGAGCGAGAACTTCCGTACCACCGGCACTACCCGCGTCGAGCAGGCGGGCTACACCGTATGGAACGGCCGCGTGCAGTACCGCATCGACCCGAACTGGACGGTCGCGCTAAACGGCAACAACCTGTTCGACAAGAAGTACTACGCCACCATCGGTGCGCCGGCGTGGGGCAACTTCTATGGCGAACCGCGCAACTTCATGATGACCTTGCAAGGCACGTTCTAAGCGATCACGGGCGGTTGCGGGGGATCGTGCAGAGAACAGAACGATGGGGCGCAAGGTGGCCCCGGCAAATGAAGCAGGTTGGCTCAAACCCTGGGGCCGCTGCGCGGCCCATCGCGACACAAGGTCGCTCCTACACGGGCCGCGTCAACCCATTGACTGTTTTAGCAGATAAGGAAATCGCTCATGCGCCCGAACAAGGCTTGCCCGGTAGTCATCCGCACAATGATCGCGGCTAGAGCCCGATCGCCACTTCACGCTCGCCGCTCATGTATTGCTGCAGGCGGCTGCGCAGCCAGCGTTCGGCCGGGTCGCTGTCGGTAGTGCTCAGCCAGACCATGGCCAGCTCCAGCGCAGCCGTCTCGAACGGCAGCGTCTCGGCCTGCAGGTTGCCCCAACGCTCCATACCTTGCGCGGCATAGTCCGGGCAGCAGGCCAGCAGGTCGGTCCCGGCCAGAATGGCCGGCAACGAGCTGAACTGCGGCACCGACAACACCACCTTGCGTTCGCGGCCGATCTCTTTCAGCCAGTCATCGACCACACCTTGTGTATTGGCGGTGGGCGAGACCTGAACGTGCGGGCGGGCGCAGAACTCATCCAGCGTCAGTGGTGTGGCTGATTTGTCGGCCCGCACCACCCTGCCCTGCATCGTGCGCAGCACCTTGCGCTTGGCGTTGGCCGGCAGCCCCTTGGTCTGGCTGATGCCGACCGTCACATCGCCTGCGGCCAGCAAGTCCGGAATGCGCCAGTAATCCACGTGCTGCACGACCACCACCACATTCGGTGCCTCCACCCGCAGCGCCCGCAGCAACGGCGGCAACAGCCCCGACTCGACATCATCGGACAAACCGATGCGGAAGGTCATCTTGCTGGTGAGCGGGTCAAAATCATGGGACAGGCTGAGGGCGACGGACATCGCGTCCAGTGCCGGGGTGAGGTACTTGATGACCTCTTCGGCCCTGGCCGACGGTTCCATGCGGTTGCCCACGCGGATCAGCAACGGGTCGTTGAACATTGCCCGCAACCTGGCCAGCGCGGCACTGACCGTGGGTTGGGCGACAAACAGCTTTTCTGCGGCACGGGTGAGGTTGCGCTCCTGCATCAGGGCTTCGAACACCACCATCAAATTGATATCGGCTTTGCGCAGTTCGTTGCGGTTCATTGGGGCTCCCGGCCATGGCCATGACGTGCGGACTCAATTCCAGCATCGATATGGATTGCGGTCGAGTAAAAACCGGAAAACCCGACTCAGGCTGCATTGCCCCACACTGCGCAATCCGGGTAACCTTCCGCCAACTTCCCTTCCGGCTTCCCCTGCCGTGCACCGCCCAGGCGTTAAATCGCGAAGCGGTCATTCATGATGCCGACACCTGCATGGCCGCCACCTTTTGGCGCGCCCATCTGCCATCTATACATTCAGGATGACCCCATGATCATTCGCCAAGGCATTGCTGCAGACTATCCGCAGCTGCTCGACATCTGGCTGTGCGCCGTACGCGCCACACACCAATTTCTGCAACCGTCCGACATCGACGCGCTGTTGCCACAGCTGCGCGACGTGTATTTCCCGGCCGTCGAGCTGTGGGTTGCAGCAGACACCGATGACCAGCTGCTGGGCTTCATCGGTTTCAATGAAAACCACGTGGAAATGCTCTTCGTCGACCCCGAGCGACATGGCCAAGGTATTGGCCGGGCGCTGCTGGATTTTGGCCGCCAGTCGCGTAACGCGATGAGTGTCGATGTCAACGAGCAGAACCCCCAGGCAACAGGGTTCTACGAGCACTACGGCTTCGTCCAGACGGGCCGCTCTCCGCTGGATGGCGAAGGCCGGCCGTTCCCCTTGCTGCATATGAGCTTGCCCACCCAGGCGTGACCAGAAGGCACACACCGCGATGGACCGGTCCATCGGGCCATGTGTCGCAAAAAGGGCCGCAAAGCGGCCCCCCCGAGGGCAGCCGCTCAGCGCAAGGTATTTTTGGTCAGCTCGACTTCGTTCATCAATGCCTTGGCCAACGCCGTGAGGTAATCGGCGGCGCCCAGGAATTTGTGGTCGTCCTCCATATCGCCTTCGCGCAGTAGATGCTTGATGTAGCTCAGCAGGATCGAAACTTGCTCGTAGGCATCATCGATAGGAATGCCGGGCTGGACCCGCAGCAGATCCTTTGGCGGGTTGCCGACTTCGAGGAAGGTTTCTGCGCCGATGGTGAGGATGACCTTGGGTTCGTCTGCCATGTTTTCATCCCTCTTCCTTTTGGCCGAACAGCCGTGCATGCGAATGTGTTACCAGCGAATGGGCGATTTCAGTTGCATGCAGGGCATTGCCCAGGCCGGCATCGCCAGCGTGGCTGCGGCATTGTTCGTCAAGGGTTTCGATGACGCCGCGTAGCAGCTCGATCACGTGCGCGAGGGCGAGGGGCGGGTAGATGTCGGATTTGGGGGTGAAGAACGGGGTATTGATTGGGCGGAGGGGTGGATCGGGGACGAGCTTTTTCATTGTGTAATTCCAGCTTCTAGGGAAGGAACCACCACCTGAATCTTTCTCATGGATTGAAGGCGGCAGCCGTACGCAGGTGTGAGAAAACCGGGCAGAAGCTAGCAAAGGCCCGGCCAGGCGAAGGCCCGCCCACGTACGGCCACCATGAAGGTGCTGCTAGCTTGACTGTCGGGTTCTCATGCCCGGTCGCCGGAGCGACGCGAAAACGTTATCCCTGAGGTACTTCCCCGACAACAGCGATAGTTCAGCAGTGCGCGTAGGATAATTCCTAAGCGGGTTGATTCTGAAGCATTTGGTTTCATGTTCAGAATTGTCTTACAGGGCATGGCTTTGAGGTGCCTGCCAAGGGATCGGGTCAGGGCCACCAGGTGCTTGCCGCAACATGTTCAGCGCCTACAAGATCGAGCGCCGCGCGGGCGGCGCTCGATTGCACAGTCGCTGAAAAATTGCGCCGAACCACCAATCTTCGCAATCCAGCACCAATAGGCCGCCGTATAATCGGATCCAACACCGAGGATGCCCCGTATGCAAGCATTGGAAATGGACTACGGACACGGCGAAGAGGTGGCCAGCCACTGCCACGCCGAAGACCAGCTGATCTACGCCGCCAGCGGCGTCATGCGGGTCAGCAGCGAAGGCGGTAGCTGGGTGATCCCTGGCGGGCATGCGTTGTGGATGCCCGCCGGGGTCAGCCATGCCATCCGCATGGAGGGGGTGGTCTGCATGCGCACCCTGCTGCTCGATGCGCGCATCGACCGCTGCCAGGTCATCGTTGTGTCCGGCCTGCTGCACGAACTGATCCTGGCTGCATCACGCATGCTCGACCTGCGTGACGGCGAGCACGTGCGGGCACTGATCCAGCTTGAGTTGGCCACTGCCAGGCGCATCGATGCCTTTGTGCCGCAACCGCAACATGCGCGGCTGCGCGCCTGGTGCGAACGCTTCCTGCAAGACCCGGCCCAGGACCTGACCTTGGAGCAATGCGGCGCGCAACTGAACATGAGTGCCCGCAGCGTGGCGCGGCTGTTCCAGCGCGAGGTGGGCATGTCGTATGGCGAATGGCGCGCCCGTGCCCGGGTGATGCTCAGCCAGCAGTGCCTGGCCGATGGCCAGCCGATCCTGAACGTGGCGCTGGAGCACGGCTACCAGAGCGCCAGCGCCTTTGCCGCCATGTTCAAGCGCATCCTCGGCTACGCGCCGAGCGATTGGCAAAACAGTACCGCGCGCGGGTACTGAGCCCCAGGTTGTCCCACTTGCGCGCAGGGTTGTCCCGCTTGCGGCAGCGGCGTGCGTCCCACCCTCGTTAACCTCGCATCACCACCCTTGAGCGACATGTGTGATGCCCTTACAGCCTTCATTCCCCTTCCGTGCCCGGTTTGCCGTACTCGCCATGCTCGGCGTACTGGCGGCGTGCACCCGGCAACCCGCACCTGCCGAGCCACCCGCAGCGCTGCTGGCCAACCCGCTGGCGAATGTGCCGGCCGGTGTCAGCCGGCAACCATTACCCGAACAATGGTGGGCGCTGTTCCAGGACCCGCAACTTAACCACTGGGTACAGCAAGCCCTGGCGCACAATCAGGACCTGGCCCAGGCCGAGGCCAACGTGCAGGCCATGCTGGCCGGCATCGGCGAGTTCGATGCCAGGCGTTGGCCGTCAACCTCGATGGGCGTTGCCGCCACCTATGGCAAGAGCGCCGATGACCAGACCCTGGCCGAGGCGACCGACAGCCACGCGCCGGCTCAATGGCAATTCAACCCAGGTATCGAGTTGGCCTACCAGCTGGATATCTGGGGCCAGGTGCGCGCTGCCATCGAGCGCGCCCGGGCCCAGGCCGAAGCCAGTGCTGCGGCGCTGGACCTGGTGCGCCTGCAAGTGGTCGCCCAGACCAGCCGCGCCTACATCGACCAGTGCATCTACGCGGCGCGCCTGGACGAGGCTAAGCAGTCCTTGCAAACCCTCGACCACAGCGTGCAACTGAGCGAACGCCAGCGCCAGGCCGGCGTGGCCACTGCCCTCGACAGCGAGCGCCTGCTGGGCTTACGGGAACAAGTGCGGGCGCAGCTGCCGATGCTTGCAGCCCGGCGGCAGATGGCGCTTTACGAACTTGGCATGCTCAGTGGCCAGGCCTCGCTGGCCGACACTGCGACTTGCACCACCATCCCCACGCTGTCGGCGCCGCTACCGGCCGGCGATGGCTGGCATTTGCTCGAACGCCGGCCGGATGTGCGCCAGGCCGAACGGGAACTGCAGGCTGCCACCCTGGAAACCGACATCGTCCGGGCCGACCTGTATCCGAAGGTCAGCTTCGGCGCTTCGCTGACCTCCTCGGACCATCACCTGGCCAACCTCGGCGACAGCCGCGCGGTGATGTTCGGCATTGGCCCGCTGATCCGTTGGGAGTTTCCGAATATGAAGGCCAACCGTGCGAGGGTCGGCAAAGCCGAGGCATTGCAGCAAGCGCAGGTTGCCCATTACCGCGGTGCGGCGCTGAGCGCGCTCAAGGACGTGCGCCAGGCCCTTGCCCGCTATGACGGTGAGCGGCAGCGGTTGCAGGCGCTGGATGCCGCCCTGACGCACAGCCAGCGCGGTTATGCCATGGCCCAGGGCAACTACCGCGCCGGTACCGTGGACGGGCTGGCCTTGCTCGACAGCGAGCGAGAACTGATCCGCCTGCGGGCCAGCCACGTAGAAGCCCGAGGGCGCCTGGCGCAGGCGCAGGTCAACCTGTTCCGCGCCCTGGGCGGGCGGTGGTAGCTCAGGTAACAACAAATGGGGCTGCTTAGCGGCCCCAGAAATCAAGCATGGAAACCGAACATGAATGTCGCCGTAGAACAAACCGCACCAGCCGAAACTGAACAGCGGGCCAAAGCCAGATCCCGTCGCCGACTGGCCTACACCGCCAGCGGCAGCCTGGCAGCAATCGTCCTGCTGGCCTTCACCAGCTACTGGCTCACCACCGGCCGCTACCTGGAAACCACCGACGATGCCTACGTCCGCGCCGACTGGGTGGCCCTGAGCCCACGCGTGGCCGGTTACGTGGCCGAGGTCGCAGTGGCTGACGACCAGCCCGTGAGAGCCGGCGATGTACTGGTACGCCTGCAAAGCCGCGATTACCGCGCCCGCCTTGACCAGGCCCAGGCAGGTGTGGCCGAGGCGCAGGCGACACTGGTGGCCGCCCAGGCCCGCCAGCAGGTGGCCAGCGAGCGTATCAACCAGCAACAACAAGCCATCCTGCAGGCTGAAGCTGCCATGCGCAGTGCCACTGCCGAGCAGCGGCGCAGTGACTTGGACATGCAACGCTACCGTGGCCTTGTGCGAGACGACGCCGCGACCGTGCAGCGCCTGGAAACCGCCAGCGCCCATGCCACCCAGGCGCAAGCCGCGCTGCAAGGTGCCCAGGCCGCGCTGCGCCAACAACGGTCACAACTGGCCATGGCCAAGGCCCGGTCAGCCCAGGCTGACGCCGAACTGCAACAGCGCGCGGCAGCGTTGACCCGCGCGCAGGCCCGCCAACAGTTGGCCGAGCAGGACGAACAGGACACCGTGATCCGCGCACCGATCACGGGCGTGGTCGGCCAACGCCGCGTACGCGCCGGCCAGTACGTGGTGCCGGGCCAGCCACTGCTGGCCGTGGTGCCCCTGCAGCAGGCCTATGTGGTGGCCAACTTCAAGGAAACCCAGTTGGCCAACATGCGCCCGGGGCAGCCTGTAGAAATCCGCGTCGACAGCTTCGCCAGCCAGCCACTGCGCGGCCATGTGGCCAGCTTCTCGCCGGCCTCTGGCAATGTCTTCGCATTGCTGCCGTCGGACAATGCCACCGGCAACTTCACCAAGATTGTCCAGCGCTTCCCGGTGCGCATTCTGCTGGACACACCGCTGGATAGCCCGCAGGTACTGCCCGGCATGTCGGTGGTGAGCACGGTCGACACCCGCCCCGCTGAGGTGGCCGATGCGCACTGAACAAACGGTCACGCTGCGCGCCTGGGTAGCGGTGCTCGGCGGTTTGCTCGGCTGCTTCATGGCCGGCATGAACGTGCATGTCACCAGCGCCGCTTTGCCGGAAATCCGCGGCTCGCTGGGTGCCAGCTTCGAGGAAGGCTCATGGATTTCCACCGCCTACCTGGTGGCGGAAATCGTGATGATTCCGCTGACGGCCTGGCTGGTGGAGGTGTTCTCGCTGCGCCGGGTGATGTGGACCGGCTCACTCATATTCCTGATAGCTTCGGTGGCCTGTTCCTGGGCGCCCAATCTGGAGGCGATGATTGCCATCCGGGTGATCCAGGGTGCTGCGGGCGCGGTGCTGATTCCCCTGTCGTTCCAGCTGATCATCACCGAACTGCCGGCCAGCAAGATGGCCATGGGCATGGCGCTGTTCAGCCTGGCCAACAGCGTGGCGCAGGCGGCCGGGCCCTCGATTGGTGGCTGGCTGACCGATGCCTATTCGTGGCGCTGGATCTTTTATCTGCAACTGTTCCCCGGCATTGCACTGCTGTTCGCCATCGCCTGGTCGATCGAGGCCAAGCCCATGAAGCTTGAGCTGCTACGCAAAGGTGACTGGCTGGGTATCGCCGCCATGGTGATCGGCCTGGGTGGCTTGCAGATCGTGCTGGAAGAAGGCGGCCGGCTGGACTGGTTCGGCTCGCCATTCATCGTTGCCATGAGCGGGGTCGCCGCCATTGCCCTGGTGGTGTTCGTGGTGACCCAGCTGTTCGGCCAGCGCGCGTTCATCAACCTGCGCTTGCTCGGGCGCTACAACTTCGGCGTCGCCAGCGTGGCCATGTTCATATTTGGCGCCGCCACGTTCGGCCTGGTATTTCTGGTGCCCAACTACCTGTCGCAGCTGCAGGGTTTCAGCGCGCACGATGTCGGCGTGGCGCTGATCGCCTATGGCGTGGTGCAGCTGCTGCTGGCGCCGTTGATGCCCCGGCTGATGGGCTGGACCAGCGCCAAGTTCATGGTCGCCAGCGGCTTTCTGATCATGGCCCTGGGCTGCTGGCTGGGGGCTAGCCTGAGCGCTGACAGTGCCGACAACGTGATCATCCCGTCCACGGTGGTGCGCGGTATTGGCCAGCCATTCATCATGGTGGCGTTGTCGGTGCTGGCGGTGGCCGGGCTGGACAAGCGTGAAGCCGGCTCGGCCTCGGCGGTGTTCTCCATGCTGCGCAACCTGGGGGGTGCCATCGGCACGGCCGGGTTGACGCAACTGGTGGCCACCCGTGAGCGCTTTCACAGTGAGCGTATTCACGAGCAGGTGACAGTGTTCGAGCCTGGCATGCAAGAGCGCATCAACCAGACAGTGCAGAGCTGGTTGCCGCACCAGCAGCAGCTGCTGGAGGGGTTGGCGGCGACCATTCGGCGGGAGGCTTACCTGATGGCTTACAGTGATGCGTTCTACCTGGCGTGCCTGGCGTTGGTCGGGTGTGCAGTAGCGGCATTGCTGTTACGGTCAAAACACCAATTGTGATGCCGACACATCTCCCTGTAGGAGCAGCCTTGTGCTGCGAAGAGGCCATTACTGCCAAAGAAACGTGTTGGCCATGCCGGCCTCTTCGCAGCACAAGGCTGCTCCTACAAGGGGCATGCGCTTAGAGTGCCGCACCCGGCGCGAGGCCCGGCACCGCACGCATTTCGGCGGTGCCGAACCTGTCCCTGCCGCTGCTACACTGCCAACCGATGAATTTGCGAGACAGACCAGAGGTATGAACCCGACGCGCTACTCCACCGTGGCAAAGGACTTGATGGAAGGCATCGCCAACGGCCGCTACCCGGTGGGCAGCCTGCTGCCGACCGAGTTCGAGCTGTGCGACCTTTACAATGTGAGCCGGCACACGGTGCGCGCCGCGATCGACCAGCTGCTCAACCAGGGGCTGGTGTCACGGCGCAAGCGCGTGGGCACCCGGGTAGAAGCCCGCAGCCCGCGCGGCGGCTACTCGCAGTCGCTGGCCAGCGTGGCCGACCTGGCCCACCTGGCCGAAACCCAGCAGCGGGAAATCCAGGACGTCCGCCATTTCGTCGCCGACCTGAGCGAAGCGGCGCGGCTGGGGCTGGTACCGGGCGAGCATTACTTCTGCGTGTCGAGCATTCGCGTCGACCGCCTGCACAATGCCGCGCCGCTGTGCTGGACCGATGTGTACGCCCAGCGCGACTATGCCGAGGTCATCGAACGGGCCCGCGAGCACCCCGACCAGCTGATTGCGGGGTTGATCGAGCAGCACTATGGCCGGGCGATCGCGGTGGTCGACCAGCAGGTGCGGGCAGTGCTGCTGACCGCAGAAATGGCCCGGGCGCTGAAGGCCGAAGCGGGTTCACCGGGGTTGAAGATCATCCGCCATTACCGCGAGGAAAACGGTGATCTGATGGCGGTTTCCGAAACCGTGCACCCGGATGACCGCTTTACCCTGGTGACCCAGATGCGCCGGGATCGCTCGCCCACCTGATCCGTCCCAAAGGCGCGCGCAAATCCCTGTAGGAGCAGCCTTGTGCTGCGAAGAGGCCATTACTGCCAAAGAAATGTGTTGACCATGCCGGCCTCTTCGCAGCACAAGGCTGCTCCTACAGCGTCCCCAATTGCCTTTCGGCTTCGATCAACTGCTGCCCCCGCACCGTGGTCACCCGGTGATCGCGCGCCAGCCAGGCATAGATGGTCGGTAGCACGAACAAGGTAAACAAGGTCCCCACCAGCATCCCGCACACAATCACCACCCCCAGTCCGAAGCGGCTGTTGGCCCCGGCGCCGCTGGCGAACAGCAGTGGCAGCACGCCGAAGGTCATCGCTGCGGTGGTCATCAGCACCGGCCGCAAACGTATCTGCGCAGCACGAACAATGGCGGCAGCACGGTCGAGGTTGTCGCGCACCTGGATCTCGTTGGCGAACTCCACCATCAGGATGCCGTGCTTGCTGATCAGGCCGATCAGCGTCACCAGCCCAATCTGCGTGTAGATGTTCAACGTGGCCCAGCCCAGCGCCAGCGGCAGCAGTGCACCGCAGATCGACAGTGGCACGGTTACCAGGATGATCAGCGGGTCGACCAGGCTTTCGTACTGTGCCGCCAGCACCAGGTAGATCACCACCAGCGCAGCAAGAAACGCCCACATCAAGGCAAAGCCCTCCTGCACATACTGGCGCGATTCCGATTGCCAGTCGTGGCTGAAGCCCGGCGGCAGTTCACCGGTGAGCTGTTCGAGAAAGGCCACGGCGTTACCCATCGACACCCCCGGCGCCGGGATGGCCTGCAGGGTACTGGCGTTCTGCTGATCGAATTGCAGCAGGCGGTTGGGCGCCACTTCGATTTCCAGGTGCACCACCGTGGCCAGCGGCACCAGGCTGCCATCTTCGGCGCGCACGTATTGACGGTTCAGCGCCGCAGGGCTCAGGCGCTGGTCCTGGATACTCTGAGGGATCACGTCGTAGGAACGCCCGAACAGGGCAAAGCGGTTGAGGTACTGCTCGCCCACCAGCACACCCAGCGACTCGCCAATGGCCTGCATGCTGATGCCCAGGCTAGCCGCCTTGGCCCGGTCGACGCGCACCTTGACCACCGGGTTGTTGTAGTCGAGGTCGCTGTCCACCACGGCGAACAGGCCGCTGTCGCGGGCGCGCTGCTTGAGCACCTCCATGGTCTGGTACAGCTCGGGATAATCCCGGGCGCTGCGCAGCACCATCTGCACCGGCAGGCCGCCACTGGAGCCCGGCAGCGAAGCGACCTGGAAGGCAAAGATACTGCTGCCTTCGATATCCGCCACGGCCTGCTGCAACTGCGCCTGCACCTGTGCGGCGGACCGCTCGCGCGCCTCCCAGGCGCTGAGGTTGATACCCCCGAAACTGGCGGCCGGGCCGTCGGTGCCGTTGATGATCCAGGTGTCGGTGGTTTCGGCGATGGACTTCATCACCTGGTCAAGCTTCAGCGCAAAGCGTTCCGCATATTCGAGGCTGGCATGCTGCGGCGACTTGATGGCGGTCAGCACCGCTGCCTGGTCCTCGGGCGGCGCCAGCTCGCGTTGGGGCAGCAGGTAAAGCCAGGGCAGGCTCAAACACACCAGCAGCGCCACGCCACCGCCGATCCAGCGATGTGACAAGGTGTAGGCCAGCACCCGCCCATAGGTACCCGTCAACGCAGCAAACAACCGATCCGCCCTATTGGCCATCGCGCCATGCTGCTGCCCGGGTTGCAACAGTAACGAGCTCATCACCGGCGACAGGGTTAGCGCCACGATGCCGGATACGATCACCGCGCCCGCCAAAGTCAGGGCGAATTCGCGGAACAGCGTACCGGTCAGCCCGCCCATCAGCCCGATCGGCGCATACACCGCTGCCAGGGTCAGGGTCATGGCGATCACCGGCCCGGCAATTTCCCGTGCCCCGGCCAATGCTGCAGCGACCGGCGACCTGCCCTCTTCGATATGCCGGTGCACGTTCTCCACCACCACGATGGCATCGTCCACCACCAGGCCGATGGCCAGCACCATCGCCAGCAAGGTCAGCAGGTTGAGGCTGAAGCCAAACAGCAGCATCAGGCCTGCGGCACCGAGCATCGACAGCGGGATGGCGACCACCGCGATCAGCACGCTGCGCAACGAACCCAGGCACAGCCAGATCACCAGCACCACGATCAGCATCGCCTCCACCAGGGTGCGCAGCACCTCATGGATCGAAGCATCGATGAAGCGCGCCGTCTCGTAGGCCAGCGCCACCTTCACCCCGGGCGGCAGGGTCTGCTGGATCTGCGGCAGCAGTTGGCGAATGCCCTCGACGATCACCAGCGGGTTACCGGTCGGCGTGGGGAACAGCCCCAGGTGCACGGCCGGCTTGCCGTCCATGGTGGCGCTGGTCTGGGTGGCAGCCGCACTCAGCTCGACAGTGCCGACATCGCGCAGGCGCACCAGGTCGGTGCCATCGTTGCGGATGATCAGCTCACGGAAGTCCTCGACCCGGGACAGGTCGGTGTCCACCTGGATATCGGCCAGCACATACTGCCCACGCACCTGGCCCGGCGTCGCCTGGTAGTTGTTGGCCCGCACCGCCTGCGCCACGTCCGCTGCGGTCACCCCGCGCCCGGCCATCTGATCGCTGTCCAGCCACAGGCGCATGGCCAGGCGCTGCCCGCCGAACGACTGCACCTTGGCCACGCCGTCGATGCCTGAGAACTGCGGTTCCACCACCCGCGACAGGTAATCGCTCAGCTCCGGTATCGACAGGCTGTCACTGGCAAAACCCACATAGGCCACGGCGGTGGAGTCGCCTGCCGACAGCTCCACCACCGGGTCGTAGGCCTTTTCCGGCAGGCGGTAGCGCACCTGGTTGACCTTGGCCATGGTCTCGGCCAGCGCCTGGGTCGAATCGCGGTTGAGCACCATGCGCAAGGTGATCAGGCTGCGCCCCTGCTGCGACGACGAGGACAGGTAGTCGATGCCCTCCACCGACGACACCGCCTGGGTGATCGGCTGGGTCACGAAGCCCTGCATCAGCTCGGCCGAGGCGCCGGGGTACTCGGTGCTGATGGTAATGGTCGAGCTTGCCAGCAACGGGTACTGACGGATCGGCAACTTGCCCATGGCAAACAGCCCCATCAGGATGATCAGGCTGCTGACCACCAGCGCCAGCACCGGGCGGCGCACGAAGAGGTCGGTAAACTTCATGGCTGCCCCCCTCCGAGGTTGGCCTGCAAGCTGTCCTGCGCCACCGGCTCGACCGACATGCCGTCGCTCAGTTTCAACTGGCCAGACACCACCACCCGGTCACCGGGCGCCAAGCCGGACGTAACCTCCACCCGCCCCTGCCAGCGCTCACCAGTGGTTACCCGTACCCTGCTGACCCGGGTACCATGCGCCGCGTCCTGAGTGGCAACGAATACTGTCTGGCCATAGGCGGCGTAGGTGATCGCCGTTTCTGGCACAGCCAATACAGTCGAAGGCTGCACAGCATCCAGGCGCACGCCAGCGTACATGCCCGGCTGCAACTGCCCGTCCGGGTTTGGCAAGGCTGCCTGCACCTGCACCAGGCGCGCCTTGCTGACCACCGGATCGACCGCCACCACCCGGGCCTGGAAGCCTCGCCCGCGCACGGCGTCCACCGTCAGTGCCAGCACTTGCCCGGCATGCACTTCGGGGGCGGCCTGCTCGCCCAAGGCGAAATTCACATGCAACTGGCTGATGTCGGCCAGGCTGACGATGGCCTCGCCGGCGCCCAGATACTGGCCCTGATGCACCCGGCGAATACCCAACTTGCCGGCAAACGGTGCGCGAATGGCCTTCTGCGCAATCAGCGCCTCGACATGCTGCAGCTCACCGCTGGCCACGTCCACGGCGGTGGCGGCGTTGTCCAGCAGCTCTTGCGACACGGCATTCATCGCCCGCAGCTTGCGGCTGCGCTGCAGCACCACTTGCGCGTTACGCAATTTCGCCCGCAACTGCACCCGCTGGGCCTGCTCCGGCGCGTCGTTGAGCTGCACCAGCAACTGCCCGGCAGTGACCGCCTGCCCCGACTCGAAGGCGATGCGGGTAATGCGCCCCGCCGTCTCGGCCGCCACCTGCACCTGGTTGACCGCTTCCAGCTCCCCCGAAGCAAAGTTCTGCCGCGCCAGCTGCACCTGCTCGGCCGTGGCCAGCGCCACCTTGGTCGCCGGCCACGCCGCCGCAGCGGGCGGCGCCGACCCACTACCCACCAACGCATAGGCAGCGGCCAGCACACCGGCAACAGCGCCGGCCCAGGCCAGTAACGTCCTTTTGTTCATGCACAGCTCCGATCAGAGGAAAGCGGTTGCGGGGAAGATCGGGCAGGACTATAAGAGCTCAACTTAACTTGAGGTCAACAGGCATGGCAGCGGACAACACGCGGATGCTCACAGTGGGTGAAGTGGCCAGACGCAGCGGCGTGGCGGTGTCTGCGCTGCACTTCTACGAGACCAAGGGGCTGATCGCCAGCGTCCGCACGGCTGGCAACCAGCGGCGCTATCCCTCGCTGGTGCTGCGTACACTGGCGATCATCAAGGTGGCGCAGCGCACGGGTATTCCGCTGGAGGAAATCAAGCAGGCATTTAGCCGCTATGCGCCCAACAGCAAGCTTACGGCGGCGCAATGGGGCGAGATGTCTACCGCCTGGCGCGAAGACCTGAACGCCCGCATCCGCACGCTACAGGCGCTGCGCGACAGCCTGGACAACTGCATTGGTTGCGGTTGCCTGTCACTGGAAGACTGCCCGCTGCGCAACCCCGAGGATGTGCTGGGCAAGGAAGGTACCGGGGCGCGGATCCTCGAGAACAAAGCCCGCTAGCCTCGCGCTCTCGAGCCATGTGCAACCCTTCGCAAAAGCGCGTGGCCTGCAGGTTGCAAGCAGACGCTTGGAACCATTGCGGCCCTTCACCGCCCTAACCCTGTGCTGTTAACCCAAAGCCGATCACAGGAAGGAACTAAGCCATCATGAAACGTGAACAGATCGAAGGTGTTGCAGAGAACCTCGCAGGCAAGGCACAAAGCGCTGTAGGCCGTCTGGTCGAAGACCCGGCGCTGGAAGCCGAAGGCGATGCGCGTCAGGCCGCAGGCCAGGTGACCAAGACCTACGGCGACACCCTGGATACGGTGTCTTCGTTCGTCAAGGAAAAGCCCTTCGCCGCACTGGCCATCACCGCCGCCGTCACACTGGTGGTTTCTCGCCTGCTGCGCCGCTGAACCACGGCGCCTCAGGCGGCTCAGGGCCGGAGATATCGTCCGGCCTGTGCCATCACCAGATGGCAATATCGTAGGTCAGGTACAGGCGATTGCTGTCTCGGCCGCGGGCGAAATCTGATCGATACACATAGTTTCGCAGCTTCACGCCCAACCCTTTCAGCGGTCCGCCCTGCACCACGTAGGCAATCTCGGCGTCACGCTCCCACTCCTTGATGCCCTCGCCAGCTGAACGGCCATTGTCCCCACTCAGGTACCGCGTCATGAAGGTCAGCCCCGGTACCCCGGCCACAGCGAAGTTGTACCCGTAGCTGGCCATCCATGTTTTCTCTTCCTCCTCGATGAATTTGCCGATGCCGACGTTGCTGAACGAATACACGGTCGCACCGCTGATGTACGGCAAGCCGGCTTCGCCATCGAGCACCTGGTAACCGGCACCCACAGAATGACCGGAATGCGCATACGCCACCTGGCCGCTGAACATGTGGTTGTCGATGCCGCCGCCGTAGGCCGCCCCGCTGTCGCGGCTTTTGAAGTAGCGCAGGTCGGTGGTCAGTACCCCGCCGGCCAACGGCAGGTCATGGACCAGCCCGGCAAAATCCTGGCGATAGAAGTTCGCCAGCTGGCCATGGTAGACACTCAGGCGCAATTGTTTGCTCACGGCATAATCGGCACCTGCAAAGCTGAAGTCACCCGATTTGCCGCCCCCATATCCGTCCAGATAGATACCGGTGCTGTCGGACGAGTCACGCTGCTTGAAGCGGTCCAGGTGCCCCGCCGTCAGGGCCAGCCCATCGATATCCGTGCTGGTCAGCTGCGTGCCCTGGTACGTCTGCGGCAACAGCCGTGCATCGTTGTAGACCAGCACGGGTGTCTTTGGCAGCAAGGTACCGTGCTTGACCACAGTCTGGCCCAGGCGTGCCTTGGCCGTGGCCCCAGCACTGGCAAACTCCTGCGCCGCACGGCCATCGTCGTGCACCGGCAGAAGCCCCGTGCCACTGCGCCCACGACCGGAATCGAGGCGCAAGCCTAGCAGCCCCAGCGCATCGAGCCCCACGCCCACCGTACCTTCGGTAAACCCTGACTGGTAGTCGAGCAGAAAGCCTTGCGCCCATTCCACCCGTTCGCTTTTGGCGGTGGCGGCAGCGCGGGCGCTCATACCGTGCTCGTCACGGAAATTCTCGTTGAAATACACATTGCGCAACTGCAGCTTGAGCTTGCTGTCGTCGACAAAACCGGAAGCGCCGGCAACAGGCAGCCAGCCGCAAAGCAGGCCACAGGTGGCCCCACGGAACACAGCTTGGGACATGATCTGTACTCTATTGTTATTTTCTGAGTGAGCGGGAGCCCGGGCGCCTGGCAACGCCCGGTAATGCTTAGACGAAGAAGGACAAGGCGCCCGTTAACAACGCCAGTGCTGTGATCACCAACGAGGTGAGCACGGCCCATTTCACGGTGGCCTTCTGGAAGTCACCGATATCGCGGTCGACCATGCCCACCAGCAACAAGGTGGAAGCCACCAGAGGGCTCATCAGGTGCACAGGCTGCCCCAGCACCGAGGCGCGGGCAATTTCCACCGGGTCGATGCCGTACGCGGCAGCGGCGTTTGCCAGGATCGGCACAACGCCGAAGTAGTACGCGTCGTTGGACAGCACGAAGGTAAGCGGCATGCTGGTCAGCGCCACCACCAGCGGGAACCAGTGGCTCCAGCTTTCCGGAATCCAGTCCACCAGGGTCTGCGCCAACGCATCGACCATCTTGGTACCCGAGAAAATACCGGCGAATATGCCTGCGGCGAACACCAGCAGCACCACGGTCATGGCGTTGCCCGAATGGGCGAGGATGCGCTCTTTCTGCACGTCCAACTGCGGATAGTTGATCATCAGTGCCGCGACGAAACCGATCATGAACAGGATGGCCGCGTGCATCAGCCCCAGCACCAGCGCGGTCATCACGGCGATCACCAGCACCAGGTTCACATAGGCAAGGCGCGGGCGCTTGTGTGGGCTGTCACCGAGGATTTCCTTGATGTAGCAGTTGCCCCCTCCGGACTCCAGCGCAATATTGCCGATACGCCGGCGCTCGGTGCGGCCAAGCAAGTAGGCAGTGAACACTACCCACAATGCCCCGCCGATGACGGTGGGCAACATCGGAATGAAGTATTCGGTCGCATCCAGCCCGAGGGCGGCAATGGCGCGGGTGGCGGGGCCGCCCCAAGGGCTCATGCCACTCATGATACTCAACGACAGCATCGACACGGTGGCCAGGATCATCGGGTTCATGCCGATACGCTTGTACAGCGGCAGCATGGCGGCGCAGGTAATCATGTAGGTCGTGGTGCCATCACCGTCCAGCGCCACCAGCAGCGACAGCAGTGCGGTGCCGATGGCGATCTTGACCGGGTCGCCGTTTACCCGCTTGAGGATCTTGCGGATCAGCGGGTCGAACAGGCCAGCGTCGATCATCAAGCCGAAGAACAAGATGGCAAACAACAGAAGCGCGGCAGACGGTGCGACCATTTTCAGCCCATCGAGCATCATCTTGCCCAGGTCTGGCGCGAAGCCGCCAACCAGGGCGAAAACAATCGGAACGACGGTCAGTGCAACGATTGGGGACAGGCGTTTACTCATGATCAGGTAGGTGAACGTCACCACCATGATCAGGCCCAAGAGTGCGAGCATGGTTTGTTCTCTTGTTTTTATAGTCTATGTGGCCACCTGCAGCGCAGACAGCCCCCAACCCCACCCGGCAGTGCCTGGTGGGGGCCTTGTCAAAAGCGTGAAGGGGTCGGTGTTCAGCCGTGGCGGCGCGGTTCGGCGACCCAGTCGGCAGGTTCAACCACGGTGCTGGCCACCGGCTCGCCGTTCAGGCGGCTATGAAGCGTCTGGCGGTCACAGGCATTTTCCGACAGCGAAACCACCACCGTAGCCACTGCGTTGCTGGCAAGACTCGTCAGTGCACGGGCTTCCGACATGAAGCGATCGACGCCGATCAGCAGGGCCAGGCCGGCCAGGGGAATGTCGTGGATAACGGTAAGGGTCGAGGCCAAGGCCACAAAACCGCTGCCGGTGACACCTGCCGCGCCTTTGGAAGACAACAGCATGATGGCCAGCATGGTCACCACCTGGCCCAGGCTCAGGTCGATGTTGCAGGCCTGTGCGATGAAAACGGCTGCCAATGACAGGTAGATGGCAGTACCGTCAAGGTTGAAAGAATAGCCGGTGGGCAGCACCAGGCCGACCACGCCTTTCTTGCAGCCAAGCTTCTCGAGCTTCTCGAGCATGCGCGGCAACACAGGCTCGGTGGAGGACGTGCCAAGCACCACCAGGAACTCTTCGCGGAAATAGCGCAGAAGCTTCCACAGGCTGAAGCCATGGGCCCGGCAGATACCACCGAGCACCACCAGAACGAAGAATGCGCAGGCGATGTACAACGTCCCCACCAGCTTGGCCAGCGCGCCGAGGGAAGTAATACCGTACTGGCCTACGGTGAATGCCAGTGCGCCGAAAGCGCCGATCGGGGCAAAGCGCATCAGGTAGCCGAAGATGCGGAACACCATGGTCGAAGCCGATTCCAGCACATCCAGTACCGGCTTGCCCTTTTCGCCCATCGACGACAGCGCGAAACCGCTGAGCACGGCGATGAACAGTACCGGCAAGACCTCTCCCTTGTTGAAGGCACCGACGAAGGTGTCCGGGATGATGTGCATGAAGAAGTCCACCACGCTCAGCTTGGCGGCCGAGGCGGTGTACTGGCTCAGGCCCGCAGTACTCAGGGTGGCAGGGTCGATGTTCATGCCACTCCCTGGCTTGAACAGGTATACCGCCGCCAGTCCGATCACCAGGCTCACCACCGTCAGGCCCAGGAACAGCAGCAACGTCTTGCTCATCAGGCGCCCCAGCGAACGCTTGTCGGTCATCCCCGCGATGCCGGTGACGATGGTGCAGAACACCACCGGCGCAATCATCATCTTGATCAGCTTGATAAACGCATCACCCAGCGGCTTGAGGGCCACGGCCTGTTGCGCCCAGAAGTGGCCGACTACCACGCCCAGCAGTACGGCGCAGAGGATCTGGAAATACAGCGATTTGGCGAGTTTCATGGGGCATCACCATTGTTGAAATTGTGCGGATGCGCTTGTTACGAATGTGCGGATCTGGATCGACGCCTCGGGCTACCCGGCCAACCTGCGGAATGTAGGGGCGTAGACGAACCCTGAGAAGAGCCGCCGGGCGGTTCGTACTACCGAGGCCTGGATCGTCTGGCCATCGGCACCGCTGCGCGTCAGGGCGATATCGATGCCGCCACTGGGGTGCTCGAGGCGGACTTCGGTCAGCTGCTGCGCGTCTTCGCCCAGCAGGTCGGCAATCACCGTGCCGGGGCTGACGCAGGCAGTCGCCAGCCCCACTGCGCCAGTGATCGCCAGGGCGCGATGGCAGTTGTGCGGCATGAAATAGCGAACCTGCAGCGTGCCGTCATAGCGAGGCTTGGACACCAGCACTGGCTTGGGGATGACCATGCCACTGACATCGCCCAGGCCCATGGCCTTGCCGGCCTTCAAGCGCAATGCTTCAAGGCGTTCGAGCAGTTCGCTGTTGGCGTCCAGCTGGGCCGGGGTTTCCGAGCCGGTGACACCCAGCTGGCTGGCCTCCACCACCATCATCGGCATGGCCATATCGATGCAGGTCACCGGGACACCATCGATCAGGTCCTTGGCCTGGCCGGTAGGAAACAGCTTGCCAGTCTTGCTGCCGACTGCGTCCAGGAAAGTGAGGTGCACCGGGGCGGCAGTGCCGGGTACGCCGTCGATGGCGGTACGGCCTTCGTAGCGCACAATACCGCCTGGGGTTTCTACCAGCGAATTGACGAAGGTACCGGTGTTCAGGTTGCGAATACGGACCAGGGTCTTCCCTTCCTTGCCTTTGACCAACCCCTGTTCGATGGCGAACGGGCCAACGGCACACAGCATGTTGCCGCAGTTGGGGGCAGTGTCGACCCGCCGCTGTGCAACCATCACCTGCACGAACAGGTAGTCGACGTCGGCGTCGGCGTGCAAAGACGGGCTGATGATCGCCACCTTGCTGGTCTGCGGGCTGCCGCCACCGATGCCATCGATTTCAAGCTCGTGGCCGGAGCCCATCAGGTTGATCAGCAACTCGTCACGTTCGACTACATTGGCAGGCAGGTCCCAGGCGTGGAAGAACGGCCCTTTAGAGGTACCACCGCGCATGAGTACGCAAGGAATTCGCTGCATGATTTTGCACCCTTGTTGATCAATGGACATCATTGATGCTGTGAGCAAAAGAGTGACAGGCATGGATAAATCAATCCAATGCAAATATCGTAGCCATTATTGCGATTCAAACATTAATCATGCACGTCCACAGTAGCGGGCTTTCTTATGGAATATGAGCTGCAAGACATCAGATCTTTCGTGAAAATCGCCGAACTCGGTAGTTTCCACGAGGCCGCCGAGGCGCTTCACCTGTCCCAGCCGGCATTGAGTCGGCGGATCAAGAAGCTTGAGGAAGGCCTGGGCACCTCGCTACTGGAGCGCACCACCCGCCGGGTCAGCCTGACCAGCGTGGGGCGCGACTTCCTGCCCAAGGCCAGGCGCCTGCTGGATGATTTTGAAGACTCCATCCTCAGCATCCGCGAGCTGGCCGAGCGCCAGACCGGCCAGGTCACACTCGCCTGCATCCCCACCGCAGCGTTCTACTTCCTGCCGTCGGTGATCCGCGATTACAACGAGCAGTACCCGAAAATCCGCATTCGCCTGCTGGACCTTAGTGCCAACGACGGGCTCGAAGCCGTGTTGCGCGGCGAGGCCGACTTCGGCATCAACATGATGAGCGGCCAGCACCCGGACATCGAGTTTGTCACGCTGGTGCAGGAGCACTTTGTACTGGCCTGCCGGCGTGACCACCCACTGGCGAACCGCGCCTCCGTTACCTGGACAGAGCTGGCGGATTACCGCCTGATCGGCGTCGGCCGCCTGAGCGGCAACCGCATGCTGCTGGACCATGCGTTGTCCGGGCTCAACCTGCGGCCCAAATGGTTCTACGAAGTGCAACACCTGTCGACGTCGCTGGGCATGGTCGAGGCCGGGCTGGGCGTGTCGGCCATGCCCAGCCTGGCCATGCCCAACGCTGATCACCCAACGCTGGTGAGCGTGCCGTTGATCGAGCCGCAAGTCACACGCACCCTGGGGCTGGTGTACCGGCGCGGCGCGTCGTTGTCGCCTGCGGCGGAGAAGTTCGTTTCGATCCTGCTGCAGCAGTGGCCCAACCGTTGAGTCGCCGCTGCGCAGGCAGGCGAGGTCAGGCGTCCTTGCCGAGTACCAGGTGGTCAAAATGCTCGATGTGCTCATCCAGGTTGTCTTCGAGCATCATCCGGTACTGCTCGCAGAAGTACTTCAGAATCTCCTCCCGGGCTGCCGCCAGTTCCGCGCCGCTCTTGAAGCTGCGGGCGCTCATCCAGGCGCTGAAACGCGTTGCGCCGAAGGTCAGCGAGGCACTCACCTTGCCCAGGTCTTCGAATTTTTCAATCTGCTGGTTGGCCAGGTCGATGTGCGCATCGGCGCGGTCATAAAAGGCCTGATCGGTAGCTTGGGTCATTGCGGTTCACCTTGTAACGGAAGCCCAAGCCTTGCATGGCGGCGCGCATACGTGCAAGGCTGAAAAAGGATCACCCATAACGAAAAGGAAGCAAAGCACCTTATGCTTGGAATCACACGTATCCATCGCTATTTGCGCCCACTGCCTGCAAAACCGACTGCAGCCAGTGGGCGTGACCTCAAGGCCAAACCAGCCGCCCGCCTCGCCTCAAAGGTTGCAAACCTCCTCTGCACTCCCCGCTCCGCCCCACCTTACTTCTGCGTTACCCCTGAGCGCCCCCCTGTCGACCGTGTGCCCCCGACCTGACTGCCACCGCTGCAGCTCACACACCGAATTCGCCTGTTACAGGCGGGATGTCTGACGCAACAACAAGGGGCAACACCCAATGCTTTTCTTTCACGGTAAACGCATTTTCAGCGCCATCTTCGATATGGATGGCACCCTCTTCGACACCGAGCGCCTGCGCTTCAAGACACTGAAACAAGCCTCTCTGGAGATCTTCGGCACAGCGCTGAGCGAGGACACATTGATAGGCTCGCTTGGCCTGAGCGCGACCAAGGCCGAAGCCCTTGCCAAGGCACATAACGGTGAAGACTTCCCCTACGCCGAGATCCGCAAACGTGCGGATGAACTTGAGCTGGAGTACGTGCGCAATCACGGCGTACCCATCAAGGCCGGCTTGCTGGAAGTGCTCGAGCGCCTGCGCAAGTCGGGCTTGACCATGGCAGTGGCCACCTCCAGCCGCCGTGCCATTGCCGAGGAATACCTGATCAATGCCAATGTGCTGAAGTATTTCGACATCACTGTCTGTGGCGATGAAGTCAGCCAGGGCAAACCCCATCCCGAGATTTTCCTGAAAGCCGCCCGCGCGCTCAATTGCGAACCCGATCAGTGCTTCATGGTCGAGGATTCAGAGAACGGCATGCTGTCGGCCATCCGTGCCGAAGGCCAGGCGATCCTGATCGAAGACATCAAGTCGCCCGCTGCCGAGATCAAGGCTGGCGCGCTCAAAGCCTACCGCAGCATGCATGAGTTTCTCGCCGACCTTAGCGAGTGCGTACCTGACTTGGGCATGCCGGCATTGAGCGAGCCATTCCCGGCTTCGTTGAACCAGTTCAGCGTGGGCATTCATGGCTTCGGCGCCATCGGCGGTGGTTACCTGACACAGGTGTTTTCCCATTGGGATGGCTACACCCGGCCCCGTGAAATCATCGCCGCGACCCGCTCGCGCATGCTGCGCGAAAGCGTCAATGCCTTCGGCCGTTACAGCGTGCGCTACGGGGCCACTTCGTTCGACCAGACCCTCGACAATGTGCGCATGATCGACCTGGACGATGACGACGCAGTCATCGGCATGTACACCACGGCCGAAATTATCGGCCTGAGCCTGCCCGAGCAGGCCATCCGCAACCAGGCGAAGGTGATTGCCAAGGGGCTGCTGCAACGTTTCGAACGACGTGGCCGTGAGCTGACGTTGCTGATCGTGCTGAACAAGGTGGGCGGCGCCGCGTTTGTGCGCCGCCATGTGCAGGCAGAGCTGGCATTGCTGTGTCCGCCGGCAATTGGCAAGCAGGTGCTGGAAAAGACCCATTTCGCCGAAACAGTCGTCAGCCGCATCGTCTCCAAGCTCAGCAACGACGCACTGGTGCGTCAACTGCGCATCAAGTCGCAGATGTTCCAGAACAGCCTGGAAGACGAACCGGCAGTCGCCACCAAGGCATCGACGCCCGTGCCTGAATACGAGCGACTGATCGGGCGCTTCAGGCCTTTTGCCCAGCCCAGCAGTGCGATGAGCCAGCTGCACCTGATCCTGTTCAACAGCGAACCCGACATGCCGCTGTATGTAGAGCACGGCAGCGAGCTGCTCGAACGCCTGCGCCAGGTGAAGACGGTGCCTGACATCACCCAGATCCAGGTCATCAAGAACCGCCTGTGGAACGGCCCACATGCCATCGTTGCCTGGTACGCGAGCCTGCTGGGCCATGACTCGGTGGGCCAGGGTATGGGCGACGCGCGTGTCAGCGAACTGGCCGAACGGCTGATTCGCCAGGAAGTCGGGCCGGCACTGGTGGCGGAGTACCCGCACATGGCAGAAGTGGTCAGCCGTTTTGCCGATACCTTCCTGGAGCGCTGTGCAACTTCGTTCAAAGACCCTTGTGCCCGGGTGGGGCGCGACCCGTTGCGCAAGCTTCAGCGCAACGAACGCATCCTCAGCAGCATCGACCTTGCACGCAAGCATGGTATTGAAACCCCGTCGCTGGCGTTTGGCGCGGCACTGGCCATTCACCATGCCCTGCACTGCAAAGACGACAAGGCGCTGGAAGCACAGGCCATCAGGCGGGTTTACAGGGAAAACGACGCCAGTGTGGAGGCCGTGCTTACTCATGAAGTTGATTGCAACGGCAAGCGTTTTCCAGGGCTGGACCCGATCAGGGACACGCAGCTGATCACTGCCATTTCAGATGCTTTCCGGCAGTACCCGCCAAGGGATGTGGCAAGCAGGCTGGGCGACCTTTGCATAGGCGCATGAGGTACTGCATTAGCCTGAAGCCTGCGCGGTGAATGGCACCGGCTCCGCCGGTGTTCGCGGCTAAAGCCGCGCCCACAGTGATCGCGCCAGCTTTCAAGTGTTGTGCAAGACAGTTGTCCCCACAGGTACTGCCTGAAGCCTGCGCGACTACCCGCGAAGGATTTGCTATCAGAACGTACCACGCATGCCTGCCGGCCTTCACCGTGGGAATGACACAACGCTTGCAAATGACACAAGGTGTCATTAATATCGCCATGTGTCCTGGCAGCGCCACTACGACGATCAGCCAGTACCCGCCCTTTTCCACGCAGGTACCGCCCATGACGACCACCATGCACACCCCCAAGGACCAGTTGGTCAAACTCGCCCAGCAGCAGATGCTGACGGCCCTGGCCGACAACACCTACACGGCCCGGCAAAAACTTGCCCTTACCTGCCGCATCCTGTTCGACGGCGGCCACGACTCTGGCCTTGCCGGGCAGATCACCGCACGTGCGCAGGAGCCTGGCACCTACTACACCCAGCAACTGGGCCTGGGCTTCGATGAAATCGCCGCCTCCAACCTGCTGGTGGTGGACGAAGACCTCACCGTGCTGCAAGGCCGCGGCATGGCCAACCCGGCCAACCGTTTCCACAGCTGGCTGTACCGCGCCCGCCCCGATGTCAACTGCATCATCCACACCCACCCGCTGCACAGCGCCGCCCTGTCGATGCTGGAGGTGCCGCTGGCCATCTCGCACATGGACCTGTGCCCGCTATTTGACGATTGCGCATTCCTCAAGGAATGGCCAGGGGTGCCGGTGGGCAACGAGGAAGGTGAAATCATCGCGAAGGCGATCGGTGACAAGCGTGCGATCCTGCTTTCGCACCACGGCCTGTTGATTGCCGGTGGCTCGATCGAGGAAGCCTGCGTACTTGCCCTGCTGTTCGAGCGCGCAGCAAAGATGCAACTGCTGGCCATGGGCGCCGGTGACATCCGCCCCATCCCCGAAGCACTGGGCAAAGAAGCCCACGACTGGATCTCCACCCCCAAACGTCACGGCGCCGCGTTCAGCTACTACGCACGCCGGGCCTTGCGTGCCCACGGCGACTGCCTGGGCTGATCGAAGCTGTACTCTTTCCTCAACAACGGCAGAGGTGCCTGGTCATGTCTACACCTGTAATTCGCGGCGTTATCGGTTACACCATCACTCCCTTCACGGCTGACGGCACGCTCGACCTGGATGCCCTGGGCACGTCCATCGATAGCCTGATCGCAAACGGCGTGCACGCCATCGCACCGCTGGGCAGCACTGGCGAGGGCGCCTACCTGTCCGACAGCGAATGGGAAACCGTGGTGCGCTTCAGCCAGGCACGCATTGCCGGGCGCGTGCCCAGTGTGGTCAGCGTTTCCGACCTGACCACCGCCCGTACCGTGCAGCGCGCGCGCCTGGCGCAAGCCTGCGGCGCCACGGCAGTGATGGTGCTGCCCATTTCCTACTGGAAGCTCACCGAAGCCGAAGTGATCGCCCACTACAAGGCCGTCGGCGCGGCCATCGACATCCCGATCATGCTCTACAACAACCCAGGCACCAGCGGCACTGACCTGTCGGTTGAACTGATCCTGCGCATCCTCGGCGAGGTGCCCAATGTGACCATGGTCAAGGAAAGCACTGGTGACATTCAGCGCATGCACCGCCTGTACAAGGCCACCGATGGCCAGGTGGCGTTCTACAACGGCTGCAACCCGCTGACCCTGGAGGCGCTGGTGGCCGGCGCCACAGGCTGGTGCACCGCCGCACCCAACCTGATCCCGGCACTGAACCTGGCGCTGTGGGATGCCGTGCAGCAAGGCGACCTGGCCGAAGCCCGCGCGCTGTTCTACCGCCAGTACGAGCTGCTGGAGTACATCACCCGCCGCGGCCTGCCCACCACCATCAAGGCCGGCCTGAAAATGCTCGGCCAGGATGTCGGCGCCCCACGCCTGCCCCTGCAGCCGCTGGATGCCCAGGGCAGCACTTACCTGAAAGGCCTGCTGGCCGAACTGGCCAATTAACCGTGAAACCCGCCCGGCGGCATAACGCTGCCGGGCATCGTTTTTTGCAGGATCAGCCTGGTGCTGCGCCTGTACCTGACTTTTGACCAGAGGCAACCATGGACGCGCCTGCACACACACCTTCAACGCCATTACGGCTGACAGACATCCTCCACCCCGTGGTGGCGGGGCTCGTTTCAGTCATCGTCAACTATGGCGGCACCTTCATCCTGGTGTTCCAGGCCGCCAAGGTTGCCGGGCTGAGCCCGGAGCTGACTTCATCCTGGGTCTGGGCCGTGTCGATCGGTGTCGGCCTCAGCGGCCTGGTGCTGTCCTGGTACAGCCGCGAACCGGTGATCACCGCCTGGTCCACGCCGGCAGCCGCATTTTTGGTCACGGCCCTGGCCACCGTGCCTTACAGCGAAGCCATCGGTGCCTACTTGTTGTCGGCCGCCGGCTTCGTGGTGCTAGGGCTGACCGGGTGCTTCGAGCGCCTGGTGCGGGTCATCCCCGGAGGCGTTGCGGCAGGATTGCTGGCGGGTATCCTGCTGCAGTTCGGCATCGGCGCCTTTGCCGGCCTGTCGGTCGACCCGGCCCTGGCAGGGCTGCTGATTGTGGCCTACGTGGCCTTCAAACGCTTCACCGCCCGCTACGCCGTGGTGGGCATTCTGATACTGGGGCTGGGCTACCTGCTGCTGCAGGGGCAAGCAGGCCTGGCGACGCTGCGCCTGGAGTTCGCCGCACCGGTGTTCACGGCGCCCACCTTCTCCCTCAACGCTGCCCTCAGCGTGGCCCTGCCCTTGTTCCTGATCACCCTCACCGGCCAGTACATGCCCGGCATGCTGGTGCTGCGCAACGACGGCTTCAAGACCAGCGCCAACCCGATTGTCGCGGTCACCGGCCTGGGCTCGTTGCTGATGGCGCCATTCGGCTCACACGCCTTCAACATCGCCGCCATCACCGCGGCCATCTGCACCGGCAAGGAAGCCCATGAAGACCCGGGCAAGCGCTGGGTGGCGGGGATTGCTGCCGGTGCCTGCTACATCCTCGTGGGGGTGTTCGGGGTCACCCTGGCGAGTGTATTCATGGCCCTGCCGGGTACCTTCATCACCACCCTGGCCGGCCTGGCCCTGCTGGGCACCATCGGAGGCAGCCTGGCCAGTGCAATGGCCGATGCCCGCTCGCGCGAAGCCGCACTGATCACCTTCCTGGCGGCGGCGGCCAACATCAGCCTGTTCGGCATTGGCGGAGCCTTCTGGGGGCTGGTCATTGGCCTGCTGGCCTATGCCGTGCTGAACGGGCGCCTGCCTCGCGTCAACCGCTCACCCCGGTAAAAGCTTGCCCCCCCTACCCTGCGCCATGTGCCCACGCCGTTCGACAGGTATCGACATGCCCCACGCTGGCCCCAAGCTACTTACACAGATTGCTGCAGTGCACCTCGTCAGCCATGTGCACATCATGCTGATCCCGGCATTGCTGCCCGTCCTCCCCGGCCTGCTGGGCGTGGGGTTTGTCGAGCTTGGCGTAGCCTTGGCGGTGTTCAACATCGTCTCTGCCCTGGTGCAGGCACCGCTGGGCTATGCCGTCGACCACTACGGCGCGCGCAAGGTGCTCAAGGCAGGGTTGTTGCTGGGCAGCCTCAGTTTCCTGCTGCTGGCGGTCAGCCCCGGCTATCCGGTGTTGCTGGTAACGATGGCCATGGCGGGCCTCGCCAATGGCGTTTACCACCCTGCCGATTACGCGTTGCTGGCCAACGGCATCGAGCAAGGCCGCCTGGGGCGCTCGTTTTCGATCCATACGTTCGCCGGTTTCCTCGGTTCGGCGGTAACGCCAGCGGTGTTTCTCGGCATTGCCGCCGCGTTCGGTACACAGGCAGCCTTGGCAGCGGGTGCAGTGGTGGGTGTTGCCGCTCTGCTGCTGATCTCGGTGCCAGGCAGCGGTGTCTATCAGGTATCCGGGCATGACCGCACAAGTGGCGCTGGGGCTGCCGCTGCGCCGGGCCGCGTGCGCTTGCTCACGCCGATGATCGGCGTGTTGACGGTGCTGTTCATCCTGCTGAACCTGAGTACCAGTGCCATCGAGAAGTTCTCCGTAGCCGCCCTGGTCCAGGGCCAAGGCCTGACCCTGGCCTGGGCGAACACGGCGCTCACGGCTTTTCTGCTGTGCAGTGCAGTGGGCGTTTTGTGCGGCGGGGCCTTGGCTGACCGCACCCGCCGCCATGGCCTGGTGGCCGCCATGGCCTTTGCCCTGGCGGCGGCGCTGACGACGCTGGTGGCGCTGGGGCTGGTGCAGGGCTGGGCATTGGTGGTGGTGCTCGGGGCCATCGGCTTGCTGACCGGGGTCATCGCACCATCGCGGGACATGCTGGTCAAGGCAGCAGCACCACGTGGTGCCGAGGGCAAAACCTTCGGGCTGGTCTCGACCGGCTTCAATATCGGCGGCGCCATCGGGCCGGTTGCGTTCGGCTGGATGCTCGACCAGCGCCTGCCTGAGGGCATCTTCATCGCTTCGGTGGTGTTCATGCTGCTGACCGTGCTGCTGACCCTGGCGCAGGAGGCATATTTCGCCAGTAAGCGTCGCCAGCTGGCTTAGACCCTAGGGCTGCTTTGCAGCCCATTCGCCGGCAAGCCAGCTCCCACAGGACTCCACACTTCTTGAGTGCGGCGCGATCCATGTGGGAGCCGGCTTGCCGGCGATGAGGCCGGTTCAGGTTGATAAAGCTACCGGTTCGGATGCACCACTCGACCGCCTGCCGCTGGCCGATTGATGAACAGCACATCCAGCACACTGTTACGCAACCCCTTCAGCGCATTCCAGTTCGCCGAAGCGTGCACATACCTGTCACGCAACAACCGCTGCTCATCCTCGGTCAGCCGCAGCTGCTCACATTCACCCAGGGCAAACGCATGCAACTTGCGGCTGATCTCCAGCAATTCAAACGGCAACCCATGCTCAGCCTGCCCGCCCAACGGCCCAAACGGCACCCCCGCACGCACCGCCAGCGCGCGCATGACACTCAGGTAAACCCGTGAAAGCTGCCCCGCCACCTGCCGCTCCCGGTACACCGCCGCATACACCTGCTTTTGCGCCTCATCCGGCCGCCCACCGGCAATCGCTTCTTCCCAGGTAATCACCCGCGCGCCAAGGCCGCCAAACGCCGACGCCACCAAGGCGCTGACTGTGCTGTACACGCGGGTCTGTTCAGCGCGGATGCGCAGCGGCACACGCTGTGACTGCGGTTTGCACAGCAGTACCTGCTCTTGCGTACTGTTCGGGTAACCACCACCAATATTCGAATGCACACCCGGCAACACGATGTCGTGACCACTGCTCACCAATGGGAAGTTGTGCCGCTGCTCATCCCCGGCCACCAATTGCACCACGTGCCGGGCAATACCCTCACCCAGGCCCAGGCGCAAGCCGCCATGGCGGTCGTCGGCAGGGTCGAAATCTCCCTGCAACGGCGCAACGATCGCCGCCACGGTGTCGAACAGGCCTATGAAATTGATCGTGATGCCGCAAGCGACGGCCAGCACCCGGCCCCCGTCAGCGTGCAGCAGATTCGCCAAGTGACGCACCGCGGCGGCACCGCGGCTGAAGCCGAACAGGTCGAACTCGACCCCCTCGAGTATTGCGAGCGGATGGGCGTGCGCCCAATCCAGCAGCTGGCCGGCGATACCCTCCAATGCCTCGGTGACTCGCGCTTCGACGCCGGTGCGCCCGCGCCCGGTGGCCGAGGCATACGCATGATCCTCAGCGCCCTCCAAGGTGCCCACCCCTTCGACATAACGGCTGAGAAACGCCATGGCGCCGTCGCCGCTCGGCCCCTCTGCCGGATAAAGCGCGTGCAACAGGGCCACATTGCTCAAGGCGTTGGTGTAACTGGCGCCCTTGCCGGCGTTCGACTCTGTGGGCATCACATTGTGCTGGTTATTACCGGTGCCATCGAAAAACACGCCAAATCTCAAGATCATCGTTGTGCGCCTGCTTGCGTCAAAAACACAAGCAGGCGCCAGGGCGCCGACGCTGAACATCAGCCTATGGCCAGCCATTTGCAGGACAATTCTGTACTTGCATGGCCCAAGGCTGGATAAATTTCCAAGCCGCCATTGGTCGCCACCCCCCCGGATGGATTAAAGTATCACCCCTTGCCAGGGCAGCTGCCTCCAGCCCCGCCTGCGGCCCCATACCAGGAACCGTCACCGATGGAACACCGTGAAGCGCTGACCGCGCTGCGCACCTTTCTTTCTTCGCAGATCCTAGGCCAGGAGAAACTGGTCGAACGGCTGTTGATCGTGCTGCTGGCCGACGGCCACATGCTGGTCGAAGGTGCCCCGGGCCTGGCCAAGACCAAGGCCATCAAAGAACTCGCCGAAGGCATCGAGGCGCAGTTCCATCGCATCCAGTTCACCCCAGACCTGCTCCCGGCCGACATCACCGGTACCGAAATCTACCGCCCGGAAACCGGCAGCTTCGTGTTCCAGCAGGGGCCGATCTTCCATAACCTGGTACTGGCCGACGAAATCAACCGCGCCCCGGCCAAGGTGCAGTCGGCACTGCTCGAAGCCATGGCCGAACGCCAGGTCAGCGTGGGCCGCAGCACCTACGACTTGTCGCCGCTGTTCCTGGTCATGGCCACGCAGAACCCGATCGAGCAGGAAGGTACCTACCCCCTGCCCGAAGCCCAGCTCGACCGCTTCCTGATGCACGTAAAAATCGGCTTCCCCGACGCAGCCGTGGAGCGGCGTATCCTGGCGCAGGCCCGTGGCGAAGCGCTGGGCGGCGAAACCAAGCCCGAGCGCCGGGTCAGCCAGCAGGCCATCTTTGCCGCGCGCAAGGAAATCCTAGGCCTGTACATGGCCGACGCGGTGGAGGAATACCTGGTGCAGCTGGTGATGGCTACCCGCACCCCGGCCAAGTTCGACACCGAGCTGGCCGACTGGATCGCGTACGGCGCCAGCCCACGCGGTTCCATCTCGCTGGACCGCTGTGCGCGTGCCCACGCCTGGCTGGCCGGGCGTGACTTCGTCAGCCCAGAAGACATCCAGGCCGTGCTGTTCGACGTGCTGCGCCACCGCATCATCCTCTCGTTCGAGGCCGAGGCGGCGGGGATCGACCAGGACCGCGTGGTCCAGCGCATCCTCGACGTCGTCGCCGTTGCCTGAGCCCATGCCCACCGCGCAGCTGGCCGAACCCGGCATCCGCATCGGCCTTGCCGAACTGATCGACATGCGCCACCGCGTGCGCGAAATCCAGCTGTTTTCCAAGCCCGGTCAACGCAGCCCGCTGGTGGGCCTGCACCACTCCAAGCTGCGTGGACGCGGAGTGGACTTCGACCAGGTGCGCGTGTACCAGGCCGGCGACGATGTGCGCAACATCGACTGGCGGGTCACTGCACGCACTCAGGAACCGCACACCAAGCTGTTCCACGAAGAGCGCGAGCGGCCAATCTTCATCCTTGTCGAACAAAGCCAGCGGCTGTTCTTCGGTTCGGGCCTGCTGTTCAAGTCGGTACTGGCGGCCCAGGCCGCGGCCCTGTTCGGCTGGGCCGCACTGGGGCACAACGACCGCATCGGCGGGCTGGTATTCGGCGACAACGACCCCCACGAAATCAAGCCTCGGCGCAGCAAGCAGAGCCTGCTGCAACTGCTCAACCGCCTGGCCAAGGTCAACCAGTCGCTGCATACCGAAGCCGTGCCGCAGGCTGACAGCCTTGGCCTGGCCTTGCGCCGGGCCCGCGAAGTACTGCGCCCGGGCAGCCTGGCCATTGTCATCTGTGACGAGCGTTCGTTGAGCGCACAGTGCGAACAGCACCTGGCCATGCTCTCGCGTCACTGCGACCTGCTGCTATTGCCCGTATCCGATCCGCTCGACCACGCCCTGCCCGCCGCCGGCCTGTTACGCTTCGCCCAGCGCGGTGCGCAGCTGGAGCTCGACACCCTGGACGCCAACCTGCGCCAGGCTTATCGCAAGCAGGCCGAGGCACGCATCGAGCGCTGGGAGCTGATGGCCCAGAAGCTGCGCGTCGTGCTGATGCCACTTAGCACCCAAAGCGACATGATCGAGCAGTTGCGCGAATACCTGAACGCCCAGCGGCCAAGGAGCGCGTCATGAACCCGCTCGACCAGTTGCATCCGCTGATCGACCCTACGCCTGTCGGCCTGTGGCCGCCGGCACCCGGCTGGTGGCTGCTGCTGGCCGTGCTGCCATTGCTGGGTTGGGGGCTGTGGCGGCTGCGCCGCTGGCGCCCGGGCAAACGCCGCATCGTGCGCGCCGAACAACCCCTGGACCCGGTGCGTGTGGAAGCCCTGGCCGAGCTGGCACGCCTGCCGCGCCCGTACGACGGCGCCCCGGCCGGCGCCTGGCTGCAACAGATCAATGCCCTGCTCAAACGCCTGTGCCGCAGCCATTATCCGGGTGCCAACAGCCACACCCTCAACGGCCGCCAGTGGCTGGCATTTCTCGACAACCGCTGCCCGGCCGCCGGCCTGACCCGCTGGATGGTGCTGGTCGAGGGCGCCTACAAGCCCGAGTGCAAGCTCGACGACAAGGCCATTGTCGGGCTCAGCCAGGCCGTCGAAACCTGGATCCGCAAGCATGTTTGAACTGGCCTGGCCGTGGGTCTTCGCCCTGTTGCCGCTGCCTTGGCTGGCGCGCCTGCTGTTGCCAGCCGCCGACAGCGGGGAGCCGGTGCTCAAGGTAGGCTTCCTCAACGAACTGGAAAGCCTGGCCGGGCGCCGCGCACGCCTCAACTTGCCCACCTGGCGCCAGCAGGCGCCGTTCGTGGTCATCTGGCTGTTGCTGCTATGCGCCGCCGCCCGCCCGCAATGGCTGGGCGAACCGGTACCGGTAGCTGCCAGTGGCCGCGACCTGCTGGTGGCGGTGGACGTGTCCGGGTCGATGGACTTCCCCGACATGCAGTGGCAAAACGAAGAGATCAGCCGCCTCGACCTGGTCAAGGCACTGATGGGCGACTTTCTGCAAGACCGTGAAGGCGACCGCGTGGGCCTGATCCTGTTCGGCAGCCAGGCGTACCTGCAGGCGCCACTCACCTTCGACCGGCGCACCGTGCGCACATTCCTGATCGAGGCGCAGATCGGCATCGCCGGTAAAAACACCGCTATCGGCGACGCCATCGGCCTGGCGGTCAAGCGCCTGCGCCAACGGCCGGCCCAAAGCCGGGTGCTGGTGCTGATCACCGACGGCGCCAACAACGGCGGGCAAATCCACCCGCTGACCGCTGCTCGCCTGGCCGCCCAGGAAGGGGTACGCATCTACACCATCGGCATTGGCGCCAACCCCGACGCCAGTGGCACCCCCGGCCTGCTTGGCCTCAATCCCAGCCTGGACCTGGATGAGGCCTCACTCAAGGAAATCGCCGACATCACCCACGGTGCCTATTTCCGTGCCCATGACGGTGCCGAGCTGGACGCCATCGGCGACGCCCTCGATCAGTTGGAGCCAGTAGCACAGCAACCGACCCAGGCACGCACGGCCCAGGCCCTGTACGCCTGGCCCCTGGCCCTGGCCCTGCTGCTCAGCGTGCTGCTGGTGGTGGCCGTGCAATGGCCCGACAACCTGCTGCAACGGCTGATGCGCAAGCCGCGGTTCCTGCAGCCACACCCGGAATGGCGCCAGCGCCTGAAGCGCCTGCGTCTGAGGAGGCGGCGATGATCGATCTTTGGCCCCAATGGCTGCGCCCGCTGTGGTTGCTGGCCGTGCCCCTGCTCGGCTGGCTGCTGTACAAGCTGTGGCACAGGCGCAAGCGCGCCGGGCGCTGGCAGATGATCTTGCCGCCCGCCTTCCATGGCGTATTGCTGGGCGGTGGCAGCGGCAGCACCAGCAAGCTGCCGTGGATAGCACTGGGCCTGGCCTGGGCGCTGGTGGTCCTGGCCCTGCTCGGGCCCAGCTGGCAACGCGTGGAAGAAAGCCGCCAACGCCCGGCCGACCCGCTGGTGATCTTGCTGGAGCTGACCCCACAGATGCTCGCCGAAGACAGCCCGCCCAACCGCCTGGAGCAGGCCCGGCGCAAGGTCCTCGACCTGCTCGAACACCGCCGCGACAGCCAGACCGCGCTGGTGGTGTACGCCGGCTCGGCGCACACCCTGGTGCCGCTGTCCGATGACCTGGCCACCACCCGGAACCTGCTGGAGTCCATCGACCCGTCGATCATGCCAAAACCCGGCCAGCGCGCCGACCTGGCCGTGCAAAAGGGCCTGGCCCTGCTGGCCCAGAGTGGCCTGGGCCAAGGCCGCTTGCTGCTGATCGGCTCGTCGCTGAGCGCCCCGGAACGCCAAGGCATCAGCCAGGCACTCGGCCGCCAGGGCCCGAGCCTGCTGATGCTGGGTATCGGCAGCCGCGAAGGCGCCCCGGTGCGCCGGGCCAGCGGCGAATACCTCAAGGACGACCAGGGCGGTATCTTGCTGCCTCGGCTGGACAGCGCCAGCCTCAAGGGCTTCATCAGCGGCACTGGCGGGCGCTACCGGCATGCCCGCATCGACGACCTCGACCTGCGCGGCCTTGGCCTGTTCGACAACCCCCGCACCGCGCGCAATGACGGCCAGACCCTGCAACTGGACAGCTGGGCCGATCAGGGTTACTGGCTGCTGATCCCGTTGTTGCTGCTGGCCGCCTGCGCCGGCCGTCGTGGCTGGCTGTTCTGCCTGCCACTGCTGCTGGCCTTGCCACAGCCCAGCCAGGCCTTCGAGTTCAACGACCTGTGGCTGCGCCCCGACCAGCAAGGCCAGCGCCTGCTGGAGCAAAACCGCCCGGCCAGCGCCGCACGCCACTTCCAGGACCCGCAGTGGCGCGGCATGGCCCTGTACCAGGCTGGCGACTATGCAGGTGCCGCCGAGGCGTTTTCCCAAGGCGATACCGCCGCCGCCCACTACAATCGAGGCAATGCCCTTGCCCGCAGCGGTGAACTGGAAGCCGCCCTGGACGCCTACGAGCAAGCCCTGGAGCGCCAGCCAGACCTGCAACCCGCGCTGGACAACCAGGCGCTGGTGCAACAAATGCTGCAACAGCGCGAGGCCAAGGCTGAAGAGCAGCCGGCCAACGGCGATGCCCAAGGTACCCCCGGCAGCGAAACCGAGGGCAACAGCAGCTCGGCCAGCAGCCCCGCCCAAGGCACGCCCGGCAGCGACGAACAAGCCAACGCCGAACAGCCCGGTGAAAGCAGCAATAACAGCCAGGCCGCGCCCGGCAACCAGGCGGGTGCTGACGACGACGTCATCCAGCCGCCACAGCGCCCGGTATCGACCAACCTCGACACCGAACAGCGCCAGGCCCTGGAACAATGGCTGCGAGAGATCCCCGATAACCCGGCGGAGCTGCTGCGGCGCAAATTCTGGTATGAACAGCAATTGCATCAGGAAACCCCACGATGAGTCGCTTCGGCGTCTTTCTGCTCACCCTGCTATGGGCCGTGCTGGCCCAGGCCGAGCCGCTGCTGCAAGCCAGCGTTGACCGCACCCGCCTGGAAGCTGGCGAGAGCCTGGAGCTGACCCTGGAAAGCCAGGACGTCACCCAGTTCGGCAAGCCCGACCTGCAAGCCCTGGAAGGCGACTTTGAAGTGCGTGGCACGCGCCAGCTGAACAGCCTGCACACCCTCGACGGCGAAACCCGCGCAAGCACCCGCTGGATCATCACCCTGCTGCCACGGCGCAGCGGCAGCCTGCGTATTCCCGAACTGCAGCTGGGCCAGTCGCACAGCCAGGCCATCGAACTGCAAGTGCTGCAGGCCGATGCCAATCGCCAGGACAGCGCCTCGCAAGTGTTCATCGAAGCCACCCTGGACAGCAGCGACGTCTACGTCCAGGCCCAGGCCGTACTGACTCTGCGCATCTACCATTCGGTGGCGCTGTACGACGACAGCAACCTCAGCCCGCTGCAACTGGGGAACGCCAAGGTCGAGCCACTGGGCGAATCGCGCACGTATGAAAAGGAAATCAACGGCGTGCGCCATGGCGTGATCGAAACCCGCTATGCGGTGTACGCCCAGCAAAGTGGCAGCCTCGACATTCCACCGCTGACCTTTACCGCCACTGCCGCCGCCAGCAACGACGAAGCCTCACAGGCCAATGGCACGGCCCGCGCCGGCCGCCAGGTGCAGGTCAGTTCGCTGCCCTTGCGCCTGAACGTGCGGCCGATTCCCGCGGCCTGGCCCGCTGGCGTGCCGTGGCTGCCAGCCCGCAGCCTGACCCTGGAAGAGCACTGGAACCCCGACCCGGGCAGCCAGCAAGTGCAGATTGGCGACTCGCTGACGCGCAACATCACCTTGCGTGCCGAGGGCTTGTCCAGCACCCAACTGCCGCCGCTGCCCGCCACAGAAATCATCGGCCTGCGCCGCTACCCCGACCAGCCGCTGCTGCGCAACGAAATCAGCGAGCGCGGCATGACCGCCAACCGCGAAGAGCGCGAAGCCCTGGTGCCGACCCACGCAGGTGCGCTGACCTTGCCAGCGCTGGAAGTGGCCTGGTGGAACACCCGCGAAGACCATCTGGAACACAGCAGCCTGCCAGCGCGCACATTGAACGTGCAAGACAACCCGGCGCTGAGCGCAGACACCCCGGTGGGCGACAACAGCAGCGCCAGCACCCTGCTGTGGCCTTGGCAACTGGCCACACTGCTGTTCGCCCTGACCACCGTGCTGGGCTTCGCCCTGTGGTGGCGCGCCCGCTCGCGGCCGGCGGTGCTGCGCGCGGCGCAAAACGGGCCAAGCCCGCGCACATTGCTGGACGACCTCAAGCGTGCGTGCCAGGCAAACGACCCGCAGGCCACACGCCAGGCGCTGGATGCGTGGGCCCGGCAACAGCCGGAAACCCTGGCCGAGATGGCTGCGCGCTTCGTGCCGTTGTCGGATGCGCTGGATGGGTTGAACGGGGCGCTGTACAGCGAAACCGGGCAGTATTGGCAGGGTGAGGATTTGTGGCGGGCGATTGGCACCATTCCGCCGGCTGAGCAGGTGTTGCTGCCGACGAGTGACAGCGGCAGCTTGCCGCCGCTCTATCCCAAGTAGGCCACCAGGGTGTTCGCCACAAGGTTTTCAGCGCCTGTGGGATCGAGCGCCGCGCGGGCGGCGCTCGATCTCACAGGCGCCAAACATCTCCAGGCAGACACCTCTCAGCCCCAACCTTGGGTTACCATACCGCCCTTTCCCCGCTTGTCCGACTCGACACCAACAGGTCATCCATGCGTCTGTTTCATACCTCCGACTGGCACCTGGGCCAAAGCCTGCACGGCCAGGAACGCGACTTCGAACACGCCTGCTTCCTCGACTGGCTGCTCGGCCAGCTGCGCCTGCGCCAGCCCGATGCACTGCTGATTGCCGGCGACATCTTCGACACGGTCAACCCGCCGGTCAAAGCCCAGGAGCGCCTCTACGACTTCATCGTCCAGGCCCATGAGCAACAGCCCAAGCTGGATATCGTGATGATCGCCGGCAACCACGACTCCGGCTCGCGCATCGAGCTGCCCGCCGCATTGATGCGGCGCCTGCGCACCCATGCCCTGGGCCGTGTGCACTGGCTGGACGAAGGCCAGCTGGATGCCGAGCGCCTGTTGATCCCACTGACCAACGGCCGCGGCAAGGTCGCCGCATGGTGCCTGGCCCTGCCCTTCCTGCGCCCGGCCGAGGTCACCGGCCCGAGCCTGGGCGACGACTACCTGCAAGGCATCACCCAGGTCCACCAGCAACTGATCACCGCCGCGCAAGCCAAGCGCAAGAAAGACCAGGCGCTGATCGCCATCAGCCATGCGCACATGGCCGGTGGCTCGGTGTCGGAAGACTCGGAGCGCAGCCTGATCATCGGCAACGCCGAGGCACTGCCGGCCAAGCTGTTCGACAAGGCCATCAGCTATGTCGCCCTGGGCCACCTGCACAAACCGCAGAAGGTCAACCGCGAAGAACGCATCCGCTACAGCGGCTCGCCAATCCCGCTGTCGTTCGCCGAAATCAACTACCCGCACCAGGTGCTGGAAGTGGAGCTGGACGGCACCGAACTGGTCAGCGTCGAACCGCGCCCGGTACCGCGCGCGGTGGCCCTGCAACGGGTTGGCCCGGCACCCCTGGGCGAACTGCTGCAACAACTGGCCGACCTGCCCGTGATCGACCTGCTCGAAGACCCCAACCGCCAGCCCTGGCTGGAGGTGCGGGTGATACTGGACGAGCCGCAACCCGACCTGCGCCAGCAGATTGAAACTGCACTGGAAGGCAAGGCCGTGCGGCTGATCCGCATCAGCGCCGAATACGCCGGCCGCAATAACGCCGAAGACGATGACCTGGCCTTTGTCGAGCTTTCCCAGATGACCCCGCAAGACCTGTTCAGCCGCGCCTGGGAGCAGGCTTACGGCAACCCGGCAGATGAGCAGGCGCTGGCCGACTTTGCCCTGCTGTTGCAGGACGTGCAGCAGGAAGAGGAGCAGCCATGAAGATTCTCGCCATTCGCCTGAAGAACCTGGCATCGCTGGCCGGCCCGGTCGAAATCGACTTCACCGCAGAGCCCTTGGCCAGCGCTGGCCTGTTCGCCATCACCGGGCCAACGGGGGCCGGCAAAAGCACCCTGCTCGACGCCCTGTGCCTGGCGTTGTTTGGCACAGTGCCACGGCTGAACGACATCGGCCGCGAGGCCAAGGTGCCCGACGCCGACGGCGAAATCCCCACCTACGACCCGCGTAACCTGCTGCGCCGTGGCACCGGCAGTGGCTTTGCCGAGGTCGATTTCGTCGGCATCGACGGCCGCCGCTACCGCGCCCGCTGGGAAGCCAACCGCGCCCGCGACAAGGCCAACGGCAAGCTGCAACACAGCCGCCAGAGCTTCTACGACCTGGACAGCGAACAGGTGCTGGGCAGTGGCAAGAACGAATACAAGCAACTGGTCGAGGCCCGCCTTGGCCTGAACTTCGAGCAGTTCACCCGTGCGGTAATGCTGGCCCAGAGCGAGTTCGGCGCTTTCCTCAAGGCGGACGACAAAGAGCGCAGCGAGCTGCTGGAAAAACTCACCAATACCGCCATCTACACCCGCCTTGGCCAGCGTGCCTTCAGCAAGGCCCGTGAAGCCGGCGAGGCCCACAACGCCCTCAAGGACCGCGCCAGCCACCTGCTGCCGATGGCCGCCGAAGCCCGCACCGACCTTGACCAGCGCCTGGAGCAGGCGCAGCAGCAGTTCAAGGCCGACCAGGCTGGCGAGCGCCAACTGGAACAGCAACGCAACTGGCTGAATGAACAACGCCAGCTGCAGGCCCAACATGCCGAAGCCGGCACCGCGCTACAGGCCGCCGAACAAAGCTGGCAGCAACTGGCCGAACCGCGCCTGGACCTCGTTCGCCTGGAGCGCCTGGCCCCCCAGCGCCACCAGTTCCACCGCCAGCAGGCGCTGACTGCGCAACTGGCACCCGTGGCCGCGAAAATCGCTGAGCAACAGCAGCAGCAAGCCGAGCTGCAGGTGCGCACCCTTGAGCTCGAACAGGCGCTGGGCGCCGCACGCCAGGCGCTTGCCGACAGCCAGGCCCAGCATGGCGAAAACGCACCGCGCCTGCGCCAGGCCTTTGCCGCCCAGGACAACCTGGCGCGCCTGGACCAGGAACTGGCCGCGCAGCGCAGCACCAGCCAACAGGCTGAACAGCAGGTCGCCGACGGCCAGCAGCAGTTGCAGCAGCTTGAAGACAACCAGCAGCGCAGCCTGCAGCAACTGGCCCAGATCGACACCGCGCTGGCCGACAGCCAGCACCTGGCAGGCCTGGCAAATGCCTGGCACGCCTACCTGCCACAGCTGAAGCAGGTGATGCTGATCGGTGGGCGCCTGGCCAAAGGCCGTGAAGAACTGCCCGGCCTTCAGGCCCAAGCCAGCCAGGCCAATGCACACTTGCAGGCCGAGCGCGACGCCTACGACCTGCTGTTCCGCGAAGCCAAGGCCGAACCGCAGGCCCTTGCCGAGCAAATCGACCTGCTCGGTGGCATGCTGCAGGACAACCGCAAGCAGCAGCGCGCCGTCGAAGAACTGTCGCGCCTGCATGGCCGTGAACAAGAGCTGCGCCAGCAGCTGCATGCCGTGCGCGAACGGCAGCAGCAGGCCATGCAGCAACGCCAGCAACTGATTACCGAAGGCACCGCCGCCAAGGCCGAGCTGGAAGCCGCCGAGCAAGCGCTGAACCTTACCCGCCAGCTGCTGGAACGCCAGCGCCTGGCGCGCAATACCAGCGTCGAAGAACTGCGCGGCCAACTGCGCGATGGCGAACCGTGCCCCGTGTGCGGAAGCGCCGAACACCCGTTCCATCAACCCGAAGCGCTGCTGCAAAGCCTGGGTCGCCACGATCAGGCCGAAGTAGACGCCGCGCAGCAGCAGGTCGAAACCCTCGGCAGCAAGCTGGTAGAGCTGCGTACCCAGCTGGGTGTGATCAACGCCCAGCTCAAGGACTACCAACAACAGCAGCAGCAACTGGGCGAACAGCTGCAACCGTTGGTGGCCGAGGTACAGGCGCACAGCCTGTGGCCTGCCCTCGCCCCGCAGGACGACAAGGCCCGCAGCACCTGGCTCGACAGCCAACTGCGGCGTCTTGAAGAAGAAATCAGTCACGACCAAAAGCGCCAGAGCGCCCTGCTCACCCTGCAAAAAGATGCATCCCGCCTCAACCAGCAGTTGCAGGCCGCCCATGAAGCGCAACAACAGGCCCAGCGCCACCTGGAGCACCAGCACCAGGCCCTGGCCAACGACGAGCAGCAACTGCAGCAAGGCCTGAACGGCCTGACCGGCGTGCTGCCTGAGGAAGCCGTCAAGGCCCTTAACGACGACCCGGCCAATGCTTTCCTCGCCCTGGACCAGCAGATTGCCCAACGCTTGCAACAACTGGAGCAACGCAAGGACGAACAGGAAGAACAACAAGCCCGCCAGGCCCAGTTGGACAAGCTACGCGACCAACAACAAGCGCGTGTGCAAGGCCAGCAGCAATTGCAGCAGAATCTGGCCGCCCTCGACGCGCAACGCCAGCAAGCGCAGGCCTCGCTCGGCGAACTGCTCGGCGAACATGCCAGCGCCGAAGCCTGGCAACAACACATGGACTGCGCGCTGGAACATGCCCGCGCCCTCGACGCCGACACCGCACAACGCCTGCAAGACCTGCGCACCCAGGGTGTGCAACTGGCCAGTGAGCTCAAGGCCAACGCCCAGCAGCAACAGGCGCTGGACGCCGAGTGCCAGCAGTTACAAGGGCAGATCGCCCAGTGGCGCAGCGAGCACCCGGAACTGGATGACGCAGGCCTGGATCGCCTGCTGGCCATGGACGATGCGCACGTCAGTGAACTGCGCCAGCACCTGCAAAACGCCGAGAAATCCATCGAACAAGGTCGCGTACTGCTGCAGGAACGTGAACAACGCCTGCAACAACACGCCGCACAAATGACCGTGGACACCTCGGCCGAAGCCTTGGAGCAAGCCCTGACCGAGCTGCGCGAGCGCCTGGCCGGCCACGAGCAGCAGTGCGCCGAACTGCGTGCTCAGCAGGCCGACGACCAGCGTCGCCAGCAGGCACACCAGGCGTTGGCGGCAGAAATCGAACAGGCCCATCAGCAATGGCAACGCTGGGCCCGCTTGAACGCCCTGATCGGCTCGGCCTCGGGTGATGTGTTCCGCAAGATCGCCCAGGGTTACAACCTCGACCTGCTGCTGCACCACGCCAACACCCAGCTGCGCCAGCTGGCCCGCCGCTACCGCCTCAAGCGCGGCGGCAGCGCCCTCGGCCTGCTGGTGCTGGACACCGAGATGGGGGACGAACTGCGCTCGGTGCACTCGCTGTCGGGCGGGGAAACCTTCCTGGTCTCGCTGGCCCTGGCCCTGGGCCTGGCTTCGATGGCCTCCAGCACGCTGCGCATCGAATCGCTGTTCATCGACGAAGGCTTCGGCAGCCTCGACCCCGAGTCGCTGCAACTGGCCATGGACGCCCTCGACGGCTTGCAGGCTCAGGGCCGAAAAGTGGCGGTGATTTCCCACGTGCAGGAAATGCACGAGCGCATCCCGGTGCAGATCCAGGTGCGTCGCCAAGGCAATGGCCTGAGTGACGTGGAGGTGTGCGGGTGATCCTCTACTCGTTCCGCCGCTGCCCCTGGGCCATGCGCGCGCGCCTGGCCTTGCGTTATGCCGGGTGCGAGGTGGAAATCTGTGAGGTGGCGATGAAGAACAAGCCGCCAGCACTGCTGGCCTTGTCGCCCAAGGGCACAGTGCCAGTGCTGGATACCGGTGCTGGCGTGCTGGAGGAGAGCCTGGACATCATGCGCTGGGCGCTGACGCAAAACGACCCGCAAGACTGGCGACTACAGGCCGACCCTGCGGCGGCGCAGCAGGCTGAAGCGCTGATTGCGCGCAATGACAGCACATTCAAGGCGCAGGTGAACCTGTACAAGTATGCCGAACGCTACCCGGAGCACTCCCGCGAGCATTACCGCCAGCAGGCTGAAACCTGGCTGGCGGAGCTCGAAGGCCTGCTGGCCGGCCGGCCCTACCTGCTGGCCGACCACCCGAGCATTGCCGATGCCGCGTTGCTGCCCCTGATGCGCCAGTTTGCCGGGGTCGAACCGCAGTGGTTCGCCGAGGCGGCTTATCCGCGGGTGCGGAGCTGGCTGGAGTGGTGGTTGGCTTCGGAGCTGTTCAGGTCAGTCATGGCCAAATGAGTTCACGCGATCCCTCGTAGGAGACCGCACAAGGCTCAGTGCTGCTGTTTGCCACTCAACGCCGCATGGAAATTGGCACTCTGGCGCAGGTACTGCTCGGTGTAGCTGTGGGTGGCAGAAGCCTTGCTGCTGTCGGCATGGGCATGCGCCGGCAGTACGACCGATGCGGAAATGGCGGATGCGGCAATAACCGGGAAGAGATTGAAGTTCATCTGGGCTGACCTCGACGGCGGTGGTTTGACGGTGGCCCGTTTGGGCCTTGAGTCAAACTTACGCCGCCGAGGCCGCACGCAAAAATTCATTGCGGCAGTACCGATTATCACGCTGATCGATATCACTCGATGAACTTGAGGTCCGACGGTGCATCCTGCTTCAGCGTCTGCACCGTCTCCAGCAGCTTGCCACTGCGCGGATCGCGACGTATCACCACGATCTGGTTGCTCTTCTGGTTGGCCACCAGCAGGAAGTTGTCACTCGGGGCCAGGGCAAACTCCCGAGGGTGATCGCCTTCTACCGGGCGACGCTGCAGGAACGTCAACTGACCATCCTGCTTGCCCACGCTGAACGCCACAATTTCATTGGCCGTGCCACGGTTGCTCACGTACAGGAAGCGCCCGTCCGCCGACAGGTGCAAGCCACCTGCTGCCTTCGCTGCGGCCTCCTGGCGCTCGGTCAGGGGTAAGCGCTGGCGTTCAACCAGGTTGCCGTCCTGCACATCGAACATCACCACCTCGGCATTCATTTCCAGGGTGAGGTAGGCGTGCCGGCCCTTGGCGTCGAACAGCAGGTGACGCGGCCCGCTGCCCGGCGGCAAGGCCACGGACGCAGGTATCGCCGCTGTCAGCGGGTGGTCCGCACTGGCACCGTCGTAGCGGTAGATGAACACCTTGTCGGCACCCAGGTCGCTGGCATACAGGTGCTGGCCATCCGGCGACAGCACCAGCGAATGCACGTGGGCACCGGCCTGGCGCTCAGGGTTGACCCCGCTCGCCTTATGCCGGGCCTGTTGCACCACGGGCTTGAGCGTGCCGTCCTTGGCCACCGGGATCACCACCAGGCTGCCACCGGGGTCAGGGTTGACCGCGTAGTTGGCCACGAACAGGTAGCGCTGGTCACGGCTGAGGCTGGCGTGGGTGGGCTCGTCGCCCTGGGTGGCCACTTGGTTGAGCGGCTTGATTTCGCCTTTGCTGCTGATGCTGAAACTGCTGGCATGGCCCTGCGGGGTCTCATTCACCGCAAACAGCTGACGCTGGTCGGCCGACAGCACCAGCCACGAAGGGCTGACGCTTTTCACCACCTGCAGGGGTGAGGGGCCGATCTGGCCGGCCTTGTCGTCAAACTGGTAGCGGTAGATACCCTGGCTGGCGCCGTCGGTGTAGCTGCCCACCAGCAAGGTTGCGGCGTGGGCGGGGATTGTCAGGCTCATCAGGCTAGCGGTCAGCAGGCTCGTCCAGGTCCGGTTCATCTTGGTCATCATCCGGGGCGCGAAAGGCACTCATACAGACTAGCCGATGCTCGCCATTGGCATCGTTGAGTTGCCATTCATCGCCGGTGGCGATAGCGGCGGCGACTTGTTCGGGGGTGAAGGACCAGCGGCGAAGCTGGCGGCCGTCCATGCATTCGACAGTGAGGCCGGATGCGTCGGCGGTGAAATCGAAGGCGTGCAGGCCGTCGATCAGGAGCATGTCGCAGGACTGCAGGGCGGTGGCGAGGGGGGACATGGGGGTACCTGTGGGAGATGTGGCGGCATTATAACCCTGGGGCTGCTTTGCAGCCCATTCGCAGCACAAGGCTGCTCCTACAGGGGATCGCGTAACCCTTGTAGGAGCAGCCTTGTGCTGCGAATGGGCCGCAAAGCGGCCCCTTGCGATTCAATGGGCGAAAATGGACCCACCTTCCTTGCCCACCATCTTCTCCGGTTTTATCAGGAACCGTGCCAGCGCCGGCAGCAGCCACAGCGCGCCAAACATGTTCCACAGCAGCATGAAGGTCAGCATCAGCCCCATATCAGCCTGGAACTTGATTGCCGAGAAGATCCAGGTGCACACGCCGATGGCCAGGCACAAGCCAGTGAACAACACGGCTTTACCCGTCGAACGCAGGGTCTGGTAATAGGCCTCCTGCAACGGCAGCCCGGCACGCAGGAAGCTTTCCAGCCGGCTGTAGATGTAGATGCCGTAATCCACGCCAATCCCCACGCCCAGCGCCACTACCGGCAAGGTCGCCACCTTCACCCCGATGCCCATGTAGGCCATCAGCGCATTGCCCAGCACCGAGGTCAGTACCAGCGGCAGGACGATGCAGAGGGTGGCGGCGAACGAGCGGAAGGTGATCAGGCACATCACTGCCACACAGATGTACACCAGGATCAGGATGGTCAGCTCGGCCGACTTGATCACCTCGTTGGTCGCTGCCTCGATCCCGGCGTTGCCCGCCGCCAGCAGGAACTGCAGGCCTTCCTTGTTGTGGCTGTCGGCAAACGCCTTGGCCGCAGCAGTAACCCGCTCCAGGGTCTCGGCCTTATGGTCGTTGAGGAACACCAACACCGGCGCCAGCGAGCAGTCACCGTTGTACAGGCCGTCGGCACGGGCGATGGAGTTGTTGAGGATGTCCGGGTTGCGCGACAGGGTTTCCCATTTCAGGCTGCCCTCGTTCATGCCCTTGATCACCTGCTTGGACACGGTCACCAGGGAAATCGCCGACTGCACACCCGGGGTGTTCTGCATGGTCCACATCAGCTCGTCGATCGGCGCCATGGTCGAGTGGACCGAGCACTGCTCCGGCGGGGTCTTGACCATGATCACCAGCACGTCGGAACTGGTCGAGTAGTTGCTGATGATGAAGCTGTTGTCCTGGTTATAGCGCGAGTCGGGGCGCAGCTCCGGCGCGCCCTGGTCGAGGTCGCCGATCTTCAGGTTCTGGCTGTACCACAGGCCGCCGGCGAAGGCGACCAGCGCCAGGGTTACAGACACCGGCGCCACCTTGGCACTGGCGAAGTTCGACAACAGGCGCCAGAACGGGTGCTCGCGGGTGGCGTCCTTCTTGCTGCGCTCGATGGCCTTCTTGCTGATGCCAACGTAGGAAATAGCCACCGGCAACAGGATCAGGTTGGTGAATACGATCACCGCCACGCCGATGGACGCACCGATGGCCAGCTCTCGGATCACCCCGATATCGATGATCAGCAGGGTGATGAAGCCCACCGCGTCTGCGAGGATGGCGATCATGCCCGGCAGGAACAGCTGGCGGAAGGTGCGCCTGGCCGCCGTGAGGGCGTTGTCGGCGTCACTCGACTGCAAGGCGATGCCGTTGATCTTCTGCACCCCGTGGGAAATGCCGATGGCGAAGATCAGGAACGGTACCAACATCGAGTAAGGGTCCAGGCCAAAGCCCACCGCATGCATAAGCCCAAGCTGCCAGACCACCGCCACCAGGGTGGTGATGAGCACGGCGATGGTGCTGCGGATGCACCAGGTGAACCAGTACAACAGCACCCAGGTAATGGCCAGGGCGACGCCGAAGAACATCGCCACCATCACCAGGCCGTCGATGAGGTCGCCGACCTTCTTGGCGAAGCCGACAATGTGGATTTTCACATTGGGGTTCTGCGCCTGGAACTTGTCGCGGATCTTCTCTTCCAGCAGGTGCGAGAACTGCTGGTAGTCCAGCTTGACCTGCTTGCCTGGGTCCTGCGGGTCGGGGTAGCTCTCCAGCAGCGGCACGTCGACGATGCTGGACTTGAAATTGTTACCCACCAGGCGCCCCACCTGGCCAGACTTGAGCACGTTGTCGCGCAGGGTATCGAGGCTGTCCTGCGAACCGTTGTAGGTGTTGGGGATTACCTCGCCACCGGAAAAGCCCTCTTCGGTCACCTCGCTCCAGCGCACGCTGGGGCTCCACAGCGACTTCAGCCCGGCACGGTCGACGCCTGGGATGTAGAACACCTCGTCGTGGACCTGGCGCAGGGTCTCCATGTAGTCCTTGTCGAAGATGTCGCCGTTCACCGCTTCGACCGAAATGCGTACGGTGTTGCCGAGGTTGGCCAGGTCGTTGCGGTGCTCCATCATCTGCTCGATGAACGGGTGCTGCAGCGGGATCATCTTCTCGAAGCTGGTGGACGGGCGAATCTGCGTGGCCTGCCAGAACAGGAAAATGCTCACCAGCACGCACAGCGCGATGACCACGGGGCGGTTGTTGAAGATCAGGCGTTCGAGCAGCGTGGCCTTGTCCTGGTGGTGCGGGTGCATGGTAATGCTCTCCCTGCTGGTCATTGGCTCGCCCCCTCGGCACCCTGGGCATCCGCCAGGTGTACACCGCCCTGCCCTACCAGCAGCAGGCCGCCATTGGCCAGGCCGCTGACGCCAGCCAAGGCGATGCGGTCGGCGCGGTTGTACACGCTGAAGGTCTGACCGCCATCGGCGCTGCGCAGCACGCTGCCGCCGTTGCCGACCAGCACCAGGGTGCCATCATCGAGAAGCGTAGCGCTTGCCAGACCGAATTCGAGGTTACCGCGCGCGGCCTTGAGTTCGATCGGCTGCCAGCTGTCGCCAAAATCGGTGGAACGGAACAGGTTGCCGCGCAGGCCATACGCCAGCAGGGCGTTCGGCTGGGCGGTGCCGATCACGCCGAACAGCGAGCCCTCGTAAGGGCCCTGGACTTTGGACCAGGTCTGGCCGTTGTCGGCGGAGCGGAACATGCCACCCTGCTCGCCCACGATGAACAGGCCGGCGTCACGCACCCGGGCGATACCGTTCAGGTGCAACTGGTCAGGGTTGTCCAGGCGCTCGGCCACGTCCTGCCAGTACTGCCCGCCGTCTGTGGTTTCCAGCAAGGCGCCGTAGGCACCCACGGCAAAGCCGTGCTGGGCGTCAAGGAAGGCAACATCGAGCAAGGGCGCTTCGCGGGCGAGGTCTTCGAACTGCTTGCTCCAGGTGGCCCCGCCGTCGTTGCTGGCGAGGATCTGCGCATCATGGCCGACCGCCCAGCCGCGCTTGTCATCGAGGAAGAACACGGCGGTGAGCAACTGCCGGGTGGGGACCCGGGCCTGGGTCCAGGTGCTGCCCTGGTCGTCGGAGAACAGAATGTGGCCGCGATCACCCACCACCACCAGGCGCTTGCCGGCATGGGTGGCGTCGATCAACAGGCTTTGGCTGGCCTTGGCGGATTCGGTGGAGTATTCGTCGGCGGCGGCGGCCTGGGCACTGTCGGCCCACACCCCCAAAGCCAGTGCCAGCACTGCGCTGGCCGCCCATGGCCAGGCACCACGCCTGGCTGGCGCCCATAGCGGTTCCCTCATGACTGCCCCCTTGTTGTGTTCTTGTTGGTGGGTCAATGCATTGCAGGTACTGCGAAAAGCCTGATCTAGAGGCCTGCAATAGCTTGAGGGGATCGTAGCGGGGATGTTGGCGGGGATACAACGGGCGGGGTGTTATGTTTTGTTATCCGGGAATGCAGGGGGCCGCTTCGCGGCCCCATGATCTACCAGGCTTACGCCAGGCTCTTGCTCACCACTTCATACACATCACTGGACAGCTCACCCGAAGCCAGGATCCGCTCCAGCTCGCCCTTCATCAGGGCCTGGCGCGCAGCGTCATACTTGCGCCAGCGGGTCAGCGGCGCCAGTTGCCGCGAGGCAATCTGCGGGTTAAGCGCATTCAGCTCGATCACCAGGTCCGCCAGGAAGCGATAGCCCGAACCATCGGCGGCATGGAAGTTGACTAGGTTCTGCCCGGCAAAGGCACCCACCAGCGCACGTACCTTGTTCGGATTCTTCAGGGTGAACGCCGGGTGCTGCATCAACGCCTTGACCCGCGCCAGCCCGCCCGGCAGCGCGCTGGCCGCCTGCACGCTGAACCACTGGTCCATGACCAGCGGGTTGTCCTTGAAGTGCTCGGCAAAGGCTTCCAGGGCCTTGGCCCGCTCGGCTTCGAACGGCGAGTTGACCAGCACCGCCAGGGCCGTGAGGCGTTCGGTCATGTTGTCGCACTGATCGAACTGCTCCAGGGTCGCTTCCAGCACCTGCGGCTTGCCGCTCTGCATCAGGTACGACAGGGCGATGTTCTGCAGGCTACGGCGGGCGAAGTGCTCGGCAGAGGCCACATAAGCGGTGCTGCGCGACACTTCACGGTTGGCCTGGTAGCGCGCCCACAGGGCGTCGAACAGCTGTGCGGCGATCTGCTGGCGGGCGAACTCACGGGCAGCGTGGATGGCATCGACGTCGGCCACCTGGCTGATTTCGGTGAGGTAGGCCTCGCCCGGCAGCGAAAGCATTTCGGCAACCATGGCGGCGTCCAGCGACTCGTTGCCCAGCACGGTGCCCAGGGCAGTGATCAGGCGCTGGTCGAGTTTCAGGGCTTCGCCGCGTTGATGCTGGCCGATCAGTTCTTGCAGTACCTGCACCGACAGCTGCTGGCCCGCTTCCCAGCGGTTGAAACCGTCGCTGTCGTGCTGCATCAGGAACATCAGCTGGTCGCGGTTGTAAGGGAAGCTGAGCTTCACCGGGGCGCTGAAGCCGCGCAGCAGCGAGGGCAACGGCTTGGCCTGGATACCCTCGAAGGTGAACGTCTGCTCGCCCTCGGTCACCGACAGCACACGGCTGGTACCGCCCGCAGCCGGTTCACCGGCCAGACGCAGCGGCAGGTCATTGCCTTCGGCGTCCAGCAGGCCCAGCTCGACCGGGATCACGAACGGGAGCTTTTCGGCCTTGTCCGGGGTTTGCGGGCAGCTCTGGCGGAAGGCCAGGCTGTAGGTCTGCGCAGCAGCGTCATAGGCTTCGCTGACTTCCAGGCGCGGGGTACCGGCCTGGCTGTACCAGCGCTTGAACTGGGTGAAGTCGACACCGTTGGCGTCTTCCATGGCCTTGATGAAGTCATCGGTGGTCACCGCCTGGCCATCATGGCGTTCGAAGTACAGGTCGCTGCCTTTGCGGAAGCCTTCGTTACCTAGCAGGGTACGGACCATGCGTACCACTTCGGCGCCCTTCTCGTACACGGTCAGGGTGTAGAAGTTGGAGATTTCGATGAAGCTGTCCGGGCGCACGGGGTGGGCCATGGGGCCGGCGTCTTCGGCGAACTGGTGGGTGCGCAGGTAGGCGACGTCTTCGATGCGCTTGACCGTGCGCGAGTTCATGTCGGCGCTGAACTCGGCATCGCGGAACACCGTGAAGCCTTCTTTCAGCGACAGCTGGAACCAGTCACGGCAGGTGACACGGTTACCCGACCAGTTGTGGAAGTACTCGTGGGCGACCACGCCTTCGACGCGCTGGTGCGCGGCATCGGTGGCGGTTTCGGCACGGGCCAGCACACAGCTGGAATTGAAGATGTTCAGGCCCTTGTTTTCCATGGCGCCCATGTTGAAGTCGTTGACCGCAACAATCATGAAGATGTCCAGGTCGTACTCGCGGCCGTAGACTTCTTCGTCCCAGCGCATGGACTTCTTCAGGCTGACCATCGCGTGGTCGCACTTGTCGAGGTTTTCGGGCTCGACATAGATGCGCAGCATCACATCGCGGCCAGACTGGCGTGTGAAGTTGTCCTCGACGCACCACAAGTCACCGGCCACCAGCGCGAACAGGTAGGCCGGCTTCTTGAACGGGTCTTCCCAGGTGGCCCAGTGGCGGCCGTCCTCGGCCGGCCCGCTGCCCGTTGGGTTGCCGTTCGACAACAGCACCGGGTAGCGATGCTGCTCGGCAATCACCGTGGTGGTGAAGGTGCTCATCACGTCCGGGCGGTCGAGGTAGTAGGTGATCTTGCGGAAGCCCTCGGCCTCGCACTGGGTGCAGAACATCTTGCCCGACTTGTACAGGCCTTCCAGCGCGGTGTTGCTCTCGGGGTGGATCTTTACGCTGGTGTCGAGGGTGAACTGCTCGGCCTTGGGGTGCAGCGTCAGGCTGTCGGCTTCGAGCTGGTAGTCGCCCGCCTGCAGTTCCTGGTCGTCCAGCGCGGCGCGCAGCAGTTCCAGCTGCTGGCCGTCGAGCACCAGCGGCGGCAGGCCGGCACCGCGTGCCGGGTTGCGGCGCATCACCAGTTGCGCGTGAACCAGGGTGTGGTCCTCGAACAGCTCGAAGGTCAGGTGCGTCTCGTCGATCAGGTACTCGGGCGCCTGGTAATCCTTCAGGTAGATCACTTGCGGTTGTTCGGTACGCATGTGCAGGTCCTTTTTACTGGAGCACGGCCAACTGGTAGGCCGTGTACTTGCGAATATTGATCACACCGGTGTCGAAGATCAGGTACTGGCCCTTGATGCCCAGCAGCGTGCCTTCGGCCACCGGGTCCTTGTCGAGGTTGAAGCTGACGATCTTTTTCGGGTAGGCCTCGACCGGGTACTTCATCTGCACCACTTCGGCGTCGGCCAGCGGCTGGATCGCCTGCAGGCCAAAGCGCCCGTGCAACTCACGCAGGCCATCGGCGCAGGCGTCGAAGATCTGATCGCGGATAGCCGGCAAGTCGAGCACCTCGGCATCGCCTTTGAGCAGCGCGCGCCAGTTGGTGCGGTCCGGCACCTGGCTGCGCAGCACGTCTTCGACCAGGCCTGACTGCTGACGGGTAGCCACACGCATGATCGGCAGGGCCTGGCTGGCGCCCTGGTCGAGCCAGCGGGTGGGCAGCTGAGTGGCGCGGGTGATGCCCACCTTGATCCCTGACGAATTGGCCAGGTAGACCACGTGGTCGGTCATGCAGAACTGTTCGCCCCACGACGGCTCGCGACAGGTGCCAGCGTCGTAGTGGCATTTTTCCGGGGCCATGATGCACACATCGCACTGGGCCAGCTTGGTCATGCACGGGTAGCAGTACCCCTGGCTGAAGCTGGTCTTGGTGCGTTTGCCGCAGTGGTTGCAGTGAATGGCGCCGAGGTATTCCAGGCGCAGGCGCTGGCCGATCAGCGGGTTGACCGGCACCTGCGTGTCATCCAGGCGGAAGCTGTATTGCACCACGGGTGCCTGCAGGCTTACCGCCATTTTGCTCAACGAGCCACGAGCGAGTTCGATCAATGTACCGAGTCCGATTTGAACAGAATGTTGGCGATCGGCGCAGACTTCGATGCGCATTCCTGCGGGCCCATGTAGCCGGTGCGCTGGTCTTCGGGCAGGTTCTGGATCTCCCAGGCGATCACGGCTTGCAGCGACAGCTCTTTTTGCTCGGCGGTGAGCTTGCGGCCATCGGACCATTTGCCGATTTCCACGGCCAGTTTCAGGCTCTCGTAGATTTCCGGTGTGATGTTTTCAATCATTTGCGCGAAAGTGGACATAGTGTCTCCTGATTCAAGCCGACAGTTTACGCCGGGCCAGCGCCCCACCCAAGAGCCCGGTCAGGCATCCGATGAGCAACCCGCCAACATGGGCGGCGTTGGCGATCTGGCCGAGGCCCAGCGTGCCGACCACACCGGTCAGGCATACCACCAGCCAGATCAGCATCATCACCAGCACGCCCTTTGGCAGGTTGAAGTAACGATTGGGCGCCAGCCACTGATACAGCCAGATATGCCCGAGCAAACCGTACAGCACGCCAGACAGCCCGCCGAACAGGCTCGGCCCGCTGGTGTAGTGCTGGGCCAGGTTGGACACCAGGCTGAACAGCAGGGTCAGGCCCAGCAGCATCCAGGGGCCCTGGCGCAGTTCGATTCGCTTGCCCAGCTCCCAGTACCACAGGCTGTTCATGGCCAGGTGCAGCACACCGAAGTGCAGCAGCATGGGCGATACCAGGCGCCACCACTGGCCTTCGTCCAGAACTTGCGCCAGCGAGCTGAAATACAGGTAGTCGCCCTGGACGCGGAAGTCGAGGAAGGTGAACCAGCTGATGGTGGTGAAGTTGTCGCCCAGGCTGGTGAGGCCGGCGACGATGAAACACAACAGCAGGGTTAGGGTGGTGACCTTGCAGGCTTTGGCCTGTTCTACCAGGGAGGGCTGTGTGGGGCTATTCGCGGGCATGCTCGCTTGCACCGGTTCCTCTGCCACCTGGATGTCGGCATTGCCGTCGGGGTAGCGTTGGTAGAGTTGCAGCACGTCTTCGACCAGGGTGTCAGGCGCCCAGAGCACCTGGGCATCGCCGTCCTCGCTCACCCGGTACGGCACCTGCAGGCGCTGCAGCAGGTGGATGAAGCCGCTGAGGTCGACCGACAGCGGCAGGCGCATCACTTCGATAATGTTCATTGGTTGGCCTGTGGGCGGTCGACGTCGACCCAGACGAACTTGTGCGGGTCGATGCGGGTTTCATCATCCAGCCGATAGGCGGCCAGCTTGCCGTAGAGCACGGCGCTGTAGTCCAGGCAGGCCAGGTTGGCGCGGATCGGCGCCGGCCGGCCGCTGCGCCAGTAGTGGCCAACGAACAGCAACGGCTCGTCTTCGGCATAACGCAGCAAGGCGTTCTTCTGGCTGTGGCTGAGCGGGGTACTGGCCACCTCTTCGGGCAGGGCATCGGGCTGGAACACGATGTCGCCGTAGGTTTGCGGGTCTTCTTCCCAGAACTTGGTGCGGAAGAAGGCACGGGTCAGGCCGTCGCCGCCGGTCAGGGTCAGGCCGTCCGGCAGGCGCATGTCGGTGCCGCGCAGCAGGCGGTTGCACACCGTGTCGGCGAAACTGCCACTCACCGCCGAGGCCTGGATGAAGTGCTCATCAATGCGCCCGTCAGGGTATTGCTGGCGCAGCGGCTCGATCAACCGCGGGTCCCAGCAGGCGTGCACCAGGCGGAAGCGCCCGGCGTCGATGAACAGCGGCAGCTGGTAGAACCAGTTGACGAAGTCGTGCCAGTCGCCGGGGTGGTGGGCGAACTGGGTGAGGGTTTCGTCGATCAGCCGGGCGTGGCGTGGCGTGTGCTCGCGCACATAGGCCTTGCCGCTGCCGGGCAGCGCCGGGGTGACCCAGCCCAGGGCGTTGTATTCGTGGTTGCCCATGATGCAGAACGCCTGGCCGGCCTCGACCATGTCATGGACGATGTGCAGCGCCTCGCGAATGCGTGGCCCGCGGTCGACGATATCGCCCAGGAACAGCGCCAGGCGCCTTGGGTGGCGCCACACGCCGGCCACACGCTTGTAACCGAGGGCGTCGAGCAGGCGTTCAAGGGTCAGTGCACAGCCGTGCACGTCACCAATGATGTCGAAACTTCGCGCCGGATCGAGCATCAGTCGTCCCTGCTCCCCAGACGGCTGCCCCAACCCAGTTTGGTGCGGCAGACCTCGTAGTAATTGTGGTCCAGCGGGTGGATAAGGCGCAGCTTCTGCGGTTTCTTGCTCACCGTGATGGTGTCGCCGGGGGCGCAGGTAAAGTGGTTCTGGCCGTCACAGGACACCTGCGGGTAGATCTGCAGGTCCTTGGACACCACGATCTTCAGCTCGCTGTTGCCGTCGACCACGATCGGCCGGCCCGACAGGGTGTGCGGGTACATTGGCACGATGACGATGGCGTCGAGCTTGGGGTGCATGATCGGGCCACCGGCCGACAGCGCGTAGGCGGTGGAACCGGTGGGGGTGGCGACGATCAGGCCGTCGGCCTTCTGGCTGCAGACGAACTGGCCGTCGATGTAGATCTCGAACTCGATCATGCGCGTGGACTTGCCCGGGTGCAGAACCACGTCGTTCAGCGCATCACCCTGGCCGATGGCTTCGTGGTGGCGACGCACCTCGGCCTGCAGCAGGAAGCGGTTTTCCACCAGGTAGTGGCCGTCGAGCACTTGCGCCACTTTCTCTTCCAGCTCGTCGGGGCGGATGTCGGTGAGGAAGCCCAAATTGCCACGGTTGATGCCCAGCACCGGAATGTTGTGCCGGGCCAGGGCGCGGGCGGCGCCCAGCAGGCTGCCGTCGCCGCCGACCACGATGACCAGGTCACAGACCTCGCCCAGCAGCTTGCGGGTGGAGGTTTGCAGGCCATGGCCGGGCAGTACTTCGGCAATGGTGTCTTCGAGAATCACATGCAAGTGGCGCTCGAGGAGGAATTTTTTCAGTCGGCGAATGGTGTCGAGCACCTGCGAGCTGCCAAGGCGACCGATGATACCGATATTGCGAAATTGCTCCATGGGGCTCCTGCGGGGCTCTGCGACGGGTGACGATGGACCGATTATGGGCGAAACCACCGGGCAGCGGCAAACCGGCTATGCTCGCTGGATGACTCCATTCGCCCTGCTCAACGACCTGCCCCGGCAGCTACGCCGCCCCGCCGTGCGCGACCTGGCCTGGGCCCTGCTGTCGCCGCCCCTGCTCAGCGCCCCGCCCTGCCCCCAGCGCCACCCGCTGACGGGCAGCCTCTGGGCGGAGCAGCCGCAGCGCCTCGAGGGCTGGTTGCGGGCGCTGGATGCCGACGATCGCCCGTTGCGCGATTGGCTGGCAAAGCTCGGCAGCCGGCGGCTGGGGCTTTACTACGAACGGCTGTGGCAATTTGCCCTGGGCCAGGCACCCGGCATCGAGCTGCTGGCGGCCAACCTGGCAATCCGTGACGGTGGGCACACCCTGGGCGAGCTGGACGTGGTGCTGCGCGACCGCGACGGTGTGCACCACCTTGAGCTGGCGATCAAGTTGTACCTGGGGCCGCAAGACGCCGGGCACGACCCGCATGCCTGGCTGGGGCCTGGGTGCCATGACCGGCTGGAGACCAAGCTTGCGCACCTGACCGGGCACCAGTTGCCCATGTCGAACGGCGCGCACAGCCGCGAGCTGTTGGCACGGTTGGGGGTTGAGCAGGTGCAGGCACACGTGTGGCTGGGTGGCTACCTGTTCTATCCGTGGCCTGGGCATGCCGAACCACCTGCGGGCGCCAACCCGCAGCACTTGCGCGGGCGCTGGGTGCGCCGGCGGGACTGGGTCATGGCAGAGGGTGAGCATTGGCAGCCATTGCAGCGGCATGCCTGGCTGGCACCTGCGCGGGTCGAGGCAGGCGACGGCTGGACGGTGGAGCAGTTTGCGGCCTGGTTGCACATGCTTGAGCGGCAGGCGCCGGCGCAGTTGCTGGTGAGGTTGGAGCCTGATGCTGATGGTGCCTGGCAGGAGGTGGAGCGGGTGTTTCTGGTGGCTGACAGTTGGCCATTTTCAGCGCAGGCATGATGTTGCCTGACCCGGCCTCTTCGCAGCACAAGGCTGCTCCTACAGGGACCGTACAGGTCTTGAGAGCCGTGCTGCCCGTGTAGGAGCAGCCTTGTGCTGCGAAGAGGCCGGCACAGGCAACACAATTTTCACAGACCTAGCGCAAAGATTTGTTTCTGGTAACCACTACAGTGGTACCTGAGCGCCAGCAAGAGCGCCATTTTGACCTGATGACGAGGACCGATCATGGTTTCATCCACCCCCGCGACCCATTACGCGCGCCTGTCCATTGCCCTGCATTGGCTGATGCTGGTGCTGCTGGCCGCTGTCTATGCACTCATCGAATTGCGCGGCCTGTTCCCCAAGGACAGTGCCGAACGCAACCTGATGAAGGACCTGCACTTCATGCTCGGGCTCAGCGTGTTCGTGCTGGTCTGGCTGCGCCTGGCCATGCGCCTGAGCCGCCCTACCCCGCCCATCGTGCCCAAGCCGCCGGCCTGGCAGACCGGCCTTGCGCACCTGATGCACCTGGCGCTGTACCTGCTGATGATCGGCCTGCCGCTGGCCGGCTGGCTGATCCTCAGCGCCGCCGACAAACCGGTGCCGTTCTTCGGCCTGGAACTGCCGCACCTGATCGGTCCGGACCCGGACCAGGCCAAGTTCATCAAAGGCTGGCATGAACGCGTGGGCAGCTGGGGCTACTGGCTGATCGGCCTGCACGCGGTGGCCGGGCTGTACCACCACTATGTGCAGCGCGACAACACGCTGCTGCGCATGCTGCCCTACAAGTAACCTCGCCGGCCCTGCAGGCCACCGGTGTGTACCACGATCAGGCGGGTGCCGGGCGCGAACAGCCCGACCTCGACCTGATCACGCAAGGCCAGCAGAGCCTTGCCGGTGTAGAGGGCTTCAAGCGGTACACCGCTGTGCAGCTCGCACTCTGCGACGAATCCCAGCAGCTCATCGTCGAATTTGCCGAAACCGCCACGGCAAGCGTCGTGTAGCTGGTAGCCGTGCGCACCGGCCAATGCTGCCACCGCGTCCGGCACACCATGATCCCTGGGCACAGCCAGCGCGCCATGGACGGCATGTGCACCCGCCTCGGCCAGTACCAGGCCGGCCAAGGTAGTACCTGTTCCGGCAGCCAGCCACCAGGCATCGTAGCCCGACCAGCCCAGTGCCGTGATCTGCGCGCGTGCCTGTTCCATGATCAGGCCACAGCCCTGTGCACCGGCCGGCCCGCCGCCGCCTTCCGGAATGCAATGCCAGCCTGGGTAGCGTGCCTGCCAGGGCCCCCAGAATCCGGGTTCGTTGCGCGCGCGGTAGCCGCCGTAGCCCAGCCAGTGCAGCTCCATGCCCAGCGCCTGAAGGTCACGCACCGTAGGTGTTTCCTGAGCGTGACCCCGCAGCAGGCCGGCGGTGGCGAAGCCGAAGCGCTTGCCGGCGGCGGCCAGGGCGTGCAGGTGGTTGGAGTGGTTGCCGCCGAGGCTGATCAGGCCCGGGGCTTTGCTGACGCTGGCTTGCTGCAGGTGATGGCGAAGCTTGAACCACTTGTTGCCGCTGATCAGTGGGTCGATCAGGTCCAGCCGCAGGATGGCGGCCTCGACATTGGCAATTGCCAGCCAAGGCAGGCTCAGGGGTTGCAGGGGCGCTTGAGGGAAGTCGAAAAGCATCGTGCGAGTTTACCAGCGAAATCCTGGGGCCGCTGTGCGGCCCCAGCAACCTCAGAGCTCAGCCGCCAACCTTGAACCTTGGTTGATCGCCCGTTTGGCATCCAGCTCGGCCGCCACATCGGCCCCGCCAATCAGGTGCACCGACTGCCCCGCCGCCACCAGGCCGTCCTGCAACTCACGCAGCGGGTCCTGCCCGGCGCAGATCACCACGTTGTCCACCGGCAGCACCTGCGGCTCGCCGTCCGCCACGCGGATGTGCAAACCGGCATCGTCGATACCCAGGTACTCGACGCTGTTCAGCATCTGCACCCGCTTGTTCTTCAACCCGGTGCGGTGAATCCAGCCGGTCGTCTTGCCCAGGCCATCACCCACCTTGGACTTCTTGCGCTGCAACAGGTAGACCTGGCGCGCCGGGGCATGCGGCTCGGCCTTGACCCCGGCCACACCACCACGCGCCTCAAGCTGGGTATCGATGCCCCACTCCTTCCAGAACGCCTCACGGTCCTGGCTGGTGGCCACGCCCTCGTGCACCAGGTACTCGGACACATCGAAACCGATGCCACCCGCACCAATCACCGCAACCGCCTTGCCCACCGGCTTGCGCTCAAGCAGCACGTCCAGGTAGCTGAGCACCTTGGCATGCTCGACACCTGGGATGTCCGGGGTACGCGGTGCGATGCCAGTGGCCAGGATGATTTCGTCGTAGCCGCCGCTCACCAACGCCTGTACGTCGACACGGGTATTCAGGCGCAGGTCCACGCCCGTGTTTTTCACCTTGTTGCGGAAATAGCGCAGGGTTTCGAAGAACTCCTCCTTGCCCGGCACCCGCTTGGCCACGTTGAACTGGCCGCCGATTTCGCTGGCGGCGTCAAACAGCGTCACCGCATGGCCACGCTCGGCTGCCACGGTGGCCGCAGCCAAACCGGCGGGGCCGGCGCCAACCACGGCAATGCGCTTCACTGCCCGTACTGGCAGGTAGTTGAGCTCGGTTTCGTGGCAGGCACGCGGGTTGACCAGGCAGCTGGTCAGCTTGCCGCCAAAAGTATGGTCCAGGCAGGCCTGGTTGCATCCGATGCAGGTATTGATCTCGTCGGCGCGGCCAGCCGCTGCCTTGTTGACGAAGTCCGGGTCGGCCAGGAACGGCCGGGCCATCGAGACCATGTCGGCATCGCCTTCGGCCAATACGGCTTCGGCCACTTCCGGCGTATTGATACGGTTGGTGGTGATCAACGGAATGCTCACCACACCACGCAGCTTGGCGGTTACTTTGGTAAATGCCGCACGCGGGACCTTGGTGGCAATGGTCGGGATACGCGCTTCGTGCCAGCCGATGCCGGTGTTGATCAAGGTCGCGCCGGCCTGCTCGATGGCCTTGGCCAGCAGCTCGATCTCGTCCCAGGTGCTGCCACCCTCGACCAGGTCGAGCATCGACAGGCGGAAGATGATGATGAAATTCGGCCCTACCGCGCCGCGCACCCGGCTGACGATTTCCACCGCCAGGCGCATGCGGTTTTCGTAGCTGCCGCCCCAGCGGTCGGTGCGGTGGTTGGTATGGGCAGCCAGGAACTGATTGATGAAGTAGCCTTCCGAACCCATGATCTCGACGCCGTCGTAGCCGGCGCGCAGGGCCAGTGCCGCGCAATTGACGAAGTCGGCGATCTGTTTCTCGATGCCCTCCTCGTCCAGCTCTTTGGGCTTGAACGGGTTGATCGGCGCCTGGATTGCGCTAGGTGCCACCTGCCGTGGGCTGTAGGCGTAGCGCCCGGCATGCAGGATCTGCAGGCACACCTTGCCACCGGCGGCGTGCACGGCTTCGGTGACGATGCGGTGCTTGTCGGCTTCTTCCTCGGTGCTGAGCTTGGCCGCGCCGGAATACACCCCGCCTTCATCGTTGGGCGCAATGCCGCCCGTGACCATCAGGCCGACGCCGCCCCGGGCGCGTTCGGCAAAGTACGCGGCCATGCGCTCGAAGCCGCCGGGGCGCTCTTCGAGGCCGGTGTGCATCGAGCCCATCAAGGTGCGGTTGCGCAGAGTGGTGAAGCCCAGGTCCAGCGGAGCGAGCAGGTGCGGGTAGCGGTCGGCGGCCATGGAAGGTCCCCTGGTGGCGTGATCACGGTATGCGGGCACCTCACTGGTCGGCGGGGCCCGTCGTTTGTCTGTCAGCGACATTAAACAGCCGTTTGAATTGGCTCAATGATCGAAACTGACAAGTTATTGATCCTGACGAACAGCAGGACTACGCTAGGGAACCCTCGTTTCTTAAGGCGTCGTCCTGTTTCATGCGAAAACTCTTGGCAAGCGCCCTGGCGCTGGTGATGATCGCTTCCCTCTGCGGCTACGGTTTCTGGACCCAACAGCGCCCGGAAGGCCACTACCTTTCCGACCTGCGCATCGAGCTGGCACTCAACCATGGCGTACCGGGCGAGCACGGCAACCTGCTGGGCGTCGAGCCGCTGCTGTACCCAGGCGACTACCAGAACCTGCAACGCCTTCACCGCAAGCTGGCAGCCTATCTGGAGCAGGCCCGCGCCCAGGGCCTGGTGAGCCCGCGCACGGTGGTGGTGCTGCCGGAGCACATCGGTACCTGGCTATGGGCTCGCGGGGAAAAGAACGAGCTGTATCAGGTCACGCAAAGCCGCGAGGCCTTGCAATGGCTGGAGCTGAGCAACCCGCTGCGTTACGGCCTGGCCATGCTGGGTGCCGACGGCGACGATTGGCGCGCGGATGCACACCTGCGCATGAAGGCCGAGCAGATGGCCGCGGACTACCAACAGCTGTTCGGCGGGCTGGCCAAAGAGTTTGGCGTCACCCTGGTGGCTGGCTCCATCGTGCTGCCTGCGCCTTACGTGAAACAGGGCGTGCTGCACGCCGGCAGTGGCCCGCTGTTCAATAGCAGCCTGGTGTTTGCCGGTGATGGCTCACTGCTGGGCCAGCCACAGCGCCAGCAATTCCCCGACAGTGAAATGCGCCGCTATGTCCACGATGGCCGCCAACAACCCCTGCAAGTGGTGCAAACCCCTGCCGGGCGCCTGGGTGTACTGGTGGGCAGTGACAGCTGGTACCCGGAAAACCATCAGCAACTGGCACAACAAGCGGTACAACTGATCGCCAACCCGGTATTCCTCAGCGGCAAGGGCAGTTGGGAAGCGCCATGGCGTGGCAATCGCCACCAGGAGGCCAGCGCCGGGCTGCCCCTGCAACGTGGCGAGGTCAGCGAACAGAGCGCCTGGCAACGCCTGACCGAGGCCGCAGGGGCCAGCGTCAGCAGCATGAGCGTGTTCATGCGCGGGCAGTTCTGGGAACAGGCCAGCGACGGCCAGGGCTTTGCCCGCCAGTCGGGTGAGTTGCTGGCGGGTACCCCCAGCCATGGCGCTCGCCTGCTGAACTTGTGGCTATAGGCCCATGGCCCGCCCCCGTGTACGCCTGGGCGACCTTTCGGTAGGCTTTGTCCAGCCGCTGACCGATGCCCTGCGCGAACTGGGTCACGAGCCTGAGCCTCTGCTGCGCCGCTATGGCCTGGATGCACCCCGCCTCGCAGAGGCCGGCGCGCGCTTGTCGATCCCCCGTTACATGCACCTGGGCCACGCCGCCATCGAGCTGTGCGGTGACGCCGCGCTGGGCCTGCACATGGGGCGCCTGAGCCGACTGGCGCATGCCGGCCTGGCCGGGGTCACCGCCGCCCAGGCGCCGACCTTGGGCGATGCGGCGCGCACCCTGCTGCGCTTCGAGCCACTGTATGCGGCCAACTACCGTGGCCATTCCAGCTTCGAGGAAGATGCCCAGGGCGCCTGGTTGCGCTTCTACTCCATCAGCCCCTACAACGCCTACAACCGCTTCGTGGTGGATTCACTGCTTGCCGGCTGGCTGGCGCAGCTGGCCGATCTGGCTGGCACAACGGTGCAGGCCGAGCGCCTGGACATCGAATTTTCCGCGCCTCCCTATGCGGCGCGCTATCAGCCGCTGTGCAGCGCACCCGTACAGTTCGCGGCCGAGGGCAACCAGCTGCGTCTGAGCCGCGCCACACTGCAGCTGGCCAACCCCAGGCACTGCCCAAGCACCTGGCAGCACCTGCTGCAGCTGTGTGAGGCGCAAATGCAACAGCTTACGCGGGTGCGCAGCCTGGGTGAGCGCATTACTCATCTGCTGGGCCCGCTGCTCAATGGCGGCCGTGAACCGGACCTGGAAGAAGTGGCGCTGCACTTGCAGTTGCCCACCTGGACCCTGCGCCGCAAGCTGGCCGAGGAAGGCACGCGCTTTCGCGACTTGCTCAATGAAACGCGGCGCGACCTGGCCGAGACCTATATCCGTGACACGGAGCTGGCCTTTGGCGAGATTGCCTATCTGTTGGGGTTTGCTTCGGCCGAGGCCTTCCAGCGCGCGTTCAAGCGCTGGACGGGCCTTACGCCGGGGGAGTTCCGCCGCAGCCAGCGGCGGGCGGGCTAAAGCTCGGTAGCGTCTTCAGCCGGTTCCGGGGTGTCCAGTTCGTAAGCCTGGGTTTCGAGTAGTTCTTCCTGGTATTCATCCATCGCCCTGCGTCCTCTTTGCTCGTTATGTCTTCGTAGGTATCACCTTCAGCCTAGGCAGGTGGGATGAAGAGATGATGACAAGCTTATGAGTGATAAACGTAGCAGGTGTTCAGGAAGTTATCGCGGGGTGTCTGTAACAGGGAATGTTGAAAGCCTGTACCGGCCTCTTCGCGGGCTTGCCCGCTCCCACAGGTCCTTCACAAGCTCTGAAACTTGCGCATTACCTGTGGGAGCGGGCAAGCCCGCGAAAGGGCCGGTACGGGCGCCCCGTCAAAGGGAAGGCGACGCGGCCTCGGCAGGCTGGGCTTCCTGCTGCACCTGAATCGGCGCTGCTTCGGCCGGCGGCGCGACCGGCTGCGAGCCCTGGCTGTCATTCACCACCGGTGCCGCTGCTGCTTCACTGGCCGGGGCAACGGCCGCAGCCGCTGGTGCAACTTGCGCCACAGGTACGGCTTCCGGAGCCGGGGCAGGTGCCACCGGGTTCGCAGCTGCCTGCTCCGGCAGCCCCAGTTCCACCGCGGGTTTCTGTACCTTGGGCGCCTCGACCTTGGCCTCTTCGACCTTCTTCGGCTTCGGTTTGGGCAGGTAGCTCTCTACCAGGGCGAAATACCGGTCATAGAACTGCGCCGCCGTCACCGTTTCGCTGGCCACCTTGACCATCGAGTCGTCGCTGGAGCCGATCGGCATCGATACCGAACCCAGCACGCCCACGCCCAGGCTGGCGGAGGTGTTGGACTTTTTCAGGGCGTAACGGTCCTGCAGGGCGTTGGCGAACATGGTCGAACGCTGCTCGTCGCTCACATCCGGCGCGCAGGTCACGTTGAAGCTGATCTGCAGGTGGTTCTCGCTGTTCTGCTGGAAGCTCTTGTTGCCCACCACCTGGTTGGTGCCGCTGTTGGTGATGATGTAGCCCTGGCTGAGCAAGGCACGCCGGGCGGCCTCGCAGGAGCCGGCATCGCTCACCGGAAAACTGCGCGAGAAGGTACCCGAGTCATCGAAGTTCTCGTGCTCGTACACGGCGGTTTTTTTCGAGGAACAACCGGCCACCCCCGCCAGCACCAGGGCCAGCCCGAGCGCACCAAAGACGGAAGATCTGGTCATTGCGAATTCCGGGTAAGTCGAGAAGGTGCCTATTGTGCAACACAGCAGGCAGGCACAGGAACCACTGGTCGGTGAAGAGTCTGTCAGGTTGGTGTAAATCTGGGTAAAGCCGGGGGTTTCCAGCCGTAGAAACAAAAAAAGCGACCCCAAGGTCGCTTTTTTCGTGCTTCAAGGCGTTCAAGGGGCCTTGAGGCTAAGATGGCGCAGCGGACGGGACTCGAACCCGCGACCCCCGGCGTGACAGGCCGGTATTCTAACCGACTGAACTACCGCTG